>JBFLKI010000177.1:0-36112 GCA_040883135.1 Desulfotignum sp. | reverse complement strand
CCACCTGTGGTGCCCTGGCGCAAGCAAAACAGATTAAGATTCAGATGGTCTGTCCAGAAGATCTGACCGTTCGGGTGGATCCGGTCCTGATGGAACAGGCCATTGTCAATCTGGTGGGAAATGCCGTGAAATACAGCCCTGAAAATGCACGGGTGGAGATCGTGGTCCGCAACCCGGGAAAAGATGTCGAAATCGATGTCATCGATTCAGGGGCCGGTATCGCAGCGGAGCATCTGCCCAAAATTTTCAACCGGTTCTACCGGGTGGACAAGGGCCGGAGCCGACAGGAAGGTGGGAGCGGACTCGGGCTGGCCATTGTGAAGCACATCATTCAGTACCATAACGGGCAGATTACGGTATCCTCGGTTAAAGGCAAAGGCACCACCTTTCACATCCGTCTGCCGTCTCAGGCATAAAACACGGCGGCGTTATCTCCTAAAATGGCCTGTTTTTCCGCTTCGTTCAGGTCCGAGGCATCCAGGTCCCGATAGTACCGGTCCTGGGGCAGCAGGGGAAAATCGGTACCCAGCAGGACCTTGTCCAGGACTCCGGCCCGGACCGCCATGTCATAGACCGCCGGATCGTACAGAAACGGAGAGGCTGCCGTGTCATACCAGATATTTTTCAGGGTCTGTTTGAGCTGTTTTTTCATGATGTGGTAAAAGAAGATCCCCCCGCCCCAGTGGGCCAGAATGATCCGGTTGTCAGGAAACCTGTCCGCCAGTTTCTGAATCTGCTCCAGCGTGACCGGGGTTTTGCCGGGATAGGCATGGCCCACGGGTTCATTGGTGTGGATCATGCAAGGCAGATTGCCTTTTTCCCGCAGCACCGCCATGACATCCGTGAGCATGTCCAGGGCGCTGTCGTCGATTCCCGACAGGTAAAAGGCCAGTTCTCCCACACCGGACAGGCCGGCATCGATGCAGCGCACCGCTTCATCTGCGGCCCCCTGCCAGGCCGCGTCAAAACAGGCCAGCCCCCGGAGACGGTCCGGCCACCTTTGCACACACTCGATGATATAATCATTGTTTGTTTTGGCATGATCCGGGTTCCGCCAGGGAAAGCCGCTGGCGCAGGCGATGTCCACCCCGTCATCATTCATGGCGTTGATCAACTGTTCTGCGGTGGCCATCAGGGCCTTGGGATTGTCATACAGCAGGGTGAATTCAGGTTCATTATCAAAAAACAGGGACCGGTCCCGTATAAACGAATCAGGAAACAGATGGGTATGGGTATCAATGATCATGGTCTTTCCTTCATGAATTGTTATTGAAAAAAAAGTGCTGTCAATATATAGTATCTGATTTACACAGACAAGGGGTGAATCCAGGTGAGGTGATGAAATATTATCCGATTTTTCTCAACATCAAAGACCGACCGTGTCTGGTGGTGGGAGGCGGACGGGTCGGCGCTAGAAAAACGGCGACCCTGGTGTCTGCCGGGGCTTGGGTCACGGTGGTATCCCCTGAATTCTGTGATCAGCTGTCAGCGATGCCCGGCATTCAAAGAGAGCATCGGCTTTTTGATCCCAAAGACCTTGAAGGCGTTTTTCTGGTGTTTGCCGCCACGTCGGATACAGCGGTGAACCAATGGATTCTGGCGGAGGCCCAAAAGGCCCGGGTTCTGTGCAACAGTGCGGATGCACCGGATCAGGGTGATTTTGTGCTGCCGGCGGTCATGAGCCGGGGAGACCTGATCTGTGCGGTATCCACCAGCGGTGCCAGTCCGGCACTGGCCAGAAAAATACGGATGGATCTGGACCATGCCTATGGCCCGGAATATGCCGCATTTCTGGAACTCATGAGAGCGGTCCGGGAAAAAATACTGGCATCGGGACATGATCCGGATCACCATCAACAGATTTTCAGGACCATGACGGAAAAAAACCTGCCGGGTCTGCTGGCGGCAAATGATATTGCTGCCGTGGATGCGATCCTGTATGAACTGCTTGGCAGCGGATTTGAAGTCAAGGATCTGATACCGCAATAATCAGGAGCTGTGTATGGGAATACAAACCGGAAATATCCTGCTGCAGATCGCGTTTCTGTTTTATGTGTCAAGCCTGGCCGGGTATGTTTTTTTTCTGGTCCGCCAGAAAGAACGGATTCAGAAGATTTCTTTTTATCTGATTGCCATCGGTGTGGGGGTTCATTTTGCGGGAATGGCGGCCTTGGGAGCGACAATCAGAAGCCTGCCGGTTCAGAATCTGGTTCAAAGCCTTTCCATGGCGGCCCTGGCCTTCGGGGCCATGTTTCTGTATGTGCGGTATAAGTTCAATCTTAAGATGCTGGGGTTGTTTGCCGCCATGATTTTGTCGGTCACCATGCTGGCCGCGCTGCTGCTGCCCGATACCCAGACGCCGCCCAATGAGGCGTTCAAAGGAATCTGGTTTTATTGTCACATTATTTTGATTTTCGCCGGTAATGCCACCTTGGGGCTGGCCTGCGGTGCCGGTATTCTGTACCTGCTCCAGGAAAAAGGCATCAAGGACCGGAGCCCGGGATTCTTTTTCAAGCGCCTGCCGTCTTTGGATTTTCTGGATTCTGTCAGTCATGCCTGTATTACCATGGGATTTTTTCTGCTCACACTGGGGCTGGTCACCGGGTTTGTATATGCCAAAGTATTGTGGGGTCAGTTCTGGAGCTGGGATTTCAAGGAACTCTTTTCCATGGGGGCCTGGCTCGTTTATGCCGTACTGCTCCATCTTCGGCTGTATGCGGGGTGGCGGGGAAGAAAATCCGCCGTCATGACCATTGTGGGATTCGGTATCATCGTGTTTACCTTTCTGGGAGTCAATCTGGTTCTGGGCGGGCATCACCAGGACTTTACCAAATAGCGGAAACCCCATGCCTAATATCATACTCATTGGGATCAACCATAAGACCGCCCCGGTGGCACTCCGGGAAAAACTGTCTTTTTCCGAAGAAGAAATCCTGGCTGCCCTGGAAACCCTCAAGCAGCACCCGGGTATCAAGGAGATACTGATTTTTTCCACGTGCAACCGGACCGAAATTCTGTATGTGGCCACCCGGAGCGGTACCGTGGATGCCCTGGTCGCATTTCTTTCCGGCTGCAAACAGGTGCTGCCGTCCGAATTTGTGCCTGCACTGTATATTCTTCGCAAAGAGGAGGCGATCCGCCATCTGTTCCGGGTGGCATCCAGTCTGGATTCCATGATGGTGGGAGAGCCCCAGATTCTGGGACAGATCAAACAGGCTTACCGTCTGGCCGTGAAAGCCGGCACATCCAGGGTGCTGCTCAACCGGATGATGCACAAGTCTTTTTCCGTGGCCAAGAAAGTCCGCAAGGAGACCGGGATCGGAGACAATGCCGTGTCCATCAGTTATGCGGCCATCGAGCTGGCCAACAAAATTTTCAGTGATCTGTCCACCAAAACCGTGATGCTCTTAGGGGCCGGAGAGATGGCGGAACTGGCCGTGGAGCATCTGATTTCCCATGATGTCAAGCAGATCCGGGTGTCCAACCGGACATTTGAAAACGCCGTCTCCCTGGCCGAACGGTTCAACGGCCGGGCACTGGGGTTTGAAGAACGGGTGGATGCGTTGACTGAAGTGGATATCATCATTTCCTCCACCGGTGCTGCCGAGTATGTCATCACCGCGGATCAGGTCAGAAAAGCCATGAAAAAACGCAAGTACCGGACCCTGTTTTTTATCGACATTGCCGTACCCAGAGACATCGATCCGAAGATCAATGAATTGTCCAATGTATATGTGTACGACATCGATGATCTCAAAACCGTTGTGACATCCAACATCCAGCAGCGGGAGCAGGAAACCGTCAAAGCGGAACGGTATGTGTCCGAAGCGGTGATCAAGTTCAGACAATGGCTGGACAGTCTGGCCATCGTGCCCACCATCAAGGCACTCAACGAAAAGATGGCAGCCATTGTGGACATGGAATGTGACAAGACCCTGTCGTATCTGTCCCACCTCCCGGAACCGGACAAGGATGCCATCCGGCGGATGACCCGAGCCATTGCATCCCGGGCGATGCACGACCCCATCATGTTTTTGAAGCAGACCGGCGGCCACCGGGACGATTCGCTGTATCTGAGTGTGGCCAGACAGCTGTTCAATCTGGATATGCTGGAAGACCAATAAAATCTTTACAAGCGAGCGGTTTCTGATATAATACCCAATTTAATGTTTCTGGACCTTTGACCTTTAATTGAGGGATGAACATCATGAAACAAGAAGATCTGGAATATTTTCGTTCGTTGCTGACCGACCGGCTCAATGAACTGCTGAAACATGCCGACAGTACGGTCACGGGCATGACCCAGCCCAAGGAGAATTTTGCCGATCCCACGGATCGGGCATCCCATGAAGCGGAAAGAAGCTTTGAACTGCGGATTCGTGATCGGGAACACAAATTGATAAAGAAAGTCAAAAAAGCCCTGGAACGGATCGATAACGGGACCTTCGGCCGGTGTGAAACCTGTGAGGAAGAGATCTCCATCGAGCGGTTGAAAGCCAGGCCGGTAACCACCCAGTGCATTGAATGCAAGACCCGGGAAGAGGACATGGAAAATGCCCTTGGGCTTTGACCGGTACCGCCCTTGATTGATCTTCACATACATTCCACCGCGTCGGATGGATCTCTGACTCCGTATGAGATTCTGGGCCTTGCCCGGGATACGGGGGTGCGGGCGATTTCTCTGACCGATCATGATACCATTGACGGGATTCACGACATCCTGGATCATCTGCCCGCCTTTCCGGTGGATTTTATCTCCGGGGTGGAGATATCCTGTGCGCCTCCCGAAGGGGTTGACATGATCGGAAGCGTCCATCTGCTGGGATATGGATTTTCCCTGTATGACCGGCAGTTGACCCGGGTACTGGCAGAAGCGAAAACCGCCCGGAAACAACGGAATCCGAAAATTATCCGGCAACTGCAGCACCTGGGGCTCGATATCACCATGGATGAGCTGACACGATATTTCAAGACCCGTCAGATAGGGCGGCCCCATATCGCTGAAATGATGGTGCATAAAGGGTTTGTGGCCTCATTTGACCAAGCGTTTGACATGTTTTTGGGAACCGGGTGTCCCGCATATGTGGAAAAGTACAAAACGCCCTGTGACCAAGCCATTCAGACGCTGCTGGATGCCGGAGGTGTTCCGGTGCTGGCCCATCCCGGTCTGCTGTCGTTCAACACCACCCAGGATCTGGAACGGTTCGTGGACACCCTGGTGGGGTATGGGCTCCAGGGAATCGAAGTGTTCTATACCGATCATGACGCCCGGAAGACTGCTTGGTTCAAGGCCCTGGCCAAAAAAAAGAAACTGCTGATCACCGGAGGATCGGATTTTCACGGCAGTTTCAATAAAGGGGTCTGCCTGGGCCGGGGAAAGAGCAATATCCGGGTGCCCTATGCCTGTTTCAAGGCATTGACCGACCGGGTGACTGCCATGCGCAATCTTCACGACCGGCTGGACATTCTGGAATCCAATCTGGGGTATCGGTTCGTTGACCGGTCCCTGCTTCAGACAGCCCTTTGCCATCGGTCTTTTCTGAACGAAAATCAGTTGGTGTGCGATTCGGACAACGAGCGGCTGGAATTTTTAGGGGATGCGGTTCTCGGCCTGAGCGTGGGTCATATTCTCATGCAGCGAAGCCCGGCCAAGAAAGAAGGTGAACTGTCCCGGCTCCGGTCGACCCTGGTGAGCGAACCGTCCCTGGCCGACAGGGCCCGGGCCATCGATCTGGGACGTTTCATCCGGCTGGGAAAGGGCGAGGCCGGTTCTGGGGGGGCGGACAAAAGCTCCATTCTCTCCGATACGTTTGAAGCGGTGGTGGCGGCCGTATTTCTGGATGCCGGGTTTGATATCGCCTGCGATCTAATTCAACGCCTGTTTGAACAGGCCGTGGATCAGGTTCTGGATAGCGATCATACCGTGGACTACAAAAGCAGTATTCAGGAATATGCCCAGGAGGTGTTTTCCCAGGCCCCGGTCTATATCGTCACAGGGGAATCCGGCCCGGACCATGATAAAACCTTTGAAGTCAGCCTGGAACTGGCCCATGTCCAGACCCGGGGTTTGGGTAAATCCAAAAAAGCAGCGGAACAGGATGCCGCCGGGAAAGCCTTGAAGCTGCTCAAAATCTGTTGACCTGATGATCGGTTCTCCCCTGGTCATTCCGGTGTTCATCCCCCATTCAGGATGTCCCCATCAGTGTGCCTTCTGTAACCAGAACGTCTTGACCGGTGAAAAATCACGGGTGCCCGATGCCGGTCGTGTGGCTGAAATCATCCAGACATACCTGGCCCGTTCCAAGCCCCGGTCCCGGGTGGACGTGGCGTTTTTCGGGGGCAATTTTCTGGGCCTGCCACCCGGGCGGATCACAGATCTGATGGAAAGCGTCCAGCCGTTCCTCGACAGCGGGGCTGTACATGGTATCCGGTTTTCCACACGGCCTGATACCGTGACGAAAAACCGGATGGAACAGGTTGCGCATTATCCGATCCACCTGGTGGAGCTGGGGGTGCAATCCATGGATGACCGGGTCCTGGCCCGGGTGAAACGGGGGCATACCCGGGAGGATACCTGCCGGGCCATGGACCTGCTGCGGGCGTTTGAAATCAATGCCGGGGTTCAGATCATGGTGGGGCTTCCAGAAGACACCCGGGACGGGGTGATCCAGACGACACAGATACTGGCGGAAATGCATCCGTCGACGGCCCGGATTTACCCGGTCCTGGTTTTGAAAAACACCCTGCTGGCCCGATGGTATCACAACGGAACCTACCAGCCCCTGACCCTGGATCAGGCCGTGGAGGTGACCAGTCAGTCCTGTCGTATGTTCACCCGATCAGGCGTGACAGTGATCCGCATGGGGGTCCAGGTGTCTGATCCTGAGATGGCGGCCTCGGTCCTGGCCGGACCCTGTCATCCGGCTTTCGGCCATCTGGTTCACTCTAGGATGATGTACCAGGCAACCGTACAGAAGATCGAGTCTTCTGGGGCGGCTCAGGTTTCAGGAATCATCCGGCTGCGGGTTCATCCTTCCGGAGAATCCCGGTTGCGGGGACACCGGAACGGCAATCTGCTGCGGTTGAAAAGCAGATTTCCAAAAATCGATTTTCGGTTGGAGGGGGATCCGGCGTTGGGACCGGATCAGGTCGACATCGTTAGATTCCCTGTTTGAACAGATCGTCCGTGTCCATGATCGTATCGGATTTCGGCGTATGTTCCGTGGGCACCGTCCCTTCCTTGAAGCATTCGAAGATGGTTTCTTTTGATTCCTGTGTGGGCAGCAGTCCGGTGGTGGCATCAATTTTGGCAAAAACCACGCCATCGGGCACATTAAATGTTCTGACGGGTTTCCCTTCCAGGGCCTGCTGCATAAAGTCCAGCCATATGGGGCTGGCGGTTCTGGAACCGGTTTCCCCTTTTCCCATGGATCCCCCCTGATCCAGGCCCACCCAGACCCCTGTGGTATATCTCGGGGTATATCCCAGAAACCATGCGTCATAGAGGTTGTTGGTGGTGCCGGTTTTCCCGGCCACCGGCCGGTTGAGTGCCTTGACCCGCTGACCGGTGCCGGAGGTGACCACACTTTCCAGCATGTGGGTCATGATATAGGCGGTGCTCATGTCGATGACCTTTTTTCGCATCAGCTGGGACGTTTCCAGCAGGTTGTTGTGCCGATCAAGTATTTTGGTGATAAATACCGGCTCGATATAATACCCAAGATTGGAGAACACGGCATAGGCATTGACCAGCTCCAGCAGCGATACGCCGGAGGACCCCAGGGCAATGGACAGGTCCTGGCTGATATCAGAGGTGATGCCCAGTTTCCTGGCATAATCGATCACATAGGAAATACCGATATCCTGGAGAATTTTGATGGTGACCACATTTCTGGAATGCACCAGGGCCTGCCTGAACAGGGTGGGCCCGTAAAATGTTTCCGCGTAATTCTGGGGTTTCCAGATGAAATCTCTGGCAGCATCTTCATAAACCACGGGCGAATCTATGATCACGGTGGCCGGGGTGTATCCCTTGTCCAGTGCCGCAGCGTAAATGACGGGCTTGAACGCGGAACCCGGCTGCCGACGGGATTGATAGGCCCGGTTGAACTGGCTGTCTCTGAAATCCCGGCCTCCGATCATGGCCTTGACATGGCCGGTTTCCGCTTCGATGCTCAACAGGGCGGCCTGGGCCGCAGGTTCCTGGAACAGCGTGAACTCATAATCGGTTCCGGTTTTTGACGGGGTTTTGACCTGGACGTGAATGATATCTCCGGCGGTCAACACCTGAGACGGGGCCGTCACTTTGGATTCATAATAAGCGATTTTCGGATTCGGCCGGCGGGCCCATGTCATGGTGTCCAGCCGGATGATGCCTGAAAAATTGCCGACCCGAACGGCGGTCTGTTTTTTTTGATCGGTCACACCCAGGACCACGCCGGTATAAATATCTCCCTGATTCAACAGGCTTTCCTGAATTTTTTTTGCTTCATCGGCACAGAACGTTTCGATCTCGGAAAGCGGAATCTGTCCGGACGGTCCCCGGTATCCCATGCGCTGGTCCAGATCCATCAACCCTTTCTGGACAGCTTTTTGCCCCATGTTCTGATATTCGATGTTTACGGCCGTGTGGATCTGGAGCCCCTGATTGTAGAGAGCATCCGCACCGTATTTTTTTTCGACATAGCGTCTGACATGCTCGGTATAGAAAGGGACCCGTTCGATGAACCAGTTTTTCCGGGGCTTGATATCCAAAGGAGTCTCAATGGCTTCGGTGACATCCATATTGGTGATCATGCCTTCTTCTTTCATCCGGTTCAAGGTGTAGATCTGCCGCTGTTTGGCCCGATCCGGAAACTGAAACGGGGAATACCGGCTGGGGGCCTGGGGAAGACCCGCGAGCATGGCGCATTCTGCCAGATTCAAGTCCCTGGCCTGTTTGCCAAAGTAATTTTCCGCTGCCGCTTCCACGCCATAGGCCCCGTTGCCCAGATAGATCTGGTTCAGATATAAAAATAAAATTTCATCTTTGGTGAATTTTTTTTCAATCCGATAGGCTAAAATGGCTTCCTTGATTTTCCGTTCATAGGTCCGCTCCGGTGTCAGCAGGAAGGATTTGGTGACCTGCTGTGTGATGGTGCTGCCTCCCTGGGTGATGGCCCCGGCCTGAAAGTTTTTGATAAACGCCCGGAAAATGGATTGAATGTCAATGCCTGGGTGTTCCCGGAACCGTGAATCTTCAGCCGCCACAAATGCATTGATCAGGTTGTCCGGCATTTCGGACAAAGGGATGACAATCCGGCGTTCATTGTAGAATTCACCGATTTTTCTGCCGTCATCGGAAAATACATAGGAAACCGTGGCCGGCTGATAATCTTCCAACGAGTTGATTTTAGGCAGATTCTGGCTCAGATAGAAATAAAGCCCCAGCAATCCGCCACAGGTCACGACGGTCAAAAGGAAAACAATACCAATCCCCCATTTGAACAGGGAGCGAATCAGATGCTTTTCTTTTTTGCCTCTTTTCCTTAAAATGTCGGATTTGGACTTTTTATTGGTCATCAGAAATCAAAACTAATGGTAAATTGTCAGTGTCGCTGCTTGTTATCAGATTATACCCCATAAGGCAATCATTTAAACAGTTTCTGTTTCAGGACAGGGGACATCAAGATATGTGACGTCAATTCTGGAATTTCTTTTTTTTATAATATGACCTGAGCGAGTACGGCACTTCTCCATGTGCGGCTGGGCGCCATCCACCCCTTAAGGTGGTGGAAACCAGCCAGGTGCCATTGGATGACATGCGGATATACAGATTGTTGCCAAAATAGGTTTCCGGCAGATTGACCACCGCATACACGCCGATTTTTGAATTATATTCAAGTTCGTGGCCATCATGGTTTTTATGCCGGTATCCATGGGCAGGGGCATGGGGCGGGGGGCCGGGTTTTTGGTATTGCGGCCCTCCTTGTGCGTGTATGTCGACATTTGTGGCGGTGCATCCGGAAAGCACAGCACAGCAGCCCATAATAATCACACAAACGATATGACAGGGGTTCACTTTTTTCCTTTTTTTGTCAGGCGTAAGGGTTTTTATGGGTACCATACCTTTTTTACAGAAAAATATCAATAGAGTCGATCCGCGACCAGGACGGCATTCCGCCGGATTTTCCGTTTTCATGCGCCTGCACTGATCCGCTGTAAAGGTTTAAATGTTACCGGTTTGAGGCGAAGTGATGACAGGTGAATTTTCTGATGTGAGAATTTTTATAAATTGACTTTTTGATGGTTCTCGACTAAATATATAAGTTTTGATAAACCTGAATCAAAAGGGACAATTATAATCATATTATGATCCAGCTTGATTTTGAAAAATCCGGAGGACTAATTCCTGCAGTAGTTCAGGATGCCGTTACCGGTGAGATCCTGATGCTGGCCTATATGAACCAGGCGGCATTTGAAAAAACGGTTGAGACAAAAAAAGCCACCTATTTCAGCCGTTCGCGCAACGTATTGTGGACAAAAGGGGAATCTTCGGGACATGTTCAGCATGTCAAGGAGATCCGGGTGGACTGCGATCTGGACACCGTGGTTCTGAAAGTGGAACAGGCAGGTCACGGCGCCTGTCACAAGGGATATAAAAGCTGTTTTTACAGGACTGTTGATGGAAATGATCTCAAGATCGTCGAATCTCAGACGTTTGATCCTGAAAAGGTATATGAATGATGGAAAAAATACTTAAACTGGGCATTCCCAAGGGAAGTCTTCAAAATGCGACCATTGACCTGTTCAGGCGGTCAGGATGGAAAATCAATGTGGAAGGCAGAAGTTACTTTCCCGACATCGATGATGACACCATCGAGTGCGCCCTGTGCAGGGCCCAGGAGATGTCCATCAATGTGGAAACCGGCGTGATTGATGCGGGACTCACCGGTCTGGACTGGATTGCGGAACATGAATCCGATGTCCATGTGGTAACGGACCTGGTCTATTCCAAGGTCAGTGCCCGGCCGGCCCGGTGGGTGGTGGCCGTGGCCAGTGATTCGCCGATTCAGACCCTGGAAGACCTGGAGGGCAAAACCATTTCCACGGAACTGGTGAAGTTCACCCGGCGGTTTTTCAAGGAACGCAATATCCATGTCACTGTCAAGTTTTCCTGGGGCGCCACAGAAGCCAAAATCGTGTCCGGGCTTGCCGATGCCATTGTGGAGATCACGGAAACCGAGAGCACGATCCGGGCCCACAACCTGAGGGTCATCCATGAGGTCATGACAACCAATACCCAGCTCATCGCCAACAAAAAGGCCTGGGAGGAACCCGCCAAAAGAGAGAAGATCGAGCAGATCGCCCTGCTGCTTCAGGGGGCACTTGTGGCGGACCGGATGGTGGGCATCAAAATGAATGTGCCGGAAAAGAAAATCGCTAAAATCGTCTCTCTGCTGCCCAGTCTGAATGCCCCCACCATCGCCTCTCTGTACCAGTCCGACTGGTTTTCGGTGGAGAGCATCATCGATACCAGGTACGTCAGAGACCTGATTCCCCAGCTGCTCAAACAGGGGGCCGAAGGTATTATCGAATATCCCCTCAATAAGGTGTTGTAGCATGAAACCAGCCACACGGTGTGAACAGATCAAGCCTTTCATTGTCATGGATGTGATGGAGAAGATCCATCAGATGGAGGCGGCCGGTATCGATGTGGTCCACATGGAGATTGGAGAGCCGGACTTTGATGTGCCCGAATGTGTGAACCGGGCGACGCGGGCGGCCCTGGACTGCCATGCCACCAGTTATACCCACAGCCTGGGCGACATTCGGCTGCGGGAGGCCATTGCCCAATATCACAAAGACACCTACGGCACTTTTGTGGATCCGGGTCAGATTCTGGTGACCTCGGGAACATCGCCTGCCATGCTGCTTTTGTTTTCCGCACTGGTGAACCCCGGCGATGAGATCATTGTGTCGGATCCCCATTATGCCTGTTATGCCAATTTCATCCATTATGTCCAGGGCGTGCCCGTGTTTGTCAAGGTGTTCGAGGATGAGGGGTTCGTGTTCACCCCCGACGCCATCGAGGCAAAGATTACCTCGAAAACCAAGGCGATTTTCATCAACTCACCGTCCAACCCCACCGGAAACGTGATCCCGGAAGACCGGATGAAGGAAATTGCAGGTGTGGCGGAAAAACACGGGCTGTGCATCATTTCCGATGAAATCTATCATGGCCTGGTGTATGAGGGCAAAGAGCATTCTGTTCTGGAATACACGCCCAATGCGTTTGTCCTCAACGGATTTTCCAAACTGTTTGCCATGACCGGCCTGCGGCTGGGCTATCTGATTGCGCCGTTTGAATTTGTCCGGGCCCTGCAGGTGCTTCAGCAGAATTTTTTCATCTGCGCCAATTCCGTGACCCAGCTGGCCGGGGTGGCGGCCCTCAAAGAAGCCTGCGAGGATACCCGGCAGATGAGAGAGACTTACAACCGGCGGCGGCTTTACATGCTGCAGCGGCTCACTGACATGGGACTGGCGGTCAAAGTGCCGCCGACCGGCGCGTTTTATATTTTTGTGAATGTGAAACATATTTCCAGGGACTCGTATGCCCTGGCATTTGACATTCTGGAAAAGGCCCATATCGGGGTGACACCTGGGATCGATTTCGGGGCCAATGGAGAGGGGTATCTTCGATTTTCCTATGCCAACTCCATGGAAAACCTTGCCAGAGGCATGGACCGGATGGCCGGATATCTTGCGACGGTGTCATGAAAATCCGTGATGTCCAGTTCGTGAAAAGTGCGGTGAAACCCGATCAGTATCCGGCGTATTCAGTGCCTGAAATCGCATTTGCCGGACGGTCCAATGTGGGGAAAAGTTCCATGATCAACACCCTGATCCAGCGCAAAGACCTCGTGAAGACCAGTTCCCGGCCGGGGTGCACCCAGCTGATCAATTTCTTTCTGGTCAATGATGCCGTGTCTTTCGTGGACCTGCCCGGATACGGATATGCCAGGGTATCCAAGAAGATCCGGGCCGCCTGGCAGCCCATGGTGGAAACTTATCTGTCCCACCGCCCCAATCTGCTGGGCCTGATTTTGATTATCGACATCCGCCGGGATCCCGGAGAAGAGGAACGCAATCTGGCGCAGTGGCTGATATCCCATGACATGCCGTATCTGGTGGTGCTCACCAAATCGGACAAACTGTCAAAAACCCAGCAGCAGAAACGGGTGGCAATCATCAGTTCTCAAATGAACCGGACCGCCGGCGAAGTGATCGTGTTTTCCGCAAAGACCCGGGTGGGGAGAGAAACCGTAATGGATGAAATCAACAATTTGATCACATGGCATGAACAAGACGGGGAGGAAATCCTCTGATGGAACAAGACGTCAGGTCCGGTTTTGCAGCCATCATCGGTGCCCCCAATGCCGGAAAATCCACGCTGCTCAATCAGGTGCTGGGACAGAAAATTTCCATCACTTCGAAAAAACCCCAGACAACCAGGGACCGGATTCTGGGTATCGTGAACCGGCCAGGGTCCCAGATTGTGTTTGTGGACACTCCGGGTATCCATAAAAGCGGGACCCTGCTCAATCAGCGGATTGTGGACCAGGCATTGCAGGCCGTGGAGGATGTGGACCTGGTATTGTTCATGGTGGATACGGTTTCCTGCAACCATGCGGCGGAAAACATGATTCTGGCCCGGCTCAAGCAGGCGGGCAAGCCGGTAATTCTGGTGCTGAACAAGATCGATCTGGCGGGAAAACAAACGGTGTTTGAACGGACAAAAGTGTTGGCTCCGGTGTTTGAATTTGCGGCTGTCGTACCGATATCCGCCCGGCAAAACATTCAGGTGGATCGCCTCTTGGATGAAATTGAAATCCATCTGCCTGCAGGGCCCCGGCTTTATCCCGAAGACACATTTACTGACGTCACCGAAAAATTTCTGGTCAAAGAGATCATCCGGGAAAAAGTGTTCCGTCTCACCGGCATGGAAATCCCCTATTCATCTGCGGTGACCGTGGATGCCTTTGAGGTGGAGAAGAAATACACGGTGATTCATGCCAGCATTCATGTGGTTCGAGATTCACAAAAAGGGATCATCATAGGAAAAAAAGGGGCCATGCTGTCTGCCATCGGCACCCGGGCCCGGCAGGATATGGAAGAAATGCTGGGAAGAAAAGTGCTGCTCAAGCTCTTTGTAAAGGTCACCAGGGACTGGGTGAGCAATCAGCGGATACTCAACGAATTCGGGTATTGAGACACATGATGGCGCCGGGTTTTTTCATGGATGAAGCGGTTCTGAAAAAAGAGCGGGCCAAAGCCAGAAAACTGAGACACACCCAGTGGTGGAAGCGCAAATGTGACAAAGGGATCTGTCATTACTGCGGTCAACGGTTTCTGCCGTCAGATTTGACCATGGACCATCTCATTCCATTGATTCGGGGAGGCCGGTCGGAAAAATTCAATCTGGTGCCCTGCTGCAAAGACTGCAACTCGAAAAAACAGCAGATGCTTCCCTGGGAGTGGGATGGCTATCTGGAACGGCTCAAGCCGTCGCCCTGAAAGAACAAGGCATCTAAAACCGGTGGCCGGAGATCGATGCCTTGCGATTCAGTTTGAACTCACGTATTATTTTCTGCTGCACAATCGATGAATGGTCTGGGCATGCCATTCACCGCGTCCCGAGAATGTGGGCTGTCCCAGATCCACCAGACGTTTGGCGATTTGATCGTAGGTTGCCCCCTCATCTCTCATGGTGTGGATGATGTTCAGGATCTCTTCCCGGGGAAGCAACGGCGAGGTGTTGTCTGGGAGGGGTGATTGGGAAGCCTTTTCAGCAGTGGTTTTTCTGCGTTTTCTGATCACCTGGCGTTTGGTTTTCATGTCGGTGACAGGGGCGGCAGGCCCGGTGGTCTCGGAAAACGGGGACGAAAGACGGCCTGCCCGGGAAGGCATGGCGTCCATAGACGCTTCCGGAGATGTCTCTTGTGCCTGGTCCGGTGCCTGTGCGGCATCATGACCGGATTCCGGGGATACGCCCGGTTTCTGCCGGGGGTCATGACCCATGCGCAGGTGGCTGACGATATGCTCGATGGCAAAGGCCTGGCGTTCGATTATATCTGCGGTGCGTTCCTGGATGCTGGACATGTATTCCTGATTTTTGATCAGAATTTCAACATGATGCGTCAGATTTTCAATGGCATCCGCCAGCAGGGTGATCCCGGGATCTTCGGGCGGCAGTTGATTCCCCATTGGCCCCGGGGGGATGGGCTGCCGCTTCATGTTGGGGTTTCTGGGGTTCTGATATCCATTGCTGTAGGAGTGATACCTGGGTGCGTTGCTGTTGTATTGGTAGGAATTGTCATAGGTTTTGCGTGTTTTGGGAGCCCGCGGTTTATCGGCCTGTCCGTTGCGAAGGCTGTGTAGAAAGTCATTCATTTAATTCATATTCTCCTTGAACATTTGTGCCGGCCATGGAAATGGCCTGATTTTCGCAAATAAAAATCTCAATTGTTTTTTTAGAAAGCGACCCGGAATATTTTTTCCGAATATGGGCATTTATTCTAACGCTTTTACTTTATCCGGTTTTTTTGTTTTTTTGTCAAGGTATTTCTGCGATTTTAATCGACGACAGACCGGGTTTTTGTATGAATGAACGGGATTTACAAACTGAGGCGATATTCATAATCCCGGATCAGCGCAACCGCCTGATTCGGGGAGACGATCCGGGACAGCGATTTCCGGATTCCGGTGCATCCGGGCATCCCTTTGACAAACCAGGGAAGCCGGCCCCGCAGCAGGCGGCATGCGGTCATTTCTCCGAAATGTTCGACATACAGCTGGATCAGCCGTTCCATTTTTCTGAAGATGTCTGATGCGGTGACAGGGTGGCTGACGCCTTGGGAGATGAGGGTTTCCACCTGTCCGGGAAGAAACGGATTGGTCATTGCGCCCCGGCCGATCATGACCGCGTCGCATCCGGTCTGATTCAGCATTTCCAATGCGTCCGGCGGGGTCAGAATATCGCCGTTGCCGATCACCGGCAAAGCGGTCTGTTCCTTGAGTTGCCGGATCAAATCCCGATCTGCATGGCCTTTGAATCCCTGCGTGGCGGTGCGGGGATGGAAAACCACGGCATCCACCCCTTCTTGTTCTGCCACGGCAGCCAGGGCAAAGGCTTGAGAACCGGAGGGATCCCAGCCGGATCGGATTTTGATGGTCAGTGCCAGGGAAGTGGCCCGGCGGACCGCCTGAATGATCTTTCGGCACCTCGACAGATCGTTCATCAAAGCGGATCCGGCCCCCTGCTTGATGACTTTTTTCACACTGCATCCGAAATTGATGTCAAGTATATCTGTGATGCCCATATTGGTGATCTCTGCCGCAGCCCGGGCCATGATATCCGGTTCCGCCCCGAAAATCTGGACGGACAGCGGCCGTTCCTCCGGACAGGATGCCAGCAGGGAAAGGGTTTTTTCTGAATTGTAAAACAGGCCTTTGGCACTGATCATTTCCGAACAGACGACCGCAGTCCCGCACTCCTTTACCAGACGTCGAAACGGCAGGTTGGTGACACCGGCCAGAGGGGCCAGAAACGTCTTTCCCCGGACGGTCACAGGTCCGATTTGCCATGCCGGCATCCCGGCGGGCTGAAAACCGGAACAGGTATCAGTCGGCTGAAGGGTCATGATTTTTTTTCAGATCCGCAAAGGAAATAATATTGTCAGTTTTCGGCAGGCCTGATTTTTTCAGATTCGTATCAGGAGCCCGGGAAAACGCCGCTGTTTCCTTGGGTGCATGAATGGTTTCCAGACGCATGCGCTTGCCGTTCATCTGGAACTCCTCACCGTTGATATATGCGTCTTTCAATATCCAGGTGACGGTCTGCAGAGGAATCTGAAGCATGAGCAGTCTGATCTGAAACCAGCCTTTTTTGGGATCGGGCAGAATGCTCTCAACCCTTGCAAAGGATACGGGCGCATCTTCCAGATAAATCAATATCACATCGTTAACAGTTGCCATGGGACTCCTTTTCTTTTGTTTTTTTTGGGGGAACAATATACCATATTCTTGGACGAATCAAAACATTGGACAGGGAATGACTTTGGGTGCCGGTAATAAAAAATGGCAGGTGTTCATGCTGGTGGGCGTGTCAATCTTCATGTCCACCCTGGACTCGAGTATCGTGAATGTGGCACTGCCCTATATCATGGAAGACCTGTCTTCCGATGTGCGGACCGTGAAATGGGTGGTGGTGGTATATCTGCTCACCGTGTCTTCGCTGCTGCTGACTTTTGGCAGGCTGTCGGATATCCGGGGCCGGCGACAGATATATGTGATCGGGTTCCTCGTGTTCACTGCGGGATCCTTTTTTTGCGGCCAGGCAGGGACTTCATGGATTCTGGTGAGCGCAAGGATGTTGCAGGGGATCGGGGCGTCCATGCTCATGGCCTGTTCTCCGGCCCTTGTGGTGGATGCGTTCCCTCAAACGGAACGGGGCAAGGCATTGGGGATGATGGGGGCGGTGGTGGCGGCGGGTCTGACGCTGGGCCCTCTGGCCGGAGGGATGATTCTGGCATATTTTTCCTGGCGACTGATTTTTTACATCAATATTCCCATCGGTTTGATGGCAGTGGTGGCCGGAATCCTGGTGCTCAGGGATCTGCCTGCCGGAAGCGGAAGCCGGGAACCGCTGGATAAAGCCGGCAGCCTTCTTTTGATCCTGTTTTTGTGCAGTCTGATTGTGACCTTTACAAGGCTTCCGGACTGGGGGATGATTTCCCTGAAAACTCTGCTGGGCATGGCTATGGCGCTCACAAGCGGTCTGGGATTTGTTCTGAATGAGAGGCGCGTCGTTTATCCGCTGCTGGATCTGGGATTGATGAAGATCCGGTTGTTCATGTTTCCATTGATATCTACCGTCATTCTTTTTGCCAGTCTGTTTCTGCTGGTTTTCATGATGCCGTTCTATCTCACCTACCCCGCTGGATTGACTGCCTCGAAAACCGGGATCATCATGATTGTTCCGTTTCTGTTTCTGCTGATCCTCTCTCCGGTGTCCGGCCTCCTGGCCGACCGCCTGGGCTCCAGGCTGCTGTGTACGGTGGGGATGGCGTTCATGTGTCTGTCTTTGTTCTTTCTGATTTTTCTGTCTCCAACAGCGGATAGTTTTGCCATTGTCTGGCGCATGGCGCTGGCTGGTATCGGCACGTCATTGTTTGTTTCTCCCAATAATACCGCCATCATGGGAGCGGTGGCCGCGCATCAGCGGGGAATCGCTTCGGGTGCCGTCGCTACGGCCCGGACCCTGGGCATGGTTTTCGGAGTTGCGTTGGCCGGAACGATATTTTCAGCGTTTCTGACATTTCAGGGGAAAGGAATGGACAGTTATGTCCCTGCCATGGCGCCGGCGTTCATGGACGGATTCAGGCATGTGATGGCAGCCGGAACCCTCCTGGCTGCCATCGGTGTTGCGGTGACGTTTTCACGGGGACGCGAGAAAAAGAATCCGGCGGATACGATCTGAAATCATTCCCTGTCGCGCGGTACCACGAACACGGGAACAGATGACCGTTTCAATACTTTTCGGACCAGTTTGTCCCCCATGGCCTTTGCCACCAGTCCCTGCTGTCTGCACCCCATGACGATGAACGCACAGTCTTCCTGAACGGCGGTGGACACAATTTCATCTGCAATGGATTGCCCTTCCGCCACCAGGATTTTTTTGATGGGAGACGCTTCATCGGCCGGTGTTTTTTCACGGTCTTCGAAAAAGCCGGCAATGGCCTGACGGATTCTCAGCGCATCTACATTTTTCCCGATGAGCAGGTCCTGGGCCCCGGTTTTATGCTTGGCCCTGATCTCCTTGTAAAGATTTTCGCCGAATGCCATCTGCACCTGTCTTTGAGCGGACGGACTGGCTTCCTCCATCACGTGGAGAACAATCAGGTTGGCGCCGGTATAGGTGGCCATGGCAACGGCATGTTCAAAAACCGGCTTCATGTCCACTGACAGGTCAGAGGCAAAAAGAATATTCTGAATTTTTTTGTTCATTGGAACTCTCCCGTTAGAATGTTAGGGCTACAAATGGTCATATATCGGTTAAATCAGCCCCTATCATATACATAAATAATTGTTTTGCAAGTTAATTTGCTGTCAGGATTGTTTTGGAGACATGGACGGCGCCCGGCCGTTCTGAAGGCTAACTGGCTCATGAAAACCCTTTCGGGGCATCTGCAGCACAGGTGCCTATGCTTTTGCCCATAAAGCTTGACGCACTCATTTTTTTTGTGACATCCCGGCTCCGGCATTCCGGACAGGTGATTTCAGGCGTATCTCCAGCAAACACCAGTTTTTCAAATTCATTGGCGCAGGCGTTGCAATGGTATTCATAGATCGGCACGTGAACCTCCTTATGATGAATTATGCTGTAAAAGCGGACTTAATCTATATATCATAGCAATTTGTTTTTTTCAGCACAAGTATCTCTTAACAATAACCAAATCCATTCTCCAAATGGCGGAAAAATCATTTAAAGGGTTATCCCCTGCCTGCCACCGGCGGCCGGGGCGGCAGGCAGGTAATGGCACAAGAAAAGATCTCAAGGCGGGGATTGACCGTATAAGATACCATGCCGGAAGCGCGTTTTGATCTTCAAAACAGGGGCACTCTTCGATGTAGTTCTACCCCTTATGGGGTTGCATCCGGTGTCATCCATGCTTATAATTCTTAAGATAGCAAGGAGATGACATATGAAAGAAATGCTTTGGATTGTCGGGTTCATCGGAATTTATCTGCTGCTGCAGATCTATATTCTGCCCAAAATGGGAATTTCCACCTGAATGCGGGATGCCTGTCAGGTGACAGGCAGGAAAAACAGCACGGAACAAACCACAGATATCATGGAACACCGCCCGCCAAAGGGGCCTGACAAAAAAGAGTGACCCCCCTGATATCTGATATTGGATACCCGGATCAGGGCTGAAATGGCGGATTGGCCCCAAAAAAATCTGCCACATGACCGGAATAGGCCTCAAAAGAAGGAGACCTCAGAATTTTTTTTACCGGTTTGTGGTGATCCTTGAAAGACGGCCCCAGGTAATGCCAGAATCCTTTCATCCGGCCGACCAGATGGCCGGGACCGGAAAACCGGTCCGCATAAGCGGCCATCAGATCGTCGTGGAACCGTTGAAGCCGGGACAGACGAAGGGCCGGGTCTGACAGCCTTCCTTTGATTTCCTCGGGCAGAAACGGGTTGGCGAGAAGGCCCCGGCCGATCATGAACCGGCGGATATCGGGAAATCGGCGCCTCACCCGTGAAAATGACGTCGTATCCGTAATATCCCCGTTGTACACAAACGGATGCACACAGGCTTCCATGGCCGCCTCGAATGCATCAAGATCCGCCTCTCCCCGGTACATCTGAACCCCGGTGCGGGGGTGCAGGATCACATGATCCAGGGGGTGCCGGTTCAATACCTGGATCAGGTCATGGATCTCTTCTTTATCCTTTCGGCCCAGGCGGATCTTCACGGACAGCGGTACCGGCATCTGCGCAACAATGGCTTCCAGAAGCCTGTCAATCATTTCCGGAAACATCAACAGGCCGGATCCGCGCCTTTTTTTGGCAATCTTGGAATGGGGACATCCCAGGTTCCAGTTGATCAGCGTGTGTCCCATGCCGGCCAGGTGCCGGGCCAGGGAGATGAAATCTTCCGCCGCATTGCCAAGGATCTGGGGAGTGACCGGCAGGGCCTGGTTGAATTCCGGTGCCACGTCCCTGATCCGGGCCGGTTTGATGCGCTGCTGTCCCATGGTGGAGATGAATGGTGCCAGGGCTTCATCCACACCGGAAAAATGCCCGGCATACACATTTCTGAATGTGACATCGGTAAGTCCCTGCAAGGGGGCCATGATCAGGGTGAAATCGCTGGTTGTCACAGGATATTGTCTCTTCGGCGTCATTTTGGTTGCAAGTTGTATCAAAGCCTTGACAAGGGTCATGGCCATGTGCGATGAAGCAGGTTGTTTCGGTCTGATGCTATATATAACATTTAACTGGATTGCAAGGAGTGTTTACCGGTATGAAAGAACTTTATCAGGAATTGATCTGCATTAATCAGATGGCGGACGATTCCCGGAAAGAAGACAGGGCCAGAACCTTTTTCAACACGTTGAATCAGCGGCTGCTTCCGGATCAGTTCAACTGGGCGGAAGAGATTTTCGAAGATTTTCATGTAAAGGAACATCCTGAGAAAACCGCGTTGATCTGGCATGATATCCACACCGGTGACACCCGGTCGTTTACCTATCTTGAAATGATGCAGAAAGCCAATCAGCTGGTAAATTTTCTGTCTGGAAACGGGGCGGGGCATAAACAGAACATGTATATGATGGCTCCTATCGTTCCAGAGATGTGGTTTGCCGGCCTGGCATGCATTAAAGCGGGTATTGTGGCGGTGCCCACGGCCACGACCATGACCCCCAGGGAAATGGAATACCGGTTTGAAACCTATCCGCCGGATGTGGTCCTGGCGGATGAGGCCAGTGCCGAGTTCATCGATCAGGCGGCCGAGCAGACCGGTATTCATCCCAAAATCAAACTGGTGCTTGGCACCAGAGAGGGCTGGACCGGGTTTGATGAGATTTTCCGGCAATCGGTGGACGCACCGGCCGCGCCCACCCGGGCGGATGACATTCTGTTCTGCTTTTTCACCTCCGGCACCACCGGACTTCCCAAGCGCGTGGGACACACCGCGGTGTCATATCCCCTGGGTCATCTGTCCACCAGCGTCATCATCGGTGTCAGGCCCGACGATATTCATCATAATCTGAGTGCACCCGGCTGGGCCAAATGGTCCTGGTCCTCTTTTTTTGTGCCGTTCAATGTGGGGGCGACCGTAACGGCGTTTTCCTTTTCCGTGCTGGATCCGGGACTGTATCTCAATGCCCTGGAAAAACACCAGGTCACCACTTTCTGTGCCCCGCCAACGGCCTGGCGGATGTTTGTGAATTCGGATCTGTCCGGCATCCGGTTGACCGGACTGCGCCAGTCCGTATCCGCCGGTGAGCCGTTGAACCCGGACGTGATCAAGCGGTGGGAAAAACATACCGGCACCCGGATCCGGGATTTCTACGGGCAGACCGAATCCACTGCCATGATCGGGAATCCGCCCTGGATGGCCGACAAAATGCGGTCCGGGTCATTCGGTATTCCGTCATTCATGTATGACGTGGCACTGGCCGATGATGAAGGCAACGAGATCACCACCCCGGATACGGTGGGGCATATTGTGGTCAAGCTGGACCGATGGCGGGGCATCGGCCTGTTCGCCGAATATATCGGCAACCCGGAGAAGATGAGTTCCGTGTTTGTGGATAATTTCTATTATACCGGAGACCGGGCATCGTTTGATGCGGATGGGTACTGGTGGTTTGTGGGAAGGGCCGATGATGTGATCAAATCATCGGATTTCCGCATCGGGCCCTTTGAGGTGGAAAGCGCCCTGATGGAGCACCCGGCCGTCGCGGAAACAGCGGTGGTAGGGGCACCGGATCCTCAGAGATATCAGCTTGTCAAAGCGTATGTCATCCTGAATCCCGGATTCCAGGGCAACCGGGAACTTGCCCTGGAATTGTTCAAGCATACCACCCATATCCTGGCAAAGTTCAAGATTCCCAGAATCATCGAGTTTGTGACGGAAGTGCCCAAGACCATTTCGGGCAAGATCCGGCGAATCGAGCTGCGGGAAATGACGGCATCCAAATCGGATCCGGCAGGATCCAGCCATTTTCAGGAATACTTTTACTGGGATTTTCCGGAATTGAGTTCCAAGAACCGGAAATAGTGGATGCCTTTACTCAAAAGGCATTTCCACTTCGATCTCTCCGCTGCCGGATCGAACGAATTTGGCGTTGGGGTACCGTTTCTGGAATACTTTGAGCATTTTGCGGTTTTCCGCAAGTACGGTAGCAATGAACTGGGTGTAATTGTTTTCCCTGGCGATCTCTTCAAGGGTTTTGAGCAGAAAGGATCCAATACCCATGCCGTGGAGGTTCTCTTTTACCAGAAAAGCGACCTCTGCCGCATTTTTCGTGGCCTCGGCATATGAGCCGATGGCCACGATCTGTTTGCGCTGCCCTGCCTGCATAACCCCGATCAGGGTCATGTTCCGGCGGTAATCCACCTCAGCCCATTGCTGCTGGAGCATCTCCCGGGAAAACACCTTGCGTTTGTTGAAAAACCGGTAATAAATGGAATCTTCCTGCAGTGAGTAGTAAAAGTGCCGGGATTCGAATTCATCGGACGGCAGCAGAGGACGGAAATTGATATCCTTGCCGTTGTCCAGTTTCAGGGTATAATGGTAGGAGTCCAGAAACATCAGGTCCTGGCTGGTGGGCGGCACCTGGTCCGGGAAGATATAGTGACGTTTTTTGGCTTCCTCGATCAACTCCTTTCTGAATTTGGGATGGGCGATCTGGGCCAGCTCCATGACCCGCTGATAAATGCTTTTCCGCCGCATTTCCGCAATCCCGTATTCGGTGACGATGATGTCGATATCGCCTCTGGTAGTCGCCACCCCGGCCCCCTCACTCAAATGGGGGACGATCCGCGATACAGTATCGTTCTGGGCCGTGGACGGAATGATGATGATGGAAAACCCGCCTTCCGACATGGCGGATCCCCGGATGAAATCCACCTGATCGCCGATGCCGCTGTAAAACAGATATCCCTTGGAATCGGTACACACCTGGCCGGTCAGATCCACTTCCAGTGCGGAACTGATAGAGATCAGCCGGTCGTTTTTCGCAATGACGTTGGGGTCATTCACAAATTCCGATGATTTGAAATAGAACATGGGGTTGTTGTCCACAAAGTTATACAGCGCCCTGGAACCCATGCACAGGGAAGCCACCACCCGGTCCGGGAGATAGTTTTTCTTGCGGTTGGTGATCACTTTTTTTTCAAACAGGGGCAGAAGTCCGTCGGTGATGACCTGGGTGTGGATACCCAGATCTTTTTTATCGGCCAGATAAGGCATGACCGCGTCGGGCAGATGCCCGAACCCGATCTGCAAGGTGGCGCCGTCATCCACCAGCATGTTGACGTAATGCCCGATGCGCTCGATGACTTTCTGGTTTTTCTGGCTGGGAAGGGATTCCAGTAACGGCTCTTCACAGTCCACCAGAAAATCGATTTCATCGATGTGCACCACGGAATCCCCCCAGGTTCGGGGCATCTGGGGGTTGACCTGTGCGATGACCAGATCCGCATTTTTCATTCCCGAGAGTGTGATGTCCACGGATATACCCAGAGAACAATACCCGTGTTTGTCCGGCGGACATACCTGGATCAGGGCGACATCCAGACCGATTTCCCGGTGCTCGAAAATTTTGGGAATCTGGGACAGATATACCGGGATGTAATCGATTTTTCCTTCAAATGCGGACTGGCGCATGAGCACGGAGATGAAAAAAAGTTTGATGGAAAACCGGGACAGAAATTTTTCATCATGAATATATTTTGACAGGGAAGATGACAGCATCTGGTACACGATAATATCCTGAGCGCTCTGGTTCTGTACCATGGCTTTGATCAGTCTCTGGGGTTCGCCACAGCCTGTACCGATAAATACCCGGCTCCCGTTTTTTATTTTTTTGACACTCTCTTCCGGTGTGAGGAGTTTTTCCGGGCACACATCCCTGAGATCCATGAATTTTTTTCTCCCGTTAATAAAGCGTTGGATTTGATGCCTGTCATTATGAAATACTTTTGTGGCAAAGTACAGAAAAAATGCGGGTCTCTGTGCAATCACCATGACGGTATTGCTGTTTTTCAAATCATCGGATATGGTAGGAAAAAAACAAAAGGGGATCCATGATGGACAATTTTCAAAACCCCCGGCTCATTGTCATGCCGTTTGCGCCGGATCCGGCCATGGCGTTCAACGGGACCGGCCTGGGGATACATTTTCTGCTGGGAAATCTGTTCGGGGTGCACCCGGGATTGACGGAGTGCTGGTTCGGATGGCGGATAAAAAAAATATTTCCGGAGGAAACGGCCTTCAGCGCATACTGCAGGAATCTTCCTCCGGGTCCGGATATCCCGGCACTGGGAAGACAGGAGAAGGTCCGGTACTGGCTGACCGGCAATTATCTGGAGCAGGACGGAACATATCAGGTCTTTATGACCCTTCATGATATCCAGGGACCAGTTTATGACATCACATTGCCGCTGTCATTGGCGGATGGGATGGTGGCATTCAGACATCGGTTTCATGAGTGGCTTGCCTCAGCCGATCTCGCGTTTCCCCGGACTGATACGGTTTTCTGGCCGGATTGGATCACCTCGGAGGGACTGGACTGCCTGGGCCGGGGACTGGAAACCCTGTATCTGAATTATATCACCCAAACCAGCAGTGCCGAAAATCCGATCGATCTGACCTGGTTTGACCGGGCGGTGGACGCATCTCCCCGTTCTTATCTGGCGCATGATCTTTTGGGATGGGGATTGTATAAAAATCAGGAAATCATCCGGGCAGAATCATGTTTTGAAACCGCCCTGACCTTCAATGACACAGGGGTGGGCGCACTGTCCGGCCTGCTCTGGTGTGCGGTGGCCCAAAAAGACCGGGACAAGGCCCTGGTGTATTCCCTGGCAAAGGCCCGGGTGACAGATGCGGATCCGAAGACGGCCAGGGCATGGGTGTCAAAGAAATTTCCGGATTAATCTGATCGGCCGGGATGTCTCAAGTGACCGTGTTCTGGTCGATCCAGTCGAGAAATTCAGGCAGGCCCCGGGAAATCGGTACCTGAAGAATCTGGGGCACCTCATAGGGGTGATGTTTGAGGATGAATGATTCCAGAGCCGGATACAGGGCGCTCCGGGTTTTGATGGTCAGCCGGACTTCCGTTTCGGTCTGGACCTGTCCCTTCCAGGTATAAACGCTGACCACAGGGTTCATCTGCACACAGGCCGCCAGCTTGTCATGCACGATCATAGATGCCAGTGAACGGGCATCGGTTTCGTCTTTACAGGTAACAAGTACCATACAATGTGACATAATCCCTCCTTGTTCTGAATTCTGATAACCGGCACCGGTTTCGGGTCATGACGCCGGCAGGACCCGGGGTTCAAATTCCAGGGTGGCGAAATAATCATCCATGGTTTCAGCCCGCCGGATCAGAACCACGCTGCCGTCTTTTTTCAGCAGCAGTTCTTTGGGACGTAAATGCCCGTTGTAGTTGAAACCCATGGACTGTCCGTGGGCCCCGGTATCATGAATAATCAGCAGATCCCCTTCCCGGGCTTCAGGCAAAGCCCGCTGGACGGCGAATTTGTCGTTGTTTTCGCAAAGTCCTCCGATCACGTCCACCGGACCGGACACGGGCAGATGCTCTTTGCCGTGGATGTGAATATGGTGGTAGGACCCATATATTCCCGGTCGCATTAATGCAGACATGGACGCGTCCACGCCGACATAATTCCGGTAAATATGCTTGTGGTTGATGACCGTGGTGACCAGGGCCCCGTGGGGCCCGGTGATATAGCGTCCGCTTTCCATATACAGTCTGGGAACCCAGGCGTGGATTTTTTTGAATTCCGCCAGAGACTGCCCAATGCCCCGGGCCATGGCGGCAAGGTCAAAGGGGGCATCCTCCGGGGAATAGGGGATACCCAGTCCTCCCCCGATGTTGATGAATTCAAAGCGAATCGACAGTTTCCGGTGAAGTTCGGAAATGACATTTAACAGCATGTCCGCGGTCTCCACCATATAAGTGTGATTCAGTTCATTGGAGGCCAGCATAGTATGAATGCCGAATCGTTTGACGCCCATCCGGACGGCGGTGTCATAGGCGGTGTGAAGCTGGGCCCGCGTAAGCCCGTATTTGGCTTCCACCGGGTTGCCAATGATGTGATTGCCGGATCTTTCAGGACCGGGGTTGTAGCGGAAACAGATCATTTCCGGGACGTGGGGCAGCTTCGAGATCAGTGACAGATCATCCAGGTTCAGAATCGATCCGCCGTGGTCCATGGCGGCCTGGAACTGTGTTGTCCGGGTATTGTTTGAGGTGAACATGATGTCTTCACCCGCCGATCCGATTCTTCTGGCCAAAGCCAGTTCCGGAACCGAACTGCAGTCAAAACCGAATCCCTTTTGCCTGAGAATGGCCATGACCGTCGGGTTCGGCAGGGCTTTGACAGCAAAATATTCCCTGAATCCTTCCAGGGGGGCGAATACGGTATTCAGCTGGTCGCAGGTGTCACAGATTCCGGTTTCATCATAAATATGAAACGGGGTCCCAAAGGTATCGGCGATAGCCGGCAGTCTCCGGGACAGCCGTTCTTTAAACGCATCTGACATGGGCATGGTCGGGTTCCTTCAATGAAAAATCATTCGTTATCTCGCAGGTGCCGTGCGATGTGATCTGGACAGCATCATCAAGAAACCGTGGTGATGGCGATCTTTGCGCTTTCCTTGTACGAGGAAAGTGCAATATGGGTCCGGGTGGATGACACGGCATGGATGTTGTTGATCCGGTTCAATAAGAGGTCTTCCAGTTCCCTGTTGTCTTTCACTCTGAGCTTTGCCATCAGACAGTCCTGGCCTGCCAGATAATGAACCTCCTGGATCTGTTCGATGCCTGCCAGGGTGTGACCGATTTCTGGGATGCGTGCCGGGTCTGAGACATCGATGTCTACAAAAGCCACCATGGCGCAATGAAACATGTCCGGATTCAGCCTGACCTCATATCCCTGGATCACCCCGGACGCCTCCAGTTTTTTTATCCGTTCCAGAACGGCGGACGGGGCCATGCCGATGGTTCTGGCCACTTCGACATTGGGAATCCGCGCTTTTTTCTGTAGAATTTTTAGAATCTGTAAATCGATTTTGTCCATGGCGTTCTTCCATTGATATAAGCAAGCTGTGTGTCAACAATTAAAAAATAATATTTTGAATTTTTTAACATGTCAAGAATAAATGATTTATTTATTATAAATTTATAGAATTATATTCATTTATTTTGACTAATTTGACACTTGTGTTGCTTTGGGTTGATTACATAATTGATTTCATGCAGGAGAAGTCAGGCACTCAGTTTGACCCTCAGGTGGTGGATGCCTTTTTCCGGATTGTCGACCGGATCCATGAAACCGGATAATTTTTTAAAAAATAAAAAAAGAGTTGACAATATCCGGAAAAACATATAAATTCGCCTTTGTTTTTTGGGAGTGCCCCTCGGGCCGTTAACTCAGTTGGCAGAGTATCTGCCTTTTAAGCAGAGAGTCGCTGGTTCGAGCCCAGCACGGCCCACCAGATAACCAGAGCACCAAAAGCCAGAAAACCTGATGCGTCCCCATCGTCTAGCCCGGTCCAGGACACCGGCCTTTCACGCCGGCGACAGGGGTTCGAATCCCCTTGGGGACGCCACCTGAACATACTCAAGGCTTTCAGCATTTGCTGAAAGCCTTGTTTTGTTAATGGGGGCTGACATGTTCTTTCATACAACCCTTTGTGGATTCTTTTCATGACGCAGGAACAACTCATTTTACAGGTGGATGCGCTGGAAAAATCCTATAACGGGCGGCCGGCGGTGGCCGGCATCAGCCTGGCCATCGAGGCCGGGACCTGCTTCGGCCTGCTGGGACCCAACGGGGCCGGGAAAACCACGGCGGTTGAAATGATGGAGAATATCCTCGCACCCGACCGGGGCCGGATTCTGTTCAAGGGAAAAGACCGGGACCGGTCCTTTAATCAGCAGGTGGGAATTCAGTTTCAGCAGACCGAACTGATGGCGTTTCTGACCGTGGAAGAAACCCTGAAAACCTTTGCCGCCTTTTACGAAAAGCCCATGCCTGTGAATCAGGTGATGGATCTGTGCATGCTCAGGGAGATCGGAAAACAACGGAACAACCGGATATCCGGTGGGCAGCGGCAGCGGCTTCTGCTGGGTCTGGCCCTGATCAATGATCCGGACCTGCTGTTTCTGGATGAGCCCACCACCGGCCTGGACCCTCAGGCCCGGCAGCATGTGTGGGATATCATCAAAGGGGCGCGGTCCCGGGGAAAGACCACCATTCTGACCACCCATTACATGGAAGAGGCCTGGGTGCTGTGCGATACCATCGCCATCATGGATAACGGTACAATCATTGCCCAGGGGTCTCCCGGGCATCTGGTTCAAATCCATTGTGCAGACATGCCGCCGGAATCCCGCAACCTGGAATCGGTGTTTATTGCACTTACCGGCAAACGGTTAAGGGAGTGACGCCATGAGACTGAAGCGCATGTGGGCCCTGTTCATGGCCAGGAGTCTGGAATTCATACGGGACCGCGCGGGGTTCGGGTGGAACATCCTGTTTCCATTTCTCCTGGTGGCGGCATTCGGTATTGCCTTTGGCACGGATGCAAAAAAACAGTTCAAGGCAGGGGTCTTTCCGGTGACGGATCCGAACCCGGCCCTTGAGACCCTTTACATTCCCCAAGCCCTGAAAACCGACCCGTCGGTTCAACTGGTGTTTTTCAAGGATCTTGATTCGGCCCTGGAAAAGTTGCAGCATCACAAGATCGATATTCTGATCCAGTCAGAAGATGACAAAGCGGCCGGCGGGATCCGGCCGACAGATGAAGAAGCGGTGCGCTACTGGGTATCGGATGCATCGCCCGGCGGTGCATTGATGGAAAAACTGGTGAAAGCGGCCGTGGTGCCGGAATCTCTCCTTGAGACCCGCCTGAACAGACAGGCGGTCCCCGGCACCTCGGTCCGGTATATCGACTGGCTGTTTCCGGGTATTCTGGGCATGAACATCATGTTTTCCGCATTTTTCGGGGTGGGATACGTGATTGTCCGGTATCGGCGCAACGGTGTACTCAAGCGCTTGAAGGCGACGCCGGTCACCGCCTTTGAATACCTGACCGCCCAGCTGATCTCCAGGGTGGTGGTGTCCATGACCGCATCTATGGTGGTGTGGGCCGGGTGCCATGTTATGTTCTCATTTCAGATGCAGGGTTCCTATTTGGATGCGGCGGTGGTGTTTCTGGCCGGAACAGTATGCCTGGTGTCCTTTGGCCTGATTCTGGCCTGCCGGGGGACCAATGAGGAATTGACCAACGGCATTATCAATTTCATCTGCTGGCCCATGATGTTTCTGTCCGAAGTCTGGTTTTCCATTGAAGGGGCGGCCGGGTGGATCAAACAGGCGGCGGCATTCCTGCCGTTGACTCATTTTCTGACCGCCGCAAGAAAGGTGATCAATGACGGGGCCACCCTGTCCCAGGTGTCCGAAGAGGTGATGATTCTGTCAATTATGAGTCTGTTGTTTCTGGCCATCGGTTCCCGGCTGTTTTCCTGGACCCGATAGATGGGGTTAATACGGCTTCATGCAATTTTTTAAAAAATTTAAGTGCAGGAGATGGATATGAAACCGGTGGTGGCCCTGTTGGGCCGGCCCAATGTGGGTAAATCAACGCTGTTCAACCGGCTGGTCCGGGGCCGGCAGGCTTTGGTGGATGACCTGCCCGGGGTGACCCGGGACCGGCATTACGGGGAGTCCGTGTGGAACGGCAAACCGTTTACCGTGATCGATACCGGCGGATTTTTGACCGGGGATGACGACCCGTTTGCCCCTCAGATCAGAGAACAGGTGACCCTTGCCGTGGCACAGGCGGATGTGCTGGTGTTGATTCTGGACGGCCGGGCCGGGTTGTCTCCGTATGACCGGGACCTCACAGACTTGCTCCGCAGGTCCGGAAAGCCGGTATTTTACCTGGTGAACAAAATTGAGCATCAGGGCCAGCAGGTGCATTTGGGGGAGTTTTATTCCCTTGGGATTGAGATGTTTTACGCGGTGTCCGCGGAACACGGCATCGGCATGGATGATTTTCTGGATGACCTGGCCGCCGGGTTTCCCGATGCCGGCGCACTGGAGGAACCACCGGCGGAGGAGCCGGTCCGCATTGCCATTGTAGGCCGGCCCAATGTGGGAAAATCCAGCCTGGCCAACCGGTTGTTCGGATCTCCCCGGGTGGTGGTCAATGATCAGGCCGGCACCACCCGGGATGCCATTGAACTGACCGTTACCCGAAAAGGACAACAGTTTGTGCTGGTGGATACGGCCGGGATCCGGCGCAAGGGCCGGGTCACCCAGAAGCTGGAAAAAGTGTCCATTCTCAAAGCTCTCAAAAGCATGGATGACTGCCATGTGGCATTGATTCTCATTGATGCCGCTGAGGGGATCACCGAACAGGACATCACCATTGCCGGATATGCGGAAAAAAAAGGGTGCGGTGCCATTTTTCTGCTCAACAAATGGGATCAGGTGGATAAGGCGGAAAAAGGGGAAAAAGCCTTTATTGCGGAACTGCGGCAGATGGCCAAGTTTCTGTCCTATGCCCCGGCCATGACCATTTCCGCTTTGACCGGCCAGCGGTGTCACCGGATTCTGGATATGGCCGCCAGGGTGTTTGAAGAATACCGGTTCCGCATCAATACCGGGACCCTGAACCGGATCATCGCGGATGCGGTGCAGCGCGAGGAGCCGTCCCTGCATAAGGGCCGCCGCCTCAAATTTTTCTATGCCACCCAGGTAGCCACCCGGCCGCCTTGTTTTGTGTGTTTTGTCAATTATCCCAAAGCGGTCCATTTTTCCTATCAGCGGTATCTGACCAACCAGCTGCGCCAGATGATCCCGTTGCACCTGACACCCATCCGTCTGTATTTCCGGGAAAAGACCGGGCGCCTTGATTTTTCAGACAATACCCGGGAAAAACAGCGGATTGCTGAAAAAAAGCAACGAATCACCGTGAAGCGGGAAAAACAGCGCAAGGACCAGAGCCGCAGAAAGCGGCAGCGTGATGTGAAAACGGGGGGCTGATGGACCTGTTTGACGCCCATTCAGATCCGTATCTGGACAAGACAGCACCGCTGGCCGATCGCATGCGGCCCAGACAGTTGTCCGAGTTGAAAGGCCAGGATCACCTTATCTCTCCGGGCAGCCTTCTGGCCCGGGCCATTCAGGACGACCGGGTATTTTCCATGATCCTGTGGGGGCCGCCCGGATGCGGAAAAACAACCCTGGCCAACATCATCGCCAATGAAACCCAATGTGAATTTGTCCGGATCTCCGCGGTGCTGTCCGGGGTCAAGGAGGTCCGGCAGATCATCGACACGGCCCGGGAAAAGCGGGCATTGTTCAAAAAACGGACCCTGCTGTTCGTGGATGAAATCCACCGGTTCAACAAGGCCCAGCAGGATGCTTTTTTACACCATGTGGAAATCGGGCTGATCACCCTGGTGGGGGCTACCACGGAAAATCCCTCTTTTGAGGTGATTCCGGCCCTGGTGTCAAGATGCCGGGTGTTTGCCCTCAAAGGCCTGGAACCTCCTCATATCCTCGACATTCTCATGCGGGCCCTCACCGATCCGGTCCATGGCCTGGGATGGGATGCAAAGCGGTTTGAAAAAGACGCCCTCACCTATCTGGCCCAAAGCGCGGACGGAGATGCCCGCATGGCCTTGACCGCTCTGGAAGCGGCGGCCTTTCATTTCAGCGACAAAGCCGCTGTTTCTCTGTCAGACCTGGAAACCGTGGTGGGGAAAAAAGCGCTGTTATACGACAAAGCGGGCGAAGAGCATTACAACCTGATTTCCGCATTCATCAAAAGCATGCGGGGAAGTGATCCGGATGCGGCCATCTACTGGCTCTATCGGATGCTGGCGGCCGGGGATGATCCGTATTACCTGGTCCGGCGCATGGTCCGGTTTGCCACCGAAGATGTGGGTATGGCAGATCCCGGTGCCCTGACCATGGCGTTGAATGCCGGGGAATCCTTTCGGCTTCTGGGCCGGCCCGAAGGGGACGGATCGCTTTTCCAGGCGGCGGTGTACCTGGCCACGGCACCCAAAAGCAATGCCGTGTACGCGGCCCAGAAACAGGTGACCGACCTGGTGGAAAAAACCGGGTATCAGCCCGTGCCCCTGCATATCCGAAACCCGGTCACCGGACTGATGAAAGAGATGGGATATGGTAAAGGATACCGATATGCCCATGACCATGAGGGCGGGTATGCGCCCCAGTCCTATCTGCCGGAATCCCTGGACGGGCAGCGGCTGTATTTCCCTACGGACCGGGGGTATGAAAAAATTGTCAAGCAGCGTCTGGAGGCCTGGATTGCTCTGCGGGACAAGGCGGCTAAATAACGGCGGCGGCGGTCTTTTTCACCGGATCATAATACAGCCGGACCGATTGTCCCACCATGTCCCGGCCGGTCAGAGCCGTAAAGACATCCGAATCATCCACCGTATTGGCCACAAACCGGTTTCCCTGATCGGTCCGGCCGTAGATGACCCCGTAAGCCGGGGTGTGGTCCGGGTGATACACGACAGTATAGGTGTCGATCACGCCTTTGCCTGAGGGGGTCTCATCGACAGGTACCGGAGCCGGTCCGGCCAGGGGATCGGCATGATCTGCTTCCGCCGTGCCTGCCAGGCTATTTTCAGGCCGTCGGCTGCTGTAAACGCCGGCAGCATGCTTGTGCATGAACCATCCCAGGGCGGTGACCATGCCGGTGCGGTATCTTCCGCCGGCGATCTGCTCTGCCAGGGTGGCCACGGCATGCAGGTTGTAGTTGTTGCCCGGTCCCCCGAAAAAACCCAGTCCGCCGGTCAGGGTCAGGGGCCGGGGGTCTTCATCGGTCAGGCCGGCCATTTTCTTGGCAATGGAAACGGCACACGGGAAACAGGAATACAGATCAAAGCAGTCCATATCGTCCAGAGTGAAACCTGATCGGTCCAGGGCCTTGGCCATAACCGTTTTCATGGGGACACTCACCGTGAAGTCGCTCTTTTGCAACATGAACCGCTGCCGGTCACTGGCATATCCGCCTCCGGCAAAATATACCGGCGTCAGGTCCTTTTTCCGGGCCGCGCGGGATGCTTTTTCCGACATGAGAATCACGGCCGCTGCCTGATCCACAGTGATGAACGCATTCATGAATTTGGTATATGGAAAGGCCACGGGCCGGTTGGATTCAGATGGGGTGACGATCTGTCGAGCGGTTCTGGGAACCCGGCTCCAGGCAAAAGGATGACCAGCCGCCACCCGGCTGAACCGGGACCACAGCGTGCCGATTTTTTCCAAATAGGAGACCAGGTCCAGACCCGAATCATGCCACAAGGCGGTTTCAAACAAAGGAAACCCCTGCATGGGATGCTGAATGCCGTGCCGGGTTTCCAGGGGCAGGGTGCCTCTGGCATCGTCTCCGGCATAGTCAGGCGGAACGCCTTGGAGCAGGGCACTGTCGGGCCGGGAAACGCCGGGGTTTCTTCTTACATAGGCCTCAGCCCCCACCACCAGAACCCGTTCCAGCCGGTTTTTTGCGATCAGAGACCCTGCCAGGTTGATCAGGGTCTGGGGGGAGTTGCCGCCGATGTCCGAGAGATGAATGAATCCGGGCGCGGCCCCCAGGGCCCGGGCCAGTCGGGCCGGTGCATCCGGGCAGTGGGTGCTCAGGGGTCTCACCACCAGGATGCCGTCCAGCTTTGAAAGCAGGGATGGGTCCGCCAGGGTCCGCCCGGCCTGCCGGGCCGCCTGAATCATGAGCCCCGGCACATCCTTGGGATTGTCCGCCTCTTTGGGCTGGGTCACCTGGCCCCATCCGGCCACCACTACATGTGTATCCATACGCATTCAGATCCTTGGATGAGTGTTCAGTTCACTACAGGTTGAACAGTCTTGCGTAAAAAAACCCGTTTGTCAATTGCCCGGGACCGTCATAATCTCTTGTTTTTTGTGCGGCTGTCTGCTATGGACCTTGGAATGGATTAGAACAGTTATAATGTAACTATGGTTTGAAGATCTAAAAGGGTTCTCTGCAAGCGGCAGGGTGACAAAAACAATTGAACATGCGTGGAGGCATACAATGAAGAATGTGGTGATTGTCAGTGGCGTTAGAACGCCTGTGGGATCGTTTGGCGGCTCTTTGAAGGATGTGTCTGTAAGGGATCTGGGCGCCTGTGTCATGAAAGAAGTGCTCAAACGGGCGGGCTTGCGTCCGGGGGTGACGGACGAACAGGCCGCATACGGCCCGGAATCCCTCAAGGATCAGGGAATGATCGATATCGAAAAAAAAGGGTACGATTATGACGAGGGCCTGAAGGAACTGTTTGTGGATGAAGTGATCATGGGCAATGTGCTCCAGGCCGGCCAGGGACAGAACACGGCCCGTCAGGCCATGATCCATGCCGGTCTTCCCCGGTTTACACCGGCCATGACCATCAATAAGATCTGCGGTTCCGGTTTGAAGGCGATTGCTTTAGGTGCCCAGGCCATCATGGCCGGCAGTGCGGACGTGGTGTTGGCAGGCGGCCATGAAAGCATGAGCAACGCACCCATGGCTTTGCTGAAAGCCCGGTGGGGACACCGCATGGAACTGACCGGCCAGGGACCGGTGCATGACCTGATGGTGTTCGACGGACTATATGAAATTTTCTACGGGTACCACATGGGCCTGACTGCGGAAAATATCGTGGCAAAATACGGCATTTCCAGAGAAGAGCAGGACCGGCTGGCCCTGTTGAGCCACAACCGGGCCCTGGCCGCGGTCCAGGACGGCACCTTTGCCCAGGAGATTGTGCCGGTGACCATCGCATCCCGCAAAGGGGAGATCGTGGTGGACAAGGATGAGCGGCCCATGGCCACCAGCATGGAAAAACTGGCCAGACTGCGCCCGGCCTTTAAAAAAGACGGCAGCGTCACCGCAGGCAACGCATCCGGCATCAATGATGCGGCCGCCGCCGTGCTGCTCATGACCGAAGAAAAAGCCGATGAACTGGGGCTTGAAAAACTGGCCCGGATCAAGGCGTTTGCCTCCGGCGGGCTGGATCCTGCCTACATGGGACTGGGCCCGGTGCCTGCCGTGAAAAAAGTGCTGAAACAGACCGGCATGACCATCAAGGACATCGATCTGATCGAGCTGAACGAAGCGTTTGCGGCCCAGGCCATCGGATGCATGCGGGAGTTGAACATCGATGTGGAAAAACCCAATGAACTGGGGTCCGGTATTTCCATCGGCCATCCCATCGGATGCACCGGTGCCCGGCAGATGGTCACCGCCAT
>JBFLKI010000176.1:0-3715 GCA_040883135.1 Desulfotignum sp. | reverse complement strand
TGAATCTTTGTATGATGAAAAAGTGGACACAAAGGAGGTCGAAGCGTCCTTCCAGTACCAGGACGGGCAGTCGACCCTGGTGAAAACTCGAATCGCATTTTACACGGTGAAAGGAGTCTGATGAGTTATTTTTTTCAAATTGTGGTCAGTGGCATCGTGGTAGGTTCCATCTATGCCCTGGCCGCCCTGGGCCTGGTACTGGTCTACAAATCCAGCCGGGTGGCCAATTTCGCCCACGGCCAGATCATTGCTGCCGGTGCGTTTATCACCTTTTTCCTCACCGTCCGGCTGGGGGTCCCCATCTTTTTCTCATTTCTGGCCTCCATGCTCATCACCTTTTTTCTGGCCATGAGTGTGGAAAGAATCTTTTTAAGACGGCTCATCGGGGAGCCCATCATCTCGGTCATCATGGTGACCATCGGGCTGGCATCCATATTCGACGGCCTGATCTACCTGACCCCCTTTGGTTCGGAAAACTTTTCATTTCCCAACTTTCTGCCCACCGAATCCATTGTGGTGGGCGGGGTATCCATTTCCTGGACCCAGCTGGTGGGGGTGATCATCACCTTTGTGCTCATCGGGGCCTTTTCCTGGTTCTTTAAAAAATCCACGGTGGGAATCTCGATGCGGGCCGTGTCAGACGATCAGTTCGGTGCCATGTCGGTGGGCATCTCGGTCCCCCGGGTGTTCGGACTGGCCTGGGCCACGGCCGGGCTGTCCGCGGCGGCTGCCGGGTGCATCATCGGCAACATCACCGGGCTGAATTTCGAAACCCTCCATGCCTTCGGCATCGTGGTGTTTCCCGTGGTGATCCTGGGCGGCCTGGATTCCATTTTAGGCGCTGTGGTGGCCGGCATCATCATGGGACTGATCCAGCAGTTTGCCTCCGGATACCTGGACGGCAATTTCGGACTCAACGGCACCGGAGATGTCATGCCCTATATCATTTTGTTGATCATCCTTCTTTTTAAACCTCATGGATTGTTCGGCATCCATGAAATCGAGCGGGTGTAGCCTATGTCACAGAATCGGTGGTTAGCAACAGGAAACTTTTTCACCTCCTACAAACAAGAACAGAGAACTTTTTTCACCCACCTGGACCGGACCATATTCACCTGTTTTCTGGTCATTCTGTTCGGATGGCCCCTGCTGTTTGAGATCAGCAACAAATACATGCTGGTGCTGGACAATATCCTGATCGCCATTGTGGCGGTCATGGGGTTGAACCTGCTGCTGGGATTTGCCGGACTGATCTCCATCGGTCATGCCGCTTTCGTGGGGATCGGGGCTTACACCCTGGCCTCCTTCAGCCAGATCCTGGGGGACAATCATCTTGTCATCACCCACTGGTGGCCCGTGCTCATTGTGCTTTCCGGTCTCATGGGAGCGGTCTTCGGTGCGTTTGTCGGGTTGCCGGCCCTGCGGCTCAAACATCTGTACCTGGCCATCGCCACGTTGTCGTTCCAGATGATCTTTGAATGGTTCATTCAGTTCATGAGCTTTTTCAACCAGGGCCAGACCATCTATGTGGGACGGGTTCAATGGTTCACCGGAACGGTGGGCCGAGACGAGCATTACCAGTTCTGGTATTATGTCACGTTGACCATTGTGGTGGTGCTGGGATTCGGGGTCAGAAACCTGCTGAAAACCAAATACGGCCGGTGCCTGGTCGCGGTAAGGGACAACGACCGGGCCGCGGATGCCATGGGCATGAACCCGGGGCTCACCAAGGTGTATGCCTTTGCCCTGGCCGGTTTCTTTGCCGGCGTAGCCGGGGCCCTGCATGCCTATCTCTACCGGGGGGTGGGATTTGAATCCTTCACCCTGTCCGCATCTGTCGGGTATCTGGCCATGGCCATCGTGGGGGGCCTTGGCACCCTGAACGGGATCTTCTGGGGACCGGTGGCCATTAAATTCCTGGACATCCAGGTGGAACAGTTCTCGGAATTTGTCGGGCATTACCTCACCTATGCACCGAACGTGGCCACGGCATTGAAGCCCCTGAGCTTCGGTCTGGTCATCGTGCTGTTTCTGATGTACGAACCCCGGGGAATTGCCAACTGGTGGCGTATTGTCAAATCCTACACCAAGCTGTGGCCGTTCCGCTACTGACCCATGGCGGGACTGCGGCAGCTTTAACCATATCACAGGTCATAACCCAAACCGAGGAGGCACGTATCATGAAAGGCAAAACCGCATTAATTTTTAACGCATTACTAGTTATTGTGTTCGTTTTTGCATTCACCCTGCCGGCAAGTGCCGGCAAAACATACAAACTGGGGATGTCCCTGGCCATCACCGGCCCCACGTCTGATGCAGGGAACCCCTATGCCAAAGGGGCGGAGGACTGGTTTAAATTTGTCAATGAAACCGATTACCTGGGAGACGGCGACATTATCGACTGCCCGATCCGGGATGACCAGTACAAGAACGATACCACCAAACGGTTTTTCGAGGAATTTCTGGATGATGATATCCTGATTTTCCTAAGCTATGCCACCGGCGCCAACCTGGCATTGAAACGGGATTTTGAAGAGGTGAAGATTCCGGTCATTCCCGCCTCCTACCATGAAGGCCTGATCGTGGATGCCAACTACACCTTCATGCCGGTGGCCACTTATTCGGAAAATGCCGTGGGCCTGGCCGAATATGTCATGGAAAATCACAAAGGTGACAATACACCCCAGGTGGCGTTTTTCATCCATCCGTCCGCATTCGGCCGAGGCCCTCTGGAAGATACCCAGAAAGCCATTGCCGAGGGCCTGAAAATCGACATCGTGGAAGTGGTGGAACATGGGACTGATCTGGACAACACCGCCATGCTCCAGCGGCTGGTGAGCAAGGGAGTGCAGTACGTGATCTGTCACACCGTCCAGACCCCGGTGGCCACCATGCTCACCGATGCCCAGCGGCTGGGGGTTACGGCCGGCTCGTTTGGTGAAGAAGGCAAGCTCACCTTTTTGGGCGCCCACTATACCGGGGGCTCCGATCTGATCGCCCTGGCCGGCACCGCCACCGAAGGATACATCTGGGCCGATTCCTATAACCTGACCTCGGAGAACAACGAAGGGGCCAAAAAACAGCTGGAACTGGCCGCAAGGTATGGCCGGGACGACAAGGCAGCCAATTCCCACAATTACGGCGCCGGTATCCTGGCCGCCCAGATTGCCACTGAAGCCATCAAAATGGCCAAGGAAACCGGGTTGAAAGTGACCCGGGGAAACCTGTACATCATGCTGCAGAAAATGAATTTCAATTCGTTTGTGGCAGCCGGACCGGTCACCTATTCGGACACCGAACGGATCGGCGTGGATGTTCAGAACATCTATGTCGCCAAGGACGGGGTATTCAGAAAAATACAGTCCTTTGAATCCAAGTTCATACAGAAAGTCCGGGCCAGCCGGTAACATGACTGGTTGACGCGTGACACTGCTTACACCAGGTAATCCCGCCTTCCCGGAAACAGGTTTCTGTTTCCGGGAAGGTTAACCACCAAGCCAGAGAAAGCGCATATGGAAACCAATCTGCTTGAAGTCAATAACATTGAAGTGGTCTACAATGATATCATCCAGGTTTTGCGGGGGGTCAGCCTCCATGTCCCCAAAGGCAGCATTGTCGCCCTTCTCGGTACCAATGGTGCCGGAAAGACAACCACGTTGCGGGCCATATCCGGATTGCTGAAGCCGGAAAACGGGGCCATCAGGGAGGGACATAT
>JBFLKI010000175.1:0-4146 GCA_040883135.1 Desulfotignum sp. | reverse complement strand
TGAAGTCAGTTGCCGAAAGGCAGACAGCCGGGGCAGCTGGTCAAACTGAAACAGGTGGGACCGGCACCGGCAGTCCGAAGACCCGAATCCGGGAACGGTGATGGTGCCGCCGATTGTCTCGAAATTCCCTGCCCAGAGGCATTCCCGGGGTTCAGGGTGCCGGGTGTGCCAGACCCGCACCACAGAAAGGCACGAGGTCAGATAATCGATATGCCACCGCAGCAGTTTGCCGGATTTCAGATGACGGCCTACCCGGGCGGCCAGACCGCCGGACCCGAAAGCGGAGCCGGTGTATACGTAATACCCTTTGGGAAACCAGTAATCGCCGTTTTTCCCGACCGAAATCGTCCGGGGTTCACCGTTGTAAAGAATCAGGGCATAGGTGCCCGGACAGGCGGTCATGGTCCGAGGGCCTTCCTGGATCTGGCCCATCAGCGGGAAAACTGGATGGTAAGGCCGGTCACAACCCCCCAGACCCAATTGTAGACAACCACCAAAAGCGGGGTCCAGATCCCCAGTTCCATGCCGGCAACCCCTTTACCGGCCACATGGGGAAAAATATAAAAAAGCTGGACTGCAGTGGGCAGAAGACTCAACAGGGTGCCTTTCAGCAGGAACCGAGATTTTAAAAACGGCAGGATGAACAGCAGTCCCCAGATACCCCCCCACACAATTCTTGGATACAGCCACGCAGGTGTCAGGGCCGGTGAGATGGATACGCCAAGCAGCCGGGCAATCCCCTGTTCTCCAAACTGCCATACCACAAGGCTGTTGGCCAGGGCCCCCAGGCACCCGGCTGAAAAGCAGATCAACAGGTTTTTCATAATAGACGGATCCTTTGGGTTTTTTGTGCGTTAAAATAGTCTATGATACGTCAAACTCGGGTGTAATGCAAAAAAAACTGTCTGCCTTCCTCTGTGATCTGGTCCACCCGCAGATCTGGTCAAATCCGGAGAACCGCCACAAAAGTGGAAAATCCCGGCACTGGGCCGGTTTGACCGGGTGAATCCGGCAGCCGGTGTCTGTCAGAAAAACACAGGCCTGGTCCGGCTGTTCGATCAGGGACAGGCCGGTGCGGTCGTCCGTGAGAATGGTAAAAGTCTCGATAAATTCGTGAACGTCCATTTCCAGGAAATCCGCCATCACATCCGGTTCCGCCGGTCTGAGCCGGACATACCCCGGCTGCCGGCAGCAGGCATGGCACTGGATGCATTCAAACGTGCTCAGGTCCATGGCGGGTCTATTCTTTGAAACAGATGACCGCATCTTTCGGCAGGGCCAGACCGGCACTCACCTCCAGGGCCTTGAAAATCCCGGAGATCACCGGACAGGAAATATGGGGGATGGTCTGCAACATTGTTTCCAGAAGGGATGAATGAAACTCCCCGGTCTGCCTGTTTTTAAACAGTTCCGTCATCAGATCCATCTCCTGCCCGCCCAGAAGCTCATTGACTTTCTGCCAGTTGGGACACTGGCTCTCCAGTCTGAACACGGCGTGATAACCGGTTGTCTTTTCTGCATTCACTATGGTGGTAAAGCCGCAGATACCGGCGTTGATTTCAACGGTTGTCATGATGGATGCCTTTTTTGAAAAATTCAAATTATGGGGCATGTATAAACATAAATGTAAAAAGGATCAACAAAAAGGTGTTGTCGACTATGATAGAAAGCGTAAAGTCAAAGGAATCATTGTCGGCGGTTTTCAGGGTAAGGATTTGGCCGCTCGATTTGAATTCCAGTCAGCCGTTGGGGGTGAGGTTATTTTAATGTCGTGGAAGTCCCGTCAGCGGATTCCGATTTTTTTGATCTGTGAGGTGTTTGTTCATTCCCTGTTTCCCGGTTGCAGCAACACAAGATTTTTTATCAGAGGCTGGTCTGAAATTGATTTACAATGTCCGGGGATGCTGTTATGTATAATTTTATAACCAACAGGATTTTTTACTGATGTTTTTTCAACGGATTCTGCCGCCACCACCCTGTCACAGCTGATCGGCTGTCAGGCAATCACACGGTATCATCAAACCGCTCTCCCTGATTTTTTGTTCAGGAGGACACTGGAACTGTACAGTTGTAAAATATCTTTTCCGGGCAATCTCGCGGAGGGCATCCATCACAGGCGGAATGGTTATGAAAAAACGGATATCCATTATCGGGTTGAATCTGTCGGTATTTTTGTTCATGTTCGGGGTTGGGCTGATCGTCCCTTTGCTTCCCCAGAAAATCATTGCCTTTACCGGGTCGTTAAAGACCGTCGGCTATCTGGCCTCTGCGTTTGCCGTCCCGTTTGTATTGCTCCAGTTTCCCACAGGACGGTTGTCTGACCGGTATGGGTGCCGGCGCTTTCTGGTGGCCGGGTACCTGATCTGTTCCGCCTCCGGATTTCTGTACTGTTTTGCACGTACCCAGGCGTTGGTCTTTCTGGGTCGGCTGCTGCAGGGAATCGGGGAGGCTCCCTTGTGGGCTCTGGCACCGGCCCTTTTATCCATGCTGTATCCCGGAGCCAAGGGAAAGGTGATCGGGGTTTACAATGCATCGCTCCACCTGGGCCTTACCCTTGGCAGCGGATTCGGGATTCTGGTGGCCGGGGTGTGGGTGAAAAACGAACCTTTTGTGCTATTTGCCCTGTCAGGGCTCCTGGGGGCTTTTCTCATCCTGGTGACGGTCAAAGACCCCCGGGCAGAGGGAATCGGGGTTGAAACGCCCCTGGATAGCGGCGGGTTAAAAAAGATCCTTGACCATCCGGGTATCCTGGTCGTGTTCTCGGGCATTATTCTGTATGGGGCCGGGTACGGCACCTCCCTGACCGTGCTTCCCGGTTTTCTGATCCAGGCAAAAGGGTTTACACAGGCCCAGGTGGGCGGGTTTTTCACGCTGTTTTATATCGGCATCAGCCTGTCCCAGGTCATTACCGGCCCCATATCCGACCGGCATGGACGGACAAAGACCATGATCCTGGGACTGTTGACGATCGCCGCAGGACTTGGGATGTTTCCGGGCAGGGACGGATGGGGGATCTATCCATGGCTTTTTCTGGCCAGTTTCGGGCTGGGCGTGTTCTGCGTATCGGCCCTGTCATGGCTGAACAATGCCGTGGCGGATTCTTTGAAAGGCACCATATCCGGCGCGTTCTACCTGTTCTGGGGAATCGGGTTCTTTGTCGGCCCGGCAACGCTGGGGATGTTCGGGGAAGCGGGACGGTGCTTTACCGGATTCCATGTTCTGGCACTGCTCTTTCTTTTGCAGGCATTGATTCAATGGGGGCTTGGATACAAGTGCGGAAACAGCTGACCGTGTCGCCGAACGGTGTGACAGCACTTTTTTCTTATGGAGTTGCAATTTAGCAAGATCATGATAGATTGAAGCAACAGCCCTTTTATGATTCTTTTTCAAAAAAGGCAGGCGGGTGTTATGGACACGAGAATCCAGACAATACTCTGCGCCATCGATCTGTCAGATTATTCGGCCCATGTGATCTCTTGGGGCAGGGCCCTGGCGGAAAAATGCCGGGCATCCCTTGTTGTCTTCCACGCGGTGTTGCCCCCCAGAGAACGGCTGGACAGAGTTGTCTCCTCCTCCAAAAATGAGGACCTCTGCCGGGCAGAGCACACCATCACACACCTCATGGAGAAAACAGGCATCCCCTGGACATCGTGGATTGTCGAAGGCGAGCCTGCTGCGGAACTTGCCAGGGCCGTCAAGGAAAAACAGGCAGGCCTTGTTATTGCCGCAAGCCATGGATTTTCAGGATTTAAACGGGCTTTTGTGGGCAGTGTTGTCGAACGGATGGCAAGAAACAGTGAACAGCCCTTTCTCGTTTTGCGATGCCGGGAAAACCCTGAAACCGGGGGGAGCGGACCGGACATCCGAAAAATCGTTGCCGCTTGCGATTTCCCTTCCTGTTTTCCGGGAAAACAGGCGGTTTGTTTTGCGGCGTTGCTGGATGCGTCCCTCGATCTTGTTCACTGCGCAGTTTCCCCGGCAGATGCCGAAACCAGTGAATGCCCGGACAGTTATTGTGCCATGCAGGCAAGGTTTGCGCAGAACATCAAAGAACAGATGCAAGCCGCCCTTTTTCTTGAAAAACAGAAACAGCCGGAAAGGATAGCGGTGATTGTGCTGGAAGGGGATCCCAATGAACTGCTCACC
>JBFLKI010000174.1:0-5586 GCA_040883135.1 Desulfotignum sp. | reverse complement strand
TGGGGGCCTGTTTGGCGGCCACATGAAAGCAGGCCCCGATGTGAACATTGTCCGCCACCGGAATCAGAATGTCATTGGGGCCTGCCGGCCGGGCCGAGGCTCTGGGATGAAAAATATACGCCAGAATCCCGGGGTGGTCCAGGGCACTGTATTCGTGAAAGCTGCGCTCTGTCATGGCGTGTTCTCCTGAAATTTTGATGCGTTATCCATCCTGACCTGTGATCGGTTCAGATCCATGGGAACCTATGTTTTTGTTTTTTCCAGCAGACCCGCCACTGCCGGGATCTGTGAAAGCCGGTTCAGGACCCTGGCCAGGCGGTACCGTACCGCGGCCCGGAACACCGGCGGCACCGCCAGTATCCTGAGCAGCAGGTGAGCAGTGCGGTGAAACGGTCTGCGGTTGGCTGCGGTGTTGAACCACGACACCATCAGGGCATCATGGTCCCGGTCCTCTTTGTGCAGGCGAAGGGTGCTGCGTTTCAGCAGGACCTTGTCCACGTAATCGGCCCTGATATGCCCGTCCATCAGAACCCGTTCAAACAGGGGGGTGCCCGGATAATACATCAGTTTATGGTCATAGATTTTCACGGGCCGCTCGATGGGATGGTCCGGAATCCGCGCCAGCATCTCCAGGTAGAAACGCAGCACCGCATGCTTGTCCGCCGGCGTGTCATACGGGTTATCCGAGATCACGTCGATCATCACCCGGATGCCTCTTTTCATGACCATTTCCAGCTTGTCCAGATACGCCTGCCGGTCCAGGGGACGAAGGAACACCTCCCGGCTGATCCGGGGGCTGCCGGACTGAAGCCCGATTTTCAGGTACCGCAGATCCAGACCGCTGTTCACCAGGATATCCAGCTTTGTTTCAGTGATCTGGCGGGTGTTGGCCTGGATATAGAACACCGGCAGACCAATCCGATCCATATACTGCGCCAGAAACCTTGTCATCCGGTCTTCGGAATTGAGGAAGAAATCATCGTCATCGATGATGATCCGCCTCAAGTGGGGAATATGGTTTTTTGCCCACACCAGCTCCGCGATGACCCGGTCCACATCGATTTTGCGCACATACGGGCCTTTGCGTTCAAACACCTGCTTCAACCGGCTGTTCAGGCAGTAGGCACAGCGGTAGGGGCATCCCCGGACCAGCAGCACGCTGTAGGTGGACAGGGTGCCCGGCACCCTGTCTTTCATGGGCACCAGGCCGGATTCGGTCAGCACATACCCGTTTTCCAGGTCCACCCGGGGGATGGGCAGGTCATTGACATCCAGCATGGGCGGCAGGTCATTGACCACGGCACCACCGCCGGAAGCCGCAAACCCCAGGCCCGGGATCTGATCGACCGGCACCCCTTCCAGGAGCTGTTCCATCACGGTCTCTCCCTCTCCGGCGCACACCAGATCGGCATCTTCCAGGAACTGCACCGGATCGGCAATCACGGGAGGGCCGCCCCAGATCACCGGGGCCGTGATCCGGTCTTTCAGATACCTTGTGATCTGACGGCACCGGGGCACCAGATGGGTGGTCAGAACCGTGATCCCCACCAGGTCGCAATCATTGCAGTACCGGGCCAGAATCTCCAGGGCCTGTGCCGGCATCGGCTCAAACACCGCCTCCTTGCGGCTTTCATAATGAATGGTGGACACCCGGAATCCCCGGGATGTCAGATACGCCCCCAGATGCCTGACACTGAAATTTTCGATGTGGGCGTTGTTGATGAGCACGGCATGTTTCATGACTCAGTGATGTACCAGAAGCCGCATAATTTCTCAAGACATATGACGGCCGGTTCATTGACACCATGGCACAAGGATGGTGCAATGATCGCTTGCACTCTTGATGCAACAAAGATACAATCCTTTCATATTCAATCCTGCAACCCGTCACAAAAGGGGACACATCATGGGCAAAGCACGGGACACTCAAAAAACCGTTAAAAAAAAGGCGGAAAAAACCTTGAAAGAAAAACGAAATGAGAAAAAAGAGAAAAAAAAACAAAGAGGTTAGAATCCCCCGTCACTGGACGATCCGGGGACAAACCACTTGTTTGCCATCAGCGCCTTTGCCGGGGATGTGAGCGGAATAAGGTCGCTTTTGTCCAGAAGATCCATGGTGAATTTCCGGTTCAACGCGGCAAAATGCCGCAATCCGAACGCGATCTTGTTGAGATAGGAAAACACCCCGATGGCCCCTGTGGGAAATCCATTCGCCTGTGTCCCGTAAAGGGCCCGCAGGTCCGGCAAATCACAGAATATTTCCTCGATGGTGGACCCATAGGGTTTGAATCGCTCCGGCACCTGCCCGCTTTTTATCTGTTCCCCGATGGCTTCAGCGGTCATGGCCGCGGCCATGGAGGCCCGGCACAACCCGATTCCAAGCACATGGCCCTCCCCATACGCCAGGCCTTTGAAGACCTGATCCTCGCTGGCAAACCCGCCGGTCATCACCATGGCCGGCAGGCGGCATCCGTCAGACTGAAGTGTGTTGCAGATGCGCACCACCGCATCTTCCAGGCAGATCGTGGGCAACGACCATTCGTTCATCATTTTTGACGGACTGTAACCGGAACCGCCGCCGGCACCGTCAAAGGTGATCATGTCCACGTTTGCCTGACAAGCGATGCGGATTACCTGTTCGATATCGGCCCGGTCATATCCCGCCATCTTGAAATAAATATTTTGCGCCCCCATATCCCTTAACATCTCTATATGGTCCGTCAGGGATTCTTTGGTCCACAACGGCAGCCGGCCATAGGTGTAGAAATTGGGACACACCCCGTCTTCATACGCCTTTTGAATCAGGGGATCGCTCGGATCCGGATGCACCAGGTTTCCCTGCTGCTGCTTGATCCTAGCGGTCTCAAGATCCTTCACCCGGATGGCCGGCTGGGTGCCCTTGGCCCCCTGCCCGAATTTAATCTCTATGGCTTTGACCCCGTATTTTTTTATGGCGATTTTGGGTACGCCCATCAGGTCATCATCCCCATTGCATTGCAGGACAATCTGTCCGTATCCCCTGTCAAACCTGCGAAAACAGTCCAGGGTTTCCTCCAGCAGCGGAAAATCGGTGACCTGGCCATGCGTGATTTTCAGATCCGGCTCGTTGTTTCTGGCATGCTCCCCGATCACGCAGGTCACCCCGGCCATGGCGGCTCCGGCAAAATAATCCTGCCAGTTCAGCTTGATGAGCGCCGGCAGAATCACCGGCATGGCCATCTTCACGGTGTTGAAAACACCGTAGCTGCGCTCCAGGGTCACATTGAATATGGTCGCCTGCTCCGGGGTTTCGGGAACACCCCGGGCCCCGAACACCCGGCCGTTGATATTGAAGTGTGAAAAATCAATGGGGTAATCTTTTTCCGAGGCGATCTGATTGTTTCCGGTGGTGGTCGGGTACACGGTCTGGGCGCCTAAGACCGCAGCCTGGGCGATCTCGCAGGTGCCGGTGCAATCCCTTGTACAGAACGAACACATTCCCGACTGGGGGGAAATAAACGCACTCCGGTTTCTGGCAGATGTGACACCGGAACTTAATTTCGGTGAATAGGTCATATGGCTCCTGAATGTCTGCGCGATGATTGAATGGCAGAATGCATGTGTCTGATGGTTTCCGGGGTGGTGCCGCAGCACCCGCCGATGATCTCAACTCCCAGTTCCCGGATTTTTATCATGTTGGCCACAAACAGGTCATCGGACTCCGGATAAACCACCTGGCTGCCGGTCGTGGCCTGCGGCATGCCGGCATTGGGCTGGATGATCACCGGGATATCGATACATTTCCGGATCTGTCCCGCCAGCCGGATCATGTCGGTGCTGCCCAAAGAACAGTTGGCACCCGCCGCGGCCACGCCCTGATCTGCCAGGGTTTTCATGCTTGTTTCCGGCGAGTTCCCGAAAATGGTGAAAAACCCTTTCGGGGTTTCCTTGAACGTCAGGGTACAGAAGACCGGTTTGTCTGACACCGACTGAATGGCCTGAACCGCGCACAGCCCGGCATTGAGATCGAACACGGTTTCCACCAGAAACAGATCCACCCCCTCTTCATCCAGAATTTGTGCCTGGCAGGCAAAATCGTGTTTCATTTCCTCAAAGGAAACCACCCCGGCCGGGGCCAGCATCTCCCCCATGGCCCCCATGTCCGCGGCCACAAACCGGTCCGGGCTGCAGACCGACTTCGCCAGGCGCACGCCTTCCCGGTTGATGCGTTCAAAATCCTTGTCCGCCCCCATTTTTTTCAGTTTGTGCTGAGACGCCCCGTAGGTGTTGGCGGTGACCACATCGGCCCCGGCATCAACATAGTCGGCATGGACCTGCCGGATGATCTGAGGATGCCTGATGTTCCAGGATTCCGCCGCTTCACTGCCCGCCAGCCCATGGCGGATCAGCATCGATCCCATGGCCCCGTCCATCAGCAGGCCTTGTCTGTTGATCTTTTCAATAATATCCATTTGAAATGACTTGTCCGTGTGTCTGTTGACCGTTTGGGTTGAATTTTTCCGGACCATTGTCCGGAACCTCCTGCCGCTTTTTTAGTTAACCGCCCATGGACGGAGATTTTCAAAATTCCGTGTCACGGGTTCAGGGGCAGAAAAATCGTGAAGGTCGTGCCCCGGCGTTTGACTGATTCCACAGTGATGGTGCCCCTGTGCTGGGCGATGATGTTTCGTGCGATGAACAGGCCGAATCCCGTGCCTTTGACCTGTTTGGAGGAAAAGAACAGGTCAAAAATTTTGGCCTTGGTTTCCACGTCCATGCCGCAACCGTCATCCTGGACCTTGATCACCAGCTGACCGTCGTTTTCTTCGATGGTCAGGCGGATGAAGTGGGTGGCCCGGTCCTTGTCCTCCACACAGGCGTCCACGGCATTGTCGAGCATATTCACCAGGGCGGACATCATGGAGGACGGGTCCAGATTCAGCGTGGCCGGGGCGCTGTCCGATACCACCTGGAAGTCGATGGGGTGGCTGGCCAGCTTCATTTTCATGGTTTCCTGAATATCTTTGACAAACTGATCCAGGGGCACGGCCTGAATATCCATGGATCGTTCCTTGGAATAAAGAAGCACGTCCAGGATCATCTGTTTGATCTTTTCCACGGCCTGGGACAGCAGATCCAGCCCTTCGGAAATATCGTCGAAATTCTTTTGTTTCAGACCGGACCGGGCAACGAACAATCCACCGTCCAGGTTGGTGAGCATGCCTTTGATGTTATGGGAAACCGTGCCCAGCATCAGACCGAGAGAGGACAGGTGATCGGAAAGTTTGGATTTTTCCAGCACCAGCAGCTCCAGTTTCTGGGTATATTCCACCAGTTTCTGCTGGGCGATGAGGTGATCGGCCGCCTTGGTCACAGCCAGTTCCAGGATGTCCACGTTCACGGGTTTGGTGATGAAATCCGCGGCCCCGAATTTCAGGCTGGCAATGGTGAGGTCCATGTCCCCGTGTCCGGTGATCATGATCACCGGGGTGTCCGGGGACCGGCGTTTCACCTGTTTGAGCAGGTCGATGCCGCCCATGACCGGCATCTTGATATCCGTGATCACAATGGACGGGTGGTGTTCATCAAACAATTCCAGGGCTTTTT
>JBFLKI010000173.1:0-2568 GCA_040883135.1 Desulfotignum sp. | reverse complement strand
CGGCGGTGCAATATATGGTCCTTTTTTCAATGATCGTGGCATAATTTATCACCTATTATTTTCTCTTAGCCCTTCTTTTAACGATATACTGATCCGTCCTCGCATTATTCCTGGTTCTCTTGCCTTTGGTGGGAACACCCCACGGCGTACAGGGCTGACGCCCGCCGGAGGAACGGCCTTCACCGCCGCCCATGGGATGATCCACCGGGTTCATGGCAACCCCGCGAACAGAAGGCCGTCTGCCCAGCCATCGGGCCCGTCCCGCTTTTCCCAGTCCGACATCACCGTGCTTTTCATTGCCCACCCGGCCTACGGTGGCCTTGCATTTCACATGGATCATCCGAACTTCACCGGAAGGCAGCAGCACCTGGGCGTAATTGCCTTCCTTTGCCATCAGCCGTGCGTATGCACCGGCACTTCTGACAATCTGGCCGCCTTTGTCCTGTTTAAGTTCAATATTATGGATCCGGGTGCCGGTGGGGATTTTTTCCAGCGGCATGCAATTGCCGGGTTTGATATCCGCATCCGGTCCGGTTTCCAGGATATCGCCCACCTTCACATCCAACGGGGCAAGTATATAACGTTTTTCCCCATCTGCATACACCAGCAGGGCGATCCGCGCACTTCGGTTGGGATCATATTCAATGGCCGTTACTTTGGCCGGAATCCCGTCTTTATCCCGTTTGAAATCAATAATCCGATACTGTTTTTTTGTGCCGCCGCCCCGGTGTCTGTTAGTGATTCGACCGTTATTGTTCCGCCCGGCGTTTTTACTAATCTTTTTGGTAAGGCGTCTTTCAGGTTTCGACTTGGTAATCTCGTCAAAAGAAAGGAATTCCTGGGAACGTCTTCCGGGAGATGTCGGTTTGGCCTTTATTATCGTTGACATAAATTTACCTCTTTAAACACCTTCAAAAAAATCGATTCGTTGCCCTGGCATCAGGGTCACAATGGCTTTTTTCCAGTCTTTCCGCTTGCCGATGATGCGGCCGCGCTGTTTGACTTTGCCTTTGACCTGAACGGTTCTGACCTGTTTCACCTTGGTGTTGAAGTTTTTCTCAACCGCATCCTTGATCTCAAGCCGGTTCGCCTTTGTGTCAACCTTCAGGGTCACCTGATTGTTCAACTCCTTTTGAAGGGTCGTCTTTTCAGTCACCACTGGTCCTCTGATGATATCGTATTGTTTCATCTCAACTCAACCTCCCCTGGATATTCTGAATGCTGGATTCGACCAGAAGCAGATTCCTGTATTTCAAAATATCGTATACATTCAGACCTGCGGTCTTGATCACCTTGACCTGTGGGATATTCCGGGAAGACATCTCCAGGAAAGTATCATCCTGTGCATCCGAAACGATCAACAGATTGTCGAGTTTCAGCGCATCCAGCACAGCCGCCAGTTGCTTGGTCCTGATCTGATCCAGTTTGAAATCATCGATGACAAAGAGATTTTTTTCTTCCCACTTGCTGCTCAAGGCCATTTTCAACGCCAGTTTTCGCACCTTTTTCGGTACCTTGAAAGCATAGGATCTCGGCGAGGGTCCAAAAATAATTCCGCCCCCTTTTCTCAAAGGTGACTTGATGCTTCCCGCCCGGGCATTTCCGGTTCCTTTCTGCCTGAAAAGCTTTCTGGTGCTTCCTTTGACCATTCCCCGCGTCTTGGACGCAGCTGTCCCCGCCCGCCTGGATGCGAGCTGGGATCGGACTACATCGTGAAGAACACTTGTCTTGACCGGAACGCTGAATATTTCATCAGGAAGCTGGGTTTCAGACACTTTTTCACCTGCACTGTTCAATACATCTACAGCTGCCATATTCTTCCTCTTAAATTTTGATCAGCTATGCATCACTGCGATTGTTTTGCAATACCCATAGCCGCAATATCAACCGGTTCCTCAAACAGAGCCGGTTACATTCAATTATTTACTGTTTTTGGGTCTTGTAAATCTTGATAATCCCGGTTTTGGGGCCTGGAACCGCTCCCTTCAAAAGCAGAAGATTGTCTTTGGGTTTGATATCCACGACGGTCAGATTTTTAACCGTTTCCGTCTCAACCCCCATATGTCCCGGCATGCGTTTGCCCCGGATGACCTTGGCCGGCCATGCACTGTTTCCGATGGAGCCGGGTTTGCGGTGGTTCCTGTTACCGTGGGATTCAGGACCCCGACTGAACCCGTGCCGCTTGATCGTTCCCTGGAATCCCCGTCCTTTGGTCGTCCCTGTGACGGTGACTTTGTCACCAATGGAAAAGATATCCAGATCAACGGTTGTACCCGGTTCGACATCTTGCAGCGATTCAGTCCGGAACTCTTTCAAGACACGATAGCCTTTGTCTGTCGCTTTTTTCAAATGACCAGAAATGGGCTTGTTCAATTTTTCAGCCGCTGTTTCGTCAAAACCAAGCTGAATCGCCGTGTATCCGTCTTTTTCCTGTGTTTTCACCTGCGTTACCACACAGGGACCCACCTGTACGACGGTAACAGGAACAAGCCTTCCATCTGGTGCAAAGGAACTGGTCATTCCAATTTTTTTTCCAATTAATCCGTTCATTTCTGGTTCCTGTTAGCG
>JBFLKI010000172.1:0-10655 GCA_040883135.1 Desulfotignum sp. | reverse complement strand
GAGTTTGTCACGGATTATATTTTTCCGGTATTCAAGGCCAATGCCCTGTATGAGGGCCGGTATCTTTTGGGAACCGCCATTGCCAGACCGTTGATCGCCAAAAAACAGATCGAGATCGCGGAAAATGTGGGCGCGGCGTATGTGTCCCACGGCGCCACCGGCAAAGGCAACGACCAGGTGCGGTTCGAGTTGTCCTATTACGCGTTGAACCCGAAAATCAAGATCATCTCCCCGTGGAAGAACAAGGACTTTCTGGCCGCTTTCAAAGGCCGGACCGATCTGCTGGCCTATGCAGAAAAACACGGGATTCCCACCAAGCAGAGCGCGTCCAAACCCTACAGCGAGGACGACAACCTGCTTCACATTTCCCATGAGGCCGGCATTCTGGAAGACCCGGCCCATGAATGCGAAGAAAGCATCTATTCCCACACCACAGCCCCGGAAAACGCGCCGGACACCCCGATCCGGATCCGGATCCGGTTCAAGGACGGGATTCCGGTGGAAGTGGAAAATCTGAGCGACGGCATATTGAAAACCGATCCTTTGGAACTGTTTGAATACCTCAACCGCCTGGGAAGCGAACACGGCATCGGCCGGCTGGACATGGTGGAGAACCGGTTTGTGGGCATCAAGTCCAGAGGGGTCTATGAGACCCCGGGCGGTACCATTCTTCATGAAGCCCACAAGGATATCGAAGGCGTGGCCATGGACCGGGAAGTGATGCGGCTGCGGGACATGCTGGGGGCCAAACTCGGGGAACTGGTCTACAACGGATTCTGGTTCAGCCCGGAAATGGAATTCATCATGGCGGCCATGGACAAGAGCCAGGAGCTGATCGACGGGGACGTGTTCCTCAAACTCTACAAAGGCACTGCCTATCCCGTGGCCCGCACCAGCCCGTCCTCGCTGTACAACCAGGAGCTGTCCTCCATGGATATCGAAGGCGGATACAACCAGGAAGATGCTGAAGGGTTCATCCGCATCAACGCCATCCGGCTGATGGCCCACAGACGGATCGTCACCCGATAAAATTATTCTGTCAGGAGCGGCATGGCTGTTTAGTTCCGGCCATGCTTCCCTGTCAGGGGCCGGCAATGGGTTCGACGAACCGGATGTCTGAATCCCAGGGAAACAGAATCCAGGTATCCTGGCTCACTTCGGTGACATAGGCATCCACCAGCGGCTTTCCGGCCGGCTTGGCATACACGGTGGCAAAACAGGCTTCAGGCAGCAGATTCCGGATCACCCGGGCCGTGGCACCGGTGTCCACCAGATCATCCACCACCAGGCATCCGGTACCGTCTCCATCCAATTTCTTGAGAATGGTGGTCTCACCCTGGCGCTGCCAGTCATAACTGGTGATGCACACCGTATCAATGTGAAAAATCGACAGCTCCCTGGCAACAATGGCGGCCGGCACCAGTCCGCCCCGGGTCACGGCCACAATGGTGTCCCAGTGAATCTGCATGTCATGGAGCCGCCAGGCCAGTGCCCGGGTGTCCCGGTGCAGCTGTTCCCAGGAGACTGGAAAATTCCGGTGATACCGGTTCGGGTCATGCACCATCCTGTTTTCTCCTTTGCGTTTGATCGGTCCGGCTGATCTGTCGAATCAGATTCCCAGACGTTTTTTGATCCCTCTGAACTGATCATAGGTCAGACCCAGATGGGCTGCCGCTTTTTTCTGATGGAACTGATTCTGCCGCATGGCCTCCCTGACTCGAAGGGTTTCCAGCACCTGAACCGCTTTTTTCAAAGGCAGGGTCCACAGATCCGCCATCGGTTGCTCATCTGAGGATTCGGGCATGGGATCAGTTTCAGGCAAGGGCCGGACCGGCTCCCTGTTTTTTGCGTCCTGACCCGTCTGTTCAAAGGGATTGTCAAACGGATCAAAACAGATCTCATCAATTTTGTGGGTCTCGCTTTTGTAGACCGCGCGTTCCACCACGTTCTTCAACTCCCGGACATTGCCCGGCCAGGGATAGGACAGCAGCGCGGTTTCAGCCGTTTTCGTCAGTTCGGGCATCGGTTCTCTTCCCAGCTCAAATGCCATGCGGCAGGCAAAATGACGGGCCAGCACCAGAATGTCCTCTTTGCGGCACCGCAGCGGCGGCACATGGATCACTTCAAAACACAGGCGGTCCAGAAGGTCCTGCTTGAAGGTGCCGTTTTCCGCCATGGCGGGCAGGTCTGCGTTGGTGGCGGCCACAATGCGCACATTCACCTCCACCTGCCGGGATGACCCCACCCGCTCGAAAGTGCCGTATTCCACCACCCGCAAAATTTTTTCCTGAACCTCCATGGGGATGGTGCCGATTTCATCCAGAAACAGGGTGCCGCCGGCAGCCTGCTCAAACCGCCCGATGGTGCGGGCGCCGGCCCCGGTAAACGCCCCTTTTTCATACCCGAACAGTTCCGATCCGATCAGCGTCGGGGTCAGGGCCGCGCAATTCAGGGTCACCAGCGGTTTTTCCCATCGTCTGGACAGATAATGGATCCGGGCGGCGGCCAGTTCCTTGCCCGTCCCCCGTTCTCCGATGACCATGACCGGGCGTTCCACCGGCGCCACCCGTGAGATCTGCTCCTGAAACGCGATAAACGTCTCAGATTGCCCAATGGCGTCATATGTGGTAAATTCGACCATAAAAAATAAATATATACTGGTTTTTGGCTGATATTACCATTCTGTGTTTTTTTTGTCAAGTCGAATAACCTTTCGGAATTAATGACTATTCTGCCTCATATCCCCTTTGGCACGCTTTCTGCTTTATGAATATGTCACATGCAAGAGTTAATTGTCCCGACACCCGTTATCGTTTATTTAAAGGAGATATATCATGGGCATTTTTACACGATTCAGAGACATTGTATCCGCCAACATCAATTCCATGCTGGATCGGGCCGAAGATCCGGAAAAACTGATCAAGCTGATGATCCGGGAAATGGAAGACACCCTGGTGGAACTCAAATCCGCCTGTGCCGGCACCATTGCCGACAAAAAGAAAGTATCCCGCCAGCTGGAGCAGATCCAGGACAAGGAAGCGTTCTGGGATCAAAAGGCCACCCTGGCCGTGTCCAAAGGCCGGGATGATCTAGCCCGGCAGGCCCTGGTGGAAAAAAGGCGGTTCACCCAGAGAAGCGAGGCCGTGGAACAGGAACTCACAGAATTTCAGTCCATTGTGGGACAGTACCAGGATGATATACAGGAACTGGAAAGCAAGCTCAAGTCGGCCAGGGAAAAACAGCGCATGCTGGTTCAGCGTCACATCCGGGCACAGCGCAAGAAACAGGCCCACGAGGAGATCCGGCGCATGGACTCCGCCCAGGTCAAGCAGCGGTTCGATGAAATGGAATCCCATATCGAGCGCATGGAAGCGGAAGCGGATCTGGTGAACTATGGCAGGAAGTCCGGCCTGGAGGAAGCGTTTGAGGCACTGTCCGCTGACGATGATATCGAACGCCAGCTTCAGGAATTAAAGTCCTCCCAAACCCGGCCGAAAAATGATACAGTCAGCGATTGAATGTTCAACCCCCAAGGAGATGATGAATGATGAGCGGACTGCTGATCCTGGCCATGGTTGTGGGCGGCATCGTTTTGGTGACAATCACCATCGGACTGATGGCCATCGCGGTCATCCGGGCCGTCAGAACCGGCGGCATCCGGAAAAAAGACCGCCAGACATACGATGACGAGACCCGGATGATCCAGGACATTTACAATGGCCTGTCAAAAATGGAAAAACGGGTGGAAGCCCTGGAAACCATCCTGATCGAACGCAAACGAAAGGACGGATAATCAGATGAGATATCACTATAAACACAGACATCACGCGGCCGGCTTCGGACGGGGAAACAAGCCGTACCGACGCTTTCGGGACCGGATCGACGACATCACGGGGGATCGGCGCATTTACCGCTCCCGGAGAGGGATCCTTTTCGGGGTATGCCGGGGACTGGCCGAACATTTTGATCTGAGTGTCTTCTGGGTTCGGATCGCCGTGCTGCTGATCTTTGTTTTCACCGGGTTCTGGCCCATCGGGGTGATCTATATCATCGCCGGGCTGATCATGAGGCCGGCCCCGGTGGTGCCGCTTCAAAACACGGACGACCAGGAGTTCTACGAGTCCTATACCACCTCCCGGGAATCGGCCATCCAGCGGCTCAAACGCAAGTTCGACAGCATCGACCAGCGCATCCGCCGCATGGAGCACACGGTCACCTCACGGGATTTTGACCTGTAACCGTCACCAGACGCCCAGCAGGGTCAGGCCGTCCTTGACCAGTATCACAGCCAGCAGGCACAGCACCACACCCAACCCCCGCATGATCGCTACATAGGCCCGGCCTTTGATGATGGCCCTGGACCGGGCCACCAACACGGCCAGGACCACCTTGGATCCCACCAGAAACAGATAGAACCCGGCGATAAACGCCCCGGCCGCAGCCATGTTCACGGCCAGGGCCCGGTGCACCAGCGGCGCCCCCACCGTTATCCAGAACAGATAGGGATGGGGGCTCAGCACATTCACCAGCACTCCTTTGGCCAGTGCGTTGTGACTGGTCATTTCCGGATCGATGATGAGCGCCCGGGTTTTCACCGCGTGAACCCCCATGCGGAACACCACCGCACCCCCTGCCAGAGAGATACCGCCCAGTAAGACCTCGAAACCGGCCATGGTGGACAAAATTCCCACCGACACCAGCACAATGGGCGGATCACTGATCAGTGGTGCCAGGGCCACCCGGATTCCGGCCCCCGCATGATACCGAAGGGTCTCCGATACCACCAGTGTCAGCAGCGGCCCCGGCGCCAGCCCGGCGGACAGGCCCAGCACCAGGCCCATGAACAGGAAATGAATCATTTGACAAAATCAGCCGTGGTGGCACGCCGGTTCACAGGATCTCTCTGGCCGCCTGAATCAGATTGTCCTCATCCGGAATGTAAAACTTTTCCAGGGGCGGACTGGCCGGCACCGGAATGTCAGGTCCGGTCACCCGTCTGAGGGGTGCTTTGAGATATTTGAACCCTTGTTCCATGACCACGGCGGCGATTTCACCGCCAAAGCCGCCGGTTCGGGTGGCTTCATGCATCACGATAAGCCGGCCGGTTTTTTTTACCGAAGACAAAATGGTCTCTTTGTCCAGCGGGGTCAAGGTCCGCAAATCCACAATCTCGGTTTCAATATTTTCCTGACTGAGTTTTTCCGCGGCTTTCACCGCCACCCCCAGCATACCGGACCAGGTGACCACGGTCAGGTCTTTGCCCGGCCGCTTGATTTCGGCTTTTCCCAGCGGGGTGAGATAGTCATCCTCAGGTACCGCCATTTTTGCAAAATAAAGGCCCATGTGCTCGATGAAGATAACCGGGTTGTCGTCCCTGATGGCCGATTTTAACAGCCCTTTGGCATCCGCCGATGTGGCGGGCATCACCACCTTGAGTCCGGGACAGTGGGCGGCCCAGGCCTCCAGGTTGTGGGAATGCTGGCATCCGGCACCGAACCCCGCGCCGCTCTTGATCCGGACCACCAGGGGAAACGAAGATTTTCCCCCGGACAGATATCTGAGCTTGGCGGCATGGTTGACAATCATATCGGAGGCCAGAGTGAAAAACGGGTTGAACATGATTTCAATCACCGGCCGGAGACCTGCTTCCGCCGCGCCCACCGCCAGACCGGCAATGGCGGCTTCGGAGACCGGTGTGTCTTTCACCCTTTCGGGGCCGAACGCTTCCAGCAGGCCGAAGGTTGGGAACATGGGGTTGTCATGGATGCCAACCCCGACCCCCTCTCCGGCAATAAACACGTTGGGGTCACGACGCATTTCTTCTCTCAGGGCCTGGTTGACGGCCTGTCCCAATCCGAATGTCTGCATGAATTTAATCCTTGATTGTTTTCCATGGTCTCACCAGGTTATGCATACACGTCTTCCAGGGCGGTCCGCGCATCCGGGAAAGGACTTTCTTCCGCAAACCTTACCGCTTCCGCCACGGTCTTTTCCGCTCTGGATTCCATTTCCCGAAACTGGGCGTCCGTGATAATCCCGGATGCAATCAGCTCTTTTCCAAGTCTGAAAATCGGATTTTTTGCCTGCCAGGCGTTGATTTCATCTTTGGGCTGATAATGCTGGGGATCCGATTCCCCATGACCGCGCAACCGGTAGGTTTTGCATTCCATCAATGTAGGCCCTCCCCCATCAAGGGCACGCTGCCGGGCGTTTGAGGTGGCTGCATACACCGCAGGCGCATGGTTGCCGTCCACAACAATTCCCGGCATTGCATAGCTTTTGGCCCGCTCGGCCACGTCTTTGACCCGGGTATGCTCTTCATACCGCTGGGCACCGGCATACACGTTGTTTTCGCACACAAAAACGACCGGCAGCTGCCAGAGCCCGGCCAGATTCAACGCTTCGTGAAACGATCCTTCATCCGCGGCCCCGTCTCCGAAAAAACAGACCGTGACCGCTTTTTCTTTTCTGTACTGCTGGGCAAAGGCCCGGCCTGCGGCAATGGGCAGCGAGGCCCCCACCACGGTGCTGGTGCAGGGCGCATTGATTTCAGGCACCGCCAGATGCAGGGTCCCGCTCTTGCCCCTGTTATACCCGGTTTCCCTGCAAAAAATTTCCGCCATGACCCTTTTCGGATCCGCGCCCTTGGCCAGAAGATGATGGTGGCTGCGATGGTTGGTGATGATCACATCCTCGGGTTCCAGGGCCGCGCATACCCCGGAACCCACCGCTTCCTGGCCGGTGGACAGAATCATCATGCCGGGAATTTTCCCCTCTATTTTGCACAGCTCCACCAGGGAGTCTGAGAATTTTCTGGACAGAATCATGGTCCAGAGCATTTCCTTTTTCTTTTTTTCAGATATTTCCATTACGCCTCCTTATGCGCCCCTGGTCATGGCCGTTATGCAAGACAGACCTGAAATTTTGTATCAGCATCTCGTTTTTCTGTAAAGGCTTTTAACCGTCCCTGCCGGGCAGGCAGGGATCATCATTTTTCAGGTTGACTTTTGATCCAGATGGGCATAGGTAAAAATGTTGCCAACCTTCAGACAAGGGTATGTAGAATCTGTCATGAACGCCCAGCTTCATTCCCGGCTCACCGGCCCGGTCCACCGTATTGTCGTCAAGGTGGGGTCCGGTGTGTTGACCCGGAAAAACAGCCTGAATACCGACATCATCGCCAGCCTGTCCGGCCAGATCTGCCGGCTGTACGACCGGGGCATCCAGGTGATTCTGGTATCCTCCGGCGCCATGGCCGCGGGCATCACCAAACTGGGATTGTCCAAACGCCCGTCAGACATTCCCAAACGCCAGGCCGTGTCCGCCATCGGCCAGGCCGACCTGATCCGGGAATGGGAAAAGGCCGTGGAAATCTGCGGCCGCAAAGTGGCCCAGCTGCTGCTCACAAGAAGCGATCTCACGGACCGGGTCCGGTACCTGAATGCCAGAAATACCATTAACACGCTGTTGAACTGGCAGGTGCTGCCCATCATCAACGAAAACGACACCGTCGCGGTCAAGTCCCTGCAATTCGGTGACAATGACAATTTAGGCGCCATGATCACCATGCTCATGGACGCGGACCTGATGATCAATCTTACCGACATCGGCGGACTCTATGACAAGGACCCCCGGCTTCATGACGATGCGCAGCTCATCCGGGTGGTGGACAACCCGGGCGCCCGGATCGAGGAGATGGCCGGCACCATTGCGGGTCCCCTGGGCACCGGCGGCATGAAAACAAAGATCACGGCGGCCCGGAAACTGACCACGGCCGGCATTCCCAAAATCATTGCCTGCGGATTCACCCCGGATATCCTGCTGTCCATTTTTGAAAACACCTTTGAGGGCACCTATTTTGTTCCCAAGACGGAAAAACTCAACTCCAGAAAAAAATGGATCGGCCTGACCCTGCAGCCAAAGGGGCGGATCACCATCGATGCCGGGGCAAAAGATGCCGTGGTCCGGCAACACAAAAGCCTGCTTCCCTCGGGTATTGTCCGGGTGGATGATTATTTTGACGTGGGCGATCCCGTGGAATTCATGGATCTGGACAACAGGGTTCTGGGGATGGGACTGGTAAACTACAATGCCACGGATGTGCTCAAAATCATGGGATGCCAGACCAGTCAGATCAAAGACCGTCTCGGATACCGGCCCTACGATGAAGTGATTCACCGGGACAACCTGGTGATCACCGCCGATCCGGTGTGAACGGACCGTCAACCTCTTTGAAAACCAGCGCAATCCAGGGAGAAATTTCCATGACCATTGAGAAACAGATTGTCGACATTGCCACCGCCGCCCGAAACGCCGCCAAAATCATGGCGGCCGTTCCCAGAAAACAAAAAGATACGGCCCTGACGGCCATGGCCGGACTGCTGAAAAAAAACACCGGCGCCCTCCGGGAAGAAAACGCCAAAGATGTGGCCGCGGCCCTCGAAAACGGGCTGTCTTCCGCCATGATCGACCGGCTCACCATCACGGACAGCACCATCGTTGCCATGGCCGATGGTCTGGAATATGTGGCAGACCTGGATGACCCGGTGGGCACGTTATCGGATTCCAGTATCCGTCCCAACGGTTTGGAAATCGCCCGGATGCGCATTCCCTTAGGGGTGATCGGCATTATCTACGAATCCCGCCCCAATGTCACCGTGGATGCGGCCGGCCTGTGTCTGAAAGCGGGCAATGCCGTGATTTTGAGGGGCGGCTCCGAAGCCCTGCATTCCAACATGGCCCTGGCGCGGATCATTGCCCAGGGGCTGGCCGATGCCGGGCTGCCGGCGGCGGCGGCCCAGGTGATCCCGGTGCGGGACCGGGAGGCCGTGGATATTTTGTTGAAACAGGAAGCCCTGGTGGATCTGATCATCCCCCGGGGGGGCGAGGGGTTGATCCGGCATGTGGTGGCCCATTCATCCATTCCGGTGCTCAAGCACTACAAAGGGGTGTGTCACGCCTATGTGGACGACTCCGCCGACCTGGACATGGCCGTATCGATCTGCGTCAATGCCAAGGCGCAGCGGCCGGGCGTATGCAATGCCCTGGAAACACTGCTGGTCCATGAAGCGATCGCACCCGTTTTTCTGCCGGAGATATACTCCGCCATGACACAAGCAGGAGTAACGCTGAGAGGGTGTGACACCTGCTGCCGGATACTGGAACATATCCAGCCGGCCACGGACGCGGACTGGCCAGCGGAATACCTGGACCTGATTCTGGCAATTCGGGTGGTGCCGGATATGGATACGGCCATGGCGCACATCGCCGAATACGGCTCCAACCACACCGAAGCCATCATCACCACCGATTATGATAACGCCCGGCGGTTTGTGCGGGAAGTGGACGCGTCTCTGGTGATCGTGAACGCCTCCACCCGGTTCAACGACGGCGGGGAACTGGGGCTGGGAGCGGAAATCGGCATCTCCACCTCCAAGCTGCACGCATACGGCCCCATGGGCATCCGGGAACTGACCACCGCCAAGTTCGTGGCATGGGGGGCGGGCCAGATCCGGACCTGACCCGCCCCTGTTTACATCCGTTTAATCCTGGTACTTGAAGGACAGCCGGATGTTGGTGCGGAACTGGGCCGGCTTACCTTCTTCGATTTTGATATCCAGCTTCTGAACCTCGGCGATCCGCAGATCCCGAAGAGAACCGGACGCTTTGGCAATGGCCTTGTTGGCCGCATCTTCCCAGGATGTCGTGCTGGCTCCCACCAGATCGATGATTTTGTAGACACTTTCGCTCATGATGTTACCTCCTCTTGGATAATGGCATTAAAAAGGAAACCGTTGGCGCGCAGGAAGAAGAGCAGAGCTCGGACAACAGGACCGGATGAATTTCAACACAGTTGGGATAACTATATCCAGGAATGCCTCTGGATGTCAAAACATTTTTTCCGGCACCGGTCCCGCCGGGAGGAGGTCACCCGACAAAAGCCAGCACCAGCCAGGCAACCCCCACCGCGCCTAAAACCGGGACAATAATGCCGCCTCTTAACAGTCCGTAGACCAGAGTGAATCCCATGCCTGATAGGGCCGCAGCCGGCAGCTCGGGTGTGGCCGTCAGAACACCGGGAACGATCAGGGCTCCGATGGCGGCCACGGGAATGGCTTTCAAGAATGCGTTCACCCGAAAGGGGATGCGCAGCCGGTTCAGCAGCAGAAACGGCATGAGCCGGGGGACATAGGTCACGGCGGCCATTGCCAGAATCAGGGGGACCAGGGTATCATTCATGGGCGGCCTCCTTTTTTTCCGGGGTGAGCATCGCGCCCGCCAACGCCACCACCAGGATACAGACAATAATGGTCCATCCGGCAGGCAGCAGATTTAGCCGGATCAGCAGGGTGTTCAAGCCGGCCGACATCACCGCCAGAAAAACCGTTTGCCTGGATGCTTTGAGGGCCGGCATCAGAATCGCCAGCAGCAGGGCGTACAGGGCCACCCCCATGCTCTGGGTCAGAATGTCGGGCAGAAAGCCGCCCAGAACAAATCCGCACGCCGTGCCGGACACCCATCCGGACCAGGCCGACAGTTCCAGAAAAAAAACGAACCGGGGGGTCAGCGGTCTGTCGTGAAACGACAGCACGGAAAACACTTCATCGGCCACCCCGAAAGCCAGGAGAAAATAGGTTTTCCGGGTCAGATTTTTC
>JBFLKI010000171.1:0-25853 GCA_040883135.1 Desulfotignum sp. | reverse complement strand
GGCAGGATGCGCCAACAAGCCGGCCGATGTCGTCACATCCAACCAGAATGCTACCGGCATGGCACTTAAAGCCATTCAGACCCTTGTAAGGAGGTAATACAAACCATGGATAAGAAATACGGCGTATATATCTGCACAGGTTGCGGAATCGGAGACACCCTGGATATGGAAGACCTGGTGGAGATTCCTGAGGAAGAAGGATTGAACTGTACCACACATCCTTTCCTGTGTTCCAAGGAAGGGGTGGCGCTCATCCAGAAAGACGTGGATGACGGCAAGGTGAATGCCATGGTGATCGGTGCCTGTTCCCGTCGCGTCAATTTTGATGTGTTCCGGTTCGACAACTGTATCGTTGAGCGTGTGAACCTGAGAGAAGGCGTGGTATGGCCCCATTCCCGGGAAACCTATCCGGCCCTGACCGAGGAACAGAAAGACGATGAAGAGCATTTTGACCGGATTCAGATGAAGGCGGAAGACTACATCAAAATGGGGATGATCCGCCTGGAAAAAGTCAAACTGCCGGCCGCTTACACACCTGAATCGTTTTCCAAGAAAATTCTGGTTCTCGGCGGCGGTGTCACCGGTATGTCCGCTGCTCTGGATGCGGCCAAAACCGGATATGACGTCACCATCGTGGAAAAAACCGACGCGTTGGGGGGATACGCAGCCAGACTTCGGAATCAGATGCCGGTAACCGCTCCCTTTGAAACCCTTCAGGCCCCGGTAGCCGAGCAGCTGATCCAGGAAATTCAGGGATATCCCAATATCGATGTGCGGACCAATTGTGAAGTCGCACGGATTGCGGGCCAGCCCGGAGAGTTCACCGTGACGTTCAAGAAACCCGGGGAACGCATTCCTTTTGATGTGCCGTTTCCGTTGCCCGAAGAAATGCTGGTGGATGAAAACGGCAAGGAACTGGACCCGGAAGCGGCCCATGAAAAATTTCTGGAATACAATGAAGGACGTCTGGACATACTGAAGCTTGATCCGGATGGAGAACTTTACGGTGCCGTCATCCTGGCGGCGGGCTGGCGGCCCACCGATCTGGAAAAATCCGATTGTGATCATCTGGGGATCGATCTGCCCGATGTTGTCAGCAATCACGAATTTGAAATGATTGCCGCCAAAGGCAAAATTGTGCGGCCGTCCGATGGCAAGCCCGCCAAAAATGTGGTGTTCATCCAGTCCCCGGGTAAGGAAGAGGATGACGCTGACTTCGACTACTGCGGATCGGTCACCTCACTGGTGTCACTGAAGCAGGCCCGGTATGTGACCGAAGATTACAGCGACGGCAAAGCCTATGTTATTTATCAACACATGCGGACGCCCGGACTTCAGGAATACTTTTACAAAAGCATGCAGCAGCAGGACGGGATATTCATGACCAAAGGGGCTGTCACTGAAGTCAAAAGTCAGGGCAACGGCCTGGAAGTCACGGCTGTCAACACCCTTCTGGGTGACAACCTGGCGTTGAAGGCGGATATGGTGGTTGTGGCCGGCGGCATGGTCCCTGTCACCAAAGATGATCCGGTGGTGAACCTGGCTTACCGCCAGGGACCGGGATTCCGTGACAATGACATTTTCGGCCAGTATGCCGACTCCAACTATATCTGTTTTCCCTATGAAACCCAGAGAACCGGTATTTATGCGGCCGGTGCCATCCGCCGGGCCATGACCATCGAAGAATCCATTGAAGACGCAACAGGCGCGTCCCTGAAGGCTATTCAATGTATTGAAAGCGCCAACCGGGGCATGGCGGTCCATCCCCGTTCCGGTGACATGACCTTCCCGGAATTTTTCTTTCAGAGATGCACCCAGTGCAAACGCTGCACGGTGGAGTGTCCCTTCGGTGCACTGGACGATGACGCCAAGGGCACACCCAAAATCAACCCGACACGGTGCCGGCGCTGTGGTACCTGCATGGGGGCCTGTCCGGAACGGATCATCTCATTTGCCGACTACACCATCGACTCCATCGGATCCCAGATCAAGGCCGTCAAGGTCCCTTCAGAAGATGACTTTGATGAACCACCTTTCCGGTTCCTGGCGCTGATCTGTGAAAATGATGCGTTCCCGGCCCTGGACATGGTGGGACTGAACCGGATGGATTATTCTCCGGATGTCCGTTTCATACCGGTCCGGTGCCTGGGGTCCGTGAATACCATCTGGATCAAGGATGCGCTGGCTCAGGGGATGGACGGCGTCATTCTCATCGGCTGCAAACATGGCGATGATTACCAGTGCCACTTTGTAAAAGGCTCCGAACTGGCGGAAGTCCGGGTCAAGAAAATCGGAGACGCCCTTTCCAGCCTGGCACTGGAAGAGGAACGCGTGGCGTTTGTGGAAGTGGCCATTGACGAATACGACAAACTGCCCAAAATCATCAATGAATTTGTCGAAGAAGTGGACGCCCTGGGTCCCAACCCGTTCAAGGGTTTCTAATGTCGCAACTTTCAAACCATATGGAGGTTTTTTAATATGACTGACACATATCTTGCCCAACCCGATCTGGGGTTCATCGCCCAGATCCGCGGTCTTGGCGGAGACACGCTGAAAAAATGTTACCAGTGCGCCACCTGTTCCGTGGCCTGCCCGATTTCTCCGGAAAACAGTCCGTTTCCCAGAAAAGAGATGATCGCAGCCTCTTGGGGCCTGAAAGACCGGCTCATAAAAAACGGGGATATCTGGCTGTGTCACAATTGCGGGGACTGTACGGACCTGTGCCCGAGAGGCGCGGCTCCCGGCGATGTGCTGGCAGCGGTCCGCGCTGCATCCATTACCGAGTATGCCCAACCAAAAGCCCTGGCCAAGGCGGTGAATGATCCCAAAAAACTGCCTTTGCTGCTGGGAATCCCGGCCATCTGGTTTGCCGTTTTCGCCTATATCACCATGGCGCATGAAGATGTGATGACCAAAATATTCAATGTGTTCGGTATTGCCTGGTCCCATGCCCATGAAGGTGTCATCGCCCAGGCCAATTTCTTTTCCACCTGGTTTGTGGATCTGACGTTCGTGCCGCTGGCCGGTGCGGTGACCATCATTTTTCTGCTCAGTCTTCGGCGGTTTATCACCGATATTCATGAAAATGCCATGATGGAAGGAAAAACCGACAAAAAGAGCATTGACTACAAAGCTCTGGGCCGGGCCGTGGTGAAAATTCTCCCCACCATCCTGAAGCATGAAAAGTTCAATGAGTGCGAGACCAACAAAGAACGGGCCACGCCCCACATGATGGTGTTGTTCTCCTTTATCGGTCTGGCCATCGTTACCGGTGTTTTCTTTGTTGTGCTGTATGTGTTCCAGACCCCGGGTCCCTATTCCCAGCTGAACCCGGTCAAATGGCTGGGCAACATTGCAGGGGTCGCCCTGGTCATCGGTTCCGGACTGATGATCAAAAACCGTCTGGACGACAAGGAGCAGGTCACCACATACAAAGACTGGTATATCCTTGGCGTGGTATTTGCCCTCGGCTTGACCGGGATGCTCACTCAGATGGCCCGCCTGGCCCATCTCGAATGGACCTCCTACGTTCTGTATTACCTGCACCTGATCGCCATTTTCAATCTGTTCGCTTTTCTGCCGTTCTCCAAAATGGCCCACCTGGTTTACAGAACCACGGCCATGGCGTATGCAGAGTTCAGCAATCGGAAATGATGATGTGACAATCATCCGGTAGATCAAACGCATTATCCAGAAAAGAGGCTGATTTTTCATCAGCCTCTTTTTTGATTTAGACAAGGAGAAAAATTGTGATCCATATTGCCGTATTACCCGGGGATGGTATCGGACCGGAAATCATGGAACAGGCGATCAAGGTGCTTGACCGGGCAAAACAGATCTTTGGATTCGAACTGGAATATGAACATGCGGACGTCGGGGGTGCTGCTATAGACCGGCAGGGGAAAGCCCTGCCGCCTTCCACACTGGCCCTTTGCGAAGATAGTGATGCCATTTTGTTCGGATCGGTGGGAGGTCCCCGGTGGGAGCACCTGCCTCCGGAAGAACAACCGGAACGAGGCGCCTTGCTGCCATTGAGAAAGCATTTTGACCTTTACTGCAACCTGCGGCCGGCCAGGGTTTTTTCCTCACTGGTCCACGCATCCCCGCTGCGGCCGGACATCGTTCAGGACGGCTTTGACATTCTGTGTGTCCGGGAACTGACCGGCGGGATCTATTTTGGACAACCCAAAGGAAGAAAAGGCACCGGCAGTGATGAGTATGCCTACGACACCATGGTCTATTCCCGGTTCGAGATCGAACGCATTGCAAAAATGGCGTTTGAGACGGCCCGGCAGCGACGCCGGAACGTGACCTCCATTGACAAGGCCAATGTATTGTTTTCCATGGTTTTATGGCGGGAAACCGTCACACGGATCGCAGAAGATTTTCCCGATGTCAAACTCACCCATATGTATGTGGACAATGCCGCCATGCAGCTGGTCAAAAATCCCCGGCAGTTTGATGTACTTCTGTGCGGCAATATGTTCGGCGATATTATTTCAGATGAATGCGCGATGATTACCGGATCCATGGGATTACTGGCCTCAGCCAGCCTCAATGAAAAAAAATTCGGACTGTATGAACCGGCGGGCGGGTCTGCCCCGGACATCGCCGGCAAAGGCATTGCCAACCCCATTGCACAGATATTGTCCGGTGCCATGATGCTCCGGTATTCCTGCGGGCAGGTGCAAGCGGCGGAAGCCATTGAATCAGCCGTCGAACGGGTACTGGCCCGGGAGATATTTACGGCGGATATGACCGGCAAAGGCACTCCGGTTGATACCCGGGGCATGGGGGATGCCATCGTGAAAGAGCTATCCGCCGCCGGTTAATTCATCGCTCAGTCATACATGACGTAAAAAGACAAAGGGTTTTTCAGCCGATGACTGAAAAACCCTTTTTATATTGTGGCGGGAGTGACGAGACTCGAACTCGCGGCCTCTTGCGTGACAGGCAAGCGTTCTAACCAACTGAACTACACCCCCGTAATTCCCAGTGTCTCCTGGTGGGCGATGCAGGGCTTGAACCTGCGACTTCAACCTTGTAAGGGTTGCACTCTCCCAACTGAGTTAATCGCCCGAAAAACAGATCGACTTATATCAATATTGAAAATGGGTGTCAAGCAGATTTTTACAAATCATTGTTTTTCTTTCCCCAAGGTCTGAATTTCATCCGTTTTATTGCGTTAATATCTTGCAAGGCCCGGTTTTTAATGATATAAACAGCGTTACGCAATAAAAATTAGTCGAACCGATATCAGTCCGATAACAATGTGATGCCGGGTTTTTTATGAACTTGTGATGCACCGACATTCGCAAGTTGAATTCATGCCCAGTTCTCATCATCAGCAACACAAGTTTATCAAGGAGTAATACGCGTATGGAACCTGTGTCAGGATATCTTGAAATTATGGACAAAGGGTTTGGATTCCTCAGGGAAATCGAAGAAAATTTTCAACCCCAGCCGGAAAACCCTTATGTGCCGAACAGTTTGATCCGCAAGTTGAATCTGCGGGAAGGCAGTTTCATTCAGGGCCTGGGTGAAAAAAAAGACCCCCGAAACCCGAATCTTGCACTGATTCGGGTCGAAACCATCAATGGCCTTCCTTTTGATGAATTCTCCGCCATTCCCATGCTTCAGGACCAGGTAAGCATCAATCCCTATGAAAGATATATCTTGACCCAGGACGACGATGATACGATCGGCAAGGCACTGGATGTCATTGTTCCCATCGGCATGGGACAGCGTGGACTGATCATCGCGCCGCCCAAATCGGGCAAAACCTTTCTTTTGCGCCATATGGCCAATTCAGTGGTCACCAACCATCCGGATGCCCATGTCTTCATTCTGCTGGTGGATGAGCGACCCGAGGAGGTCACCGATTTTCAACGGGGACTGGTCAATGCCCATGTGCTGTATTCATCGGCGGATCAGCAGATCGGACAGCACATGAGAATGACGCGCCTGGCCATGCATACCGCCATCCGGTGTGCGGAAATCGGCCAGGATGCCGTGGTGTTCATCGACTCTCTGACCCGTATGACCCGGGCTTTCAACATAGATACGGACAGTTTCGGAAAAACATTGTCCGGAGGACTTGGTGCCAATGCCATGGAATTTCCCAGAAAAATATTCGGCGCCGCCCGGAAACTGGAAAACGGGGGATCTTTGACCATCATCGCGACCATCCTGGTGGATACCGGCAGCCGCATGGATGACGTCATCTTTCAGGAGTTCAAAGGCACCGGGAACATGGATCTGTTCCTGTCCCGGGAATGTGCCGAACGTCGCATCTGGCCGGCCATCAATATCAATCAGAGCGGCACCAGAAAAGAAGACTTGCTCATGGATTCGGCTGATTATGACAAAATCGTTGAGATACGAAGGAAAGTGGCCTCGCTGGACGAAGTATCCGCCATGACCCAGTTCATTTCGCTTCTGGAGGACTTCTGATCCGTTTGAATTGACTTTTTTAAATCAGGGCATGGGACAACACCTGGCTCATGTCATCCACAAAAATGATCTCCAGCTGTTTTTGGATGGATCTGGGGATCTCCTGAACATCTTTTTTATTTTCCGCTGACATCACCACTTTTCGGATACCGTGGGTGTGGGCGGCCAGCAGTTTTTCCTTGACCCCACCGATGGGCAGGACCCGCCCTCTGAGAGTGATCTCTCCGGTCATGGCAAGATTTCTGTAGACCGGACGGCCTGTTAAAATCGACACCACGGCCGTGCACATGGCAATACCGGCAGAGGGACCATCCTTGGGAATCGCGCCTTCCGGCACGTGGATATGAATATCCAGATTTTTGTAGAAATCATCTTTTATGCCAAGCGCCTTGCTTCTGGATCTCACATAACTGACGGCGGCCTGGGAAGACTCTTTCATGACATCTCCGAGTTTTCCGGTGACCATAATCCGCCCTTTTCCCGGCATGGTCACCGCCTCGACGGTCAACAGCTCGCCACCGGCCTGGGTCCAAGCCAGTCCGGTCACAATCCCGGTCTTGTCTTCAATCTCAAGGGGTTTTTCCCGGAATCTGGGTTGACCCAGATATTTATGCACACTAACCGTGCTGACAGTATAGCATTTCCGTTCCCGGGTACGAACCCTCTTGGTGGCGATCTTTCTGATGACCGATGAAATTTCCCGTTCCAGATTCCGTACTCCCGCCTCCCGGGTATACCGCCGTATAATGGTTTTTACGGCATTGTCCGAAAAGGTCACATCGGTTTCTTCAAGTCCGTTTTCCCTAATCTGTTTGGGAATCAGAAACCCGTTTGCAATCTGCACTTTTTCATACTCGGTATATCCGGGAATCTGAATGATTTCCATTCTGTCACGCAACGGTGCCGGAATATCAAACAGGGTATTGGCGGTGGTGATGAACAGAATCTCGGACAGATCATAATCCACTTCCATATAATGATCATTGAAATGCCGGTTCTGTTCCGGATCCAGGGCTTCCAGCAGGGCAGACGAGGGATCTCCCCTGAAATCGGATGTCATTTTGTCGATTTCATCCAGACAAAATACCGGATTGCTGTATCCCACTTTTTTCAGGGTCTGGATCAGTTTGCCGGGCATGGCTCCCACATAGGTCCGGCGATGCCCTCTGATTTCCGCTTCATCCCGGACCCCGCCCAAGGAGATCCGGGCAAACGCCCTGCCCGTGGCCGATGCCACCGACCTGGCCAGAGAGGTTTTCCCGACCCCCGGCGGACCCACCAGACACAGTATCGGTCCCTTGATCTTCTTGACCAGCATCTGCACGGCCAGGTATTCCAGAATCCGCTCCTTGGGCTTTTTCAGCCCATAATGGTCCTGGTCAAGAATTTTTTCCGCAGTGGCCAGGTCATTTCTCGGACGGTTCTTCCGAAACCAGGGCAAAGAAATCATCCAGTCGATATAATTTCGGATGACTGTGGCTTCCGAAGACATGGGTGCCATCATCTTGAGTTTTTCCAGCTCCCTGCGGACAACACCTGCCGCCTCTTTGGGCAGACGTTTCTTCTTAATCTGCTTTTCAAGTTCCGCGTACTCTCCGGATTCGCTGTCCTCTCCCATCTCTTTTTTGATGGCCCGCATCTGCTCGGTCAGATAATGACGCTTCTGGAGTTTTTCCATCTGCTCCTTCACACGCCCCTTGATCTTCTGGGACATGGCGAACACTTCCGTCTCCTGCTGAATCAGCTTGAGCAGAAGGAAAAACCGCTGTTCAATATCCGCGCATTCCAGTAACTGCTGCTTGTCCGCCACCTTGAAAGGCAACTGGGCGGCAATGGCATCGGCATACCGTGACGGATCTGTTTCCAGAATTTCCAGATTCTTGAAAAAACTTTTGGACACCGCGCCAGACTGTTTCGAATACTGTTCAAACGCTTCCAGAACGGTTCTCAACGCTGCCTTGGACACGGTGTCCGGCATGGGCGTCTCTTCCACCGGCATGAAATCCACAGTCAGGAAACCGCGCTCATCGCTGAGTTTAATAATTTTCCCCCGGCAGATTCCTTCAACCAGGGCTTTGACCGTTCCATCCGGCAGACGAAGCAGCTGGGTGATTTTGGCTTCGGTCCCCACCTGAAAAATATCCTGAATGGTCGGCTTGAGGACTTCCGGATCTTTCTGGGTCGTGAGAAATATCTTTTTTTCTCCGGCCATGGCTTCGGAAAGCGATTTGATGGATTGCTCTCTTCCCACAAACACGGAAGTGGTGACAAAAGGGAAAAGCACCATGTCCCGCAACGGGACCAAGGGCAGATTTTTTTTGATATATTCTGAGCCGTCCGGGTTGAACAATCTGGAGATATTGATCATTGATTCAGTCTCGATCGTTTATGTCAGGCCTGTTTTTTGGGCTGTTCATACAAAAGAATCGGCGGTTCATTTTTCAGCACCACCTCTTCCCCGACCACGCATTCCTTGACATTTTCCTTGGACGGCAGTTCATACATGATGTCCAGCATGGTCTTTTCCATGATGGCCCGCAATCCCCTGGCACCTGACTTCCGGTGGACCGCTTCCCTGGCCATGGCTTCCAACGCTTCATCAGTGAACTGAAGATCCACGCCTTCGATCCTGAACAGCTCCTGGTATTGTTTCACCAGAGCATTCTTAGGCTCTGTCAGAATTTTGACCAGGGACGCTTCCGACAGTTCACTGATTGTGGTAATAATGGGCAACCGGCCTAAAAATTCCGGGATCAATCCGAATCTGATCAGATCCTCGGGTTTGAGCTGCTCCAGCAGTATACCCACATTGACCTGTTTTCTATCGGCGATCTTGGCACCAAACCCCATGGTTTTCTGGGAAATGCGTCGATCGATGATTTTTTCCAGCCCGGTAAAGGTTCCCCCGCAGATGAAAAGGATGTTGGAGGTATCCACTTTGACGTAATCCTGCTGGGGATGTTTTCGGCCGCCTTTGGGGGGGATGCTGGCGATCGTGCCTTCGATAATTTTCAGCAACGCCTGCTGAACGCCTTCTCCGGAAACATCCCGGGTAATGGAAGGATTGTCTCCCCGCTGAGAAATCTTGTCGATCTCATCGATATAGACAATTCCCTTCTGGGCCCGTTCAATATCATAATCCGCATTCTGAACCAGAGACAGAATGATATTTTCCACATCTTCGCCCACATAACCGGCTTCGGTCAGGGCGGTGGCATCGGCAATGGCAAACGGCACATCCAGAAATCTGGCAAGGGTCTGGGCCAGAAGCGTTTTACCGCATCCGGTCGGACCGATCAACAGAATATTGCTTTTCTGGATTTCAACGTCATCGGCCGGTTTCTCAATCCGCGAAGCCAGACGTTTGTAATGGTTATAAACCGCCACTGAAAGCACTTTTTTGGCCGAATCCTGTTCAATGACATAGGAATCAAGCATTGCCTTGATCTGCTTGGGGGGATAAAACTCTCTGGCACTTTCCGTCTCAGCCGCTTTTTCCTTTTCTTCATCCTCGATGATTTCACCGCAAAGCTTGATGCATTCATTGCAGATGTAAACACTGGGACCGGCTATCAGCTTCTGAACTTCTTTCTGATTTTTCCCGCAGAAAGAACAGAAAAATTGATCATTGGTGTCATCTTTTTTGGCCATGTTCTAGTACTCCTTTGAAGCCGACATCAGGCTTCCACTTCTTCTAATTGGCTTCTGTCGGCAACCACCCGGTCCACAATACCATAGGTTTTTGCCTCTTCCCCGGACATGAAGAAATCACGGTCCGTATCATGGGCGATCTTTTCGATCTTCTGGCCGGTATGGACTGCCAGAATCTCGTTGAGGGTATCTTTCATACGAAGTATCTCAGTGGCCTGAATTTTGATATCCGTGGCCTGTCCCTGGGCCCCCCCCAACGGCTGGTGGATCATGATCCTGGCATGGGGCAGTGCAAACCGTTTTTTCGGGGCACCGGCAGCCAGAAGCAATGCGCCCATACTGGCGGCCTGACCGATGCAAACCGTTGCCACATCCGGCTTGATGTACTGCATGGTATCATAGACGGCCAGTCCGGCAGAGACCACACCGCCGGGAGAGTTGATATAGAAACTGATGTCCTTTTCCGGATCTTCAGATTCCAGAAAAAGCAACTGGGCCACAATGAGGTTGGCAATTTCACTGTCAATGGCAGAGCCTAAGAATATGATCCGGTCCTTTAACAGACGCGAATAAATATCATAGGCCCGCTCGCCTCGATTGCTTTGTTCAACCACCATTGGAATTAATGGCACAATAAAACTCCTTGTTTTTCTGTCCTTGGTACACCGTTCCTTAAAAAACTTTATGGATACGGCCTTTTATTTCGGTTTTACGGACCTGCTATGCCTGAGTTTCATCCGATACCGGTGTTTCCTGTTCGTCAGATTCCGGCTCTTTTTCCGTAACCTCGCTTTTTTCAATTATAAGGTCGATCGCCTTTTTTTCAAGCTGCGTATGCTTGTAGTATTCCATCTGCCTGGGATCTGCCTTGAAAAAATTCTTGATGGCATCCACGGTGGCATTCATGCCGCGGGCCATTTCCTCCAGGCTTTTTTCCATCTCCTCTTCGGTCAGGTCCAGTTTCTCCTGAGTGATGATCTTATCAAGTATCAAATGGCGCCGCGCCTGTTTTTCCGCGACATCCCGGTACTGCTCAGACAGCTTTTCACGGCTCAATCCATGTTCTTCCAGACTGGTATTGTTGGCAGAATAGGCCTGCTCGGTCTCACTGATAATGCCGTTGAGTTCTCCATCGATCATGGCCTCGGGCACCTCGAATTCATATTTATCCAGCATTTTCTGGAATATCTGTTCACTGAGTTCGTGTTTCACGCGCTGCTGAATGCCTTTTTCCAGGTTCTCCCGTATCGAATCTTTGACCTGATCCAGCGTTTCGAATCTGCCCAGGCCTTTGACCAGATCATCATTGATCTCGGGCAGAATTTCCTCCTGTATCTCCTTGAGCGTGACTTTGTACAGAATGGTTCTGCCCTTCAGATTTTCATCCGGATGATCTTCAGGGTAAGCCACCTCGACATCGATATCCTGAACCGGAACACAGCCGGTCAGTTTTTCAAAAAATTCTTCAGGCAGAGCGCCTTGACCCATTTTGTAGAGAAAATTTTCAATTTTCGGTGTGTGCTCATACGGCTCATCGTTGATAAACCCCTGATAATCGATCAGGACAAAATCGGTATCCTTGACTGCCCTGCTTTCGGTCACCTTCTGTTTTTTTGCCATGGTTCTCTGAATCATGTGAATCTGGGCGTCAACCTCGGCATCAGACACGGTGTAGCGATTTTTTTCAAGAGAAATGCCGTTGTAATCGATCTCAGGCAACTCCGGTTTCACCTCGACGGTGATATCGAACACATAGTCAGAATCCGGTTTCAATTCCGGCGGATCCAGCTGGGGTCCGCCCACAATGTTGAGATTGTGTTCCTGGATGGCTTCGATAAAGGAATCCTGGATCAGACGGGGGGCGACATCGGCATGAACGTCTTTTGAAAACCGGTTTTCAAGGACTTTTCTGGGAATCTTTCCTTTTCTAAACCCTTTGATATCCGCTTTTTTCTTCAGTTCATTGTAAGCCTTGTCAAGCTCTTTTGCCACTTTTTCCTTGGGAATTTCAAAAGAGAGCACTTTTTTCACAGCGCTCTTGTCTTCAATTTTTACCTGCATGTTTTTGTCCTGTTACATTCCATTCCATTAATAATGAACCATCAAAAACCCGGGCCAGATGCAAACCTTATGCACAAACCACACCGGATGCGAACCAGATCACATCCAGACAGGTTATCCAGTTAATAAAGATACCTAGAATAACGCTTATGCCCAGTTGTGTCAAGAAAATTGACCAAAAAAACCACTTGCATTGGACCTGCTAAAATGATATCTAAAATGGTTATTTTATTGATCCGGGGCGTAGCGCAGTCTGGTAGCGCGCCTGCTTTGGGAGCAGGATGTCGGGAGTTCAAATCTCTCCGCCCCGACCACTCATCCCGACCCCGAAAAAATTGCGGTCACCCCTCCGGTTCCGCGTGTTTTTCCGTGTGAAAATTTCACATACATTCACATACGTCTTGAAAAAAAAAAAATTCCGCTGTATATATAGTGATTCCGGCCGGCAGACCGGATACGGAACAATTCTGATCGGTCGCCTTGTAACAGAAGGACATGAACCTCGTCAGGTCCGGAAGGAAGCAGCGATAAGTGATCTCTTCTGTGTCAGGGATCGATCCCGGTCATGCAATTTTTCCGTCATCTCCTGCCGGCCGGTTAATTTTTTCCCGCCTTTTTATGTCTTGACATGCAATCAAACAGACTTACTTTTCAGCCATAATTTACAAAAGTAATATCATTTGCCAAAAAATTTAAAATGTTGGATCAGGAGATTAAATTGGTACTGACAGAAAAAGCCAGGGGTGAAAACACCGGGCATAACAATACCCTGAAAAAGGATGCGGAATCAACTGCTGAAGCCAGGGATGATGCCGACAAGGAGTCTTCTTCACAGGAAAAAGAGATCGCTTCGCTCGAAGCCGCGCTTGAAGCGGAAAAGGACCGTTTTATGAGGCTTTCCGCCGAATTTGACAACTATCGAAAAAGAAAACAGAGAGAAATCGACGAATTCAGGAAATTTGCCAATGAAACCGTTTTCAAGCAGTTTCTTCCGGTTGTGGACAACCTGGAAAGGGCCATGGCTTCCGCAGAGACCAACAAAGACTTAGTCAGTCTGCTGGAGGGGGTAAAGCTGACCCACAGGGAAATTCTGAAAGTGTTTCATGATTTCAATGTCAAACCCGTGGAAGCGGAAAACCGGTCATTTGACCCGAATTTCCACCAGGCGGTCACCCAGAAGGAAACCAACGAGGTTCCTGAAAACACGGTAACCGATGTGCTCCAGACGGGATACCTTCTGCATGACAGGCTGATCCGGCCCGCCATGGTTGTGGTGTCAAAACCAACAGGCAATGATACGGAAAAACAAGAAGAAAAATAAAGATATCTTGGAGGAAAAAGTTATGGGAAAAATTATTGGAATAGACCTGGGAACCACCAACTCCTGCGTCGCAATCATGGAAGCCGGTGGAGAAGCAAAAATCATCACCAATGCGGAAGGCGGCCGGACGACCCCCTCCATTGTCGCCATTACTGAAAGCGGTGAACGGATCGTGGGTCAGACAGCCAAACGGCAGGCCATCACCAATCCTGAAAACACCGTGTTCGGCGTCAAGCGGTTGATCGGCAGAAAATTCAACTCAAAAGAGGTTCAGACCGACATCCCCAATCTGCCCTATAAGATTGAAGCGGCCTCCAATGGGGATACCCGGATCAACTTGAGAGGCAAACAGTACAGCCCGGCTGAGATATCCTCGTTCATTCTGGCCAATATCAAGAAAACCGCGGAAGAGTATCTGGGCGAAGAGGTCAAAGAAGCGGTCATCACCGTACCGGCCTACTTTAACGACAGCCAGCGCCAGGCCACCAAGGATGCCGGAAAAATCGCCGGTCTGGACGTTAAGCGGATCATCAACGAACCCACAGCCGCGTCTCTGGCATACGGACTGGACAAAAAAGGGGAAGAAAAAATCGCGGTCTTTGACCTGGGCGGCGGCACATTCGATGTGTCCATCCTTGAGATCGGCGACGGCGTGTTCGAGGTCAAGGCCACATCCGGAGATACCCATCTGGGTGGTGAAGATTTTGATTTAAGAATCATCGAATATATTGCCAATGAATTCAAAAAAGATCAGGGCATTGATGTGCGCAACGACAAAATGGCACTTCAACGGCTTAAGGAAGCGGCGGAAAAAGCCAAAATGGAGCTGTCCAGCTCCACGGAAACCAGTATCAATCTGCCCTTTATCACGGCGGACGCTTCCGGCCCCAAACACCTGGACGTCAAACTGACCCGGGCCAAACTGGAATCATTGGTGGCGGATCTGCTGGACAATCTGGAAGGTCCCTGCAGAAAGGCATTGAAAGAAGCCAATCTGGGCCCCGACGGTGTCGACGAGGTGGTGCTGGTGGGCGGCATGACCCGGATGCCCGCAGTTCAGCAGCGGGTGGAAAAAATATTCGGCAAAAAACCCCACAAAGGCGTGAACCCGGACGAAGTGGTGGCTATGGGTGCGGCCGTTCAGGCCGGTGTGCTCCAGGGGGATGTCAACGATGTCCTGCTGCTGGATGTCACCCCGTTGTCTTTGGGCATCGAAACCCTGGGTGGCGTCATGACAAAGCTCATTGAAAAGAACACCACCATCCCCACCAAGAAGAGCCAGGTGTTTTCCACGGCGGCGGACAATCAACCGGCCGTGTCCATCCATGTGCTCCAGGGAGAACGGGAAATGGCGGCGGACAACAAGACCCTGGGCCGGTTTGAACTGGCAGATATCCCGCCTGCACCCCGAGGGGTGCCTCAGATAGAGGTCTCCTTTGATATCGATGCCAACGGCATTGTCCAGGTATCTGCCAAAGACAAGGCCACCAGCAAGGAACAGTCCATCCGCATCACTGCCGCATCCGGTCTGTCGGACGAAGAGATCCAAAAAATGGTCAAGGACGCGGAAATGCACGCGGAAGAGGACAAAAAGAAACGGACGCTGGTGGATACCCGGAACCAGGCTGAAGCCCTTGTGGACCAGACGGAAAAAACGTTGAAAGAACACGGCTCAAAAGTGGATGAAGGGACCAGGAAAACGATTGAATCGGCTGTGGAAGCATTAAAACAGGCCAAAGATACCGATAATGTGGAAGATATCAAACAGAAGATCGAAGCCCTTTCCCAGGCATCTCACAAGCTGGCTGAAGTGATGTATCAGCAGGCATCGTCCTCCCAGGAGGGTGATCCCGGCGGCGGCACCGGCAGCGCTGATGCCCAGGCGGATGATGACGTGGTGGATGCGGATTTTGAAGAGGTCAAAAAAGACAAATAACCCCCCCTTTTTAAAATCATTGGGTTGAACATAATCCTGCCGTGGTCTATATTGATCCGGCAGGATTTTTTTTACCCCCAAGCAAACGATCAAAGGTGAATACACGGGATATGCGAATTACAGACATACTGGCCCAGAACAACCGGCTTTACAGGGACAAGATCGCTCTGGTGGAACGGATTCCCGCCCAGTCCGCCAGAAAGGAGATCACCTGGCATCAGTTTTATACCATGTCCTGTCAGCTGGCCAACGCACTGAAAAACCACGGCATCAAAAAATCAGATACCGTGGTTCAACTGATGACCAACTGCCTGGATTGGCTGCCCATCTATTTTGGGATCCTTTATACAGGGGCCTGGGCCGTGCCGCTGAATTTCCGGTTTGAGTCCGATAAAATTCTTCTGTGCACACAGACCGCAGCGCCCAAAGTGTTCATTTTCGGGCCTGAATTCATTGAACGGATTGAAAACATCCGTCAGGATCTCAGCGGCCGGGTGTCCCTCTGGGTATTTTCCGGCCCGGAAAAAAACTGTCCGGACTGGGCCGTTTCCCTGGACACGTTCATTTCCGGTTACGATGGACATTATCCCCTGGAAATAGATGCCGGACCGGATGACGATGCAGCCCTGTACTTCACCTCCGGCACCACCGGAACCCCCAAAGCCGTGCTGCTCACCCATAAAAACCTGACCCATGCCTGTGAGGTGGAAAACAAGCATCACGGCCAGACCCATGAGGATGTGTTTCTGTGCATTCCCCCTTTGTATCACACCGGGGCCAAAATGCACTGGATGGGCAGTTTTCTGGTGGGCGGCAAATGTATTCTGCTCAACGGCGTCAGTCCCGAGTGGATCCTGGAAGCGGTGTCTGAAGAGCAGTGCACCATTGCCTGGCTCCTGGTTCCCTGGGCCCATGACATTCTGATTTCCATTGAAAACGGCACCATCGATTTATCGAAATATCACCTGGATCAATGGCGGCTCATGCATTCCGGGGCCCAGCCCGTGCCGCCCAGTCTTGTGGAGCGCTGGAAAAAAATTTTCCCGTTTCAGGCCTATGATACCAATTATGGGCTGACCGAATCCACCGGTCCCGGCTGCATTCATTTAGGGGTTGAAAACAGCCACCATGTCGGCCCCATCGGCAAGGCCGGATACGGCTGGGACGTCAGAATCGTGGACAAACAGGGAAACCATCTGTTTGCCAGTGAAACCGGGGAACTGATCGTCAAGGGGCCGGGCGTCATGAGAGCGTATTACAAAAATGAGACTGCCACGAAAAAAGCGCTCAAGGATGGATGGCTTTACACCGGTGACATCGCCAGATATGACAAGGACGGCTTCATCTGGCTGGTGGACCGGAGAAAGGATGTGATCATATACGGGGGGGAAAACATTTTTCCCAATGAGATCGAAAATTTCTTTCTCACCCATGAAAAAATCAAGGATATTGCGGTGATCGGGGTGCCGGATGAACGGCTGGGAGAAATTCCCGCCGGCATCATCAGCGTCAAGCCCAATTGCATGATCTGTGAGCAGGATATCCTGGATTTCCAGCAGGCCCTGCCCCGGTATAAACGGTTAAGAAAAATATTTTTCGGCGATGTTCCCAGAAACCCCACCGGTAAGATCGAAAAGCCCAAACTTCGGCGCCTGTATGCGGAAGACAAACGCAAAGACCTGCAGAAACTGATGCACTGAAAAAAGGAAACTGGTCGTGAAACTTATCAAAATGCTTCTGATTGGCCTGCTGTGTCTCGGATGGATCCATGCCGCAGCGGCATCCGATACCGGCGCTGCCGCACAGAGCTTTCTTAACGGGCTTGAAAAGCAGTACGCCGGACGCACTTTTTTCGCAACATTCACACAGACCTCTGTCATGACGGCGCTGGATATCAGTGAAACCGCATCTGGCCGGGCCTGGTTCAGTCATCCCGGAAAAATGAAATGGCAGTACCTGGAACCTGAACGCCATGACATCATCACCGACGGCAATACCCTGTGGATCTACAGGCCGGATGAAAATCAGGTGATGCGGGGAGATGCGTCACAGTTTTTCGCATCCGGTGCCGGCGGGGCGTTTTTATCCGATATCTCACAACTGAGAGATAATTTTACTGTAACCGTCTTTGAATCGACCGATCAGTGGGTGGAACTGCAACTCGATGCACCGCCCGACAATCCGGATATTCAAATCATTCGTATACAGGCCACCCGAAAAGATTTTCAGATTCAGACGGTGACCACCGTGAATACGGTCGGAGATGTCACCCGGTTTGAACTCTCCGACATCCAGTTTCTTCAATTGCCTGACAACTGGTTCGAGTTTACCGTACCGCCGGGAACCAGTGTTATTGACATGAACTGACAGACACGCGCAAAAAGATCATAAGGATTCAACCCATGAAAAACATTATCCAGGACCTGGCCCGAAGAAAAAACGCCATCATTCTGGCCCACAACTACCAGCCCCCTGAGATCCAGGAAATCGCGGACCTGTGCGGCGACTCCCTGGAACTGAGTATCAGGGCCGCAAAAACCACTGCGGATATCATCGTTTTCTGTGGTGTCCACTTCATGGCGGAGACCGCTTCCATTCTGTGCCCGGACAAGACCGTGCTGCTGCCCAACCCGGACGCCGGCTGTCCCATGGCAAACATGGTGACCCCCGAGGCATTGACCGCCAGGAAAAAAGCCCTGGGTAACATTCCGGTCATCACCTATGTCAACTCTTCGGCCGCGGTCAAGGCCGTATCCGATATCTGCTGCACCTCGGCCAACGTCATCGCTGTGGTCAATGCCCAGTCCGCAGATGAGGTGCTCATGACACCGGACAGAAACCTGGCGCAGTACGCGGCCGGACACACGGACAAAACCATCCATTTATGGGACGGGTACTGCCCGTTTCACAACAACCTGACCCCGGAAGATGTGGCAGCGGCAAGGCAGGAACATCCGGAGGCCCTGTTCATGGCCCACCCGGAATGTCCGCCCGAGGTCCTTGCCCTGGCCGATACCATCCAGTCCACCTCCGGCATGATCCGGTACGCCAAAAACAGCCTGCACCGCCAGTTCATCATCGGTACGGAGGTCGGCTTGCTGTATCCGATCTCCAAAGCCAACCCGGGCAAACAGTTTTTTCCGGCATCCGAAAAAATGCTGTGCACGGACATGAAGAAGATCGGTCTGGAGGATGTCAACAACAGCCTGGAAACACTGTCAGGAGAAGTCAGGGTCCCGGAGCATATCCGGAAGGACGCCCTGGGCGCGGTACAGAAAATGATCGATCTGGCCTGACACCCAAAAGGCCGGCATCCCGAGATGCCGGCCTTTGATTCAGGGGTGCAGCAAACAATCGGCACGTCTGTCAAACGTTATCGTACACCTCATCCGGGATGTCCGCATTGGTATAGAATTTCTGGACATCATCACAGTCATCCAGCGCCTCCATGAACCGGACCATCTGTTCGGCTTCCTTGCCGGAGACCTCTGTCATGGTCTGGGGCAGCCGGGTAATTTCCGCCATCTCGTAAGCGATTCCAGCCTGGTCAACCGCCGCCTGAACGGCTTCAAAATCACCGGGATCGGTGATCACCTCGAACACATCGCCTTCGTCTTTAATATCTTCAGCCCCGGCATCCAGGGCCACTTCCATGAGTGTGTCTTCATCCACGGCATCCTTTGCCACGGCGATCAGCCCTTTTTTGTCGAACATCCATGCCACACACCCGTCTGTGCCCACATTGCCCCCGGCCTTGGAAAACATGTATCTGACATCGGCAATGGTTCGGTTCCGGTTGTCGGTGAGGCATTCCACCATCACCGCCACCCCGCCCGGGCCGTATCCTTCATAAACGATTTCTTCATAACTGACCCCTTCCAGTTCGCCCGTGCCTTTTTTGATGGCCCGCTCGAAATTTTCCTTGGGCATGTTCTGGGCTTTGGCCGCGGCAACGGCCTGTCGCAGCCTCGGGTTGGCCTCGATGTCTCCGCCGCCCATACGTGCCGCCACCGTGATCTCCTTGATCAGCTTGGTGAAAATCTTCCCCCGTTTTTTGTCGGCCGCCCCCTTCTTGTGCTTGATGGTCGACCATTTGCTGTGTCCTGACATGAATCCACTCCTTACATTACTTTGATCGTTTATGTTTTGCGATAATATAGATTTCCTTGCTCTGTTTTCTGCAACTTTCCGGCTTGAAAATCCGGCATTCGGCAAAGCGTTGTTTCACCTGTTTTTCAAACTGTGAAAATTCATTACCCTGGAAGATCTTGCACACAAAATGGCCTTTTTCCCCCAGAAACCGGTCCACCGTTTCCAATGCCATCCGGCACAATTCAAAGGAGCGGAACGCATCCACATCCTTTCTACCGGTGGTGGCAGGCGCCATGTCCGAGAGCACCACCCGGCATTCGGACACCTTTTGGAAAAACAGGTCCGGGTCTGTTGCCATGTCAAGAATATCCTTTTGAAACACCGTCACATTAGCGGGCAGATCGATCTCAACCGTTTGAATGTCAATACCGAATACAAGGCCGTTGGGCCCCGTCTGCTCGGCTGCATACAACAGCCAGGATCCGGGCGCACACCCCAGATCCAGAATAACGTCCTTTTGTTTGATAATTTGAAATTTTTCTTGAATCTCTTTGAGCTTGTAAACGGAACGGGCCGGGTAATTTTCCGCCCGTGCCCGGCGTGTCAGATGATCTTCCCAATTTGAACCGGCACCAGTGCCGGACCGGTTACCGGGTCTGTTGCCGCGCTTTCTAGCTGCCAAACAATACCTCCATGGCTTCATTCAAAAATCGAACACTTTCAATGGTCATGCCCCGAACCTTGGACAACTGTTTCAAGGCCGATGCCGGCACCAGGCAGGTGGTGAATCCCATCTTCGCGGCTTCCTTGATCCTTGCCTGGGCATGACTCACGGACCGGATCTCTCCGGTCAGACCGATTTCACCGATCAGTGTGATGTTTCCGGGAACCGGCCTGTCCCTGAAACTGGAGGTCAGGGCCGCGGCAATGGCCAGATCAGCGGACGGTTCCACAATTCTGACCCCGCCCACGACATTCATGAACAGATCCTGCCCGGACAGATGCATCCCCAGACGTTTTTCCATGACCGCCACGATCAGCGCCACCCGCTGAACATCCAGCCCCAGGATGGTGCGCCGGGGACTGCCCGGGCTGGAGGAACTGGATACCAGTCCCTGGATTTCCACCAGAATGGGACGGGTCCCCTCCATACAGGAGGTCACCACGGATCCCGGGGCCACGGTGGTCCGCTCGGCCAGAAACACGGCCGACGGATTGGGGACTTCTTTGAGCCCTGCTTCCCGCATCTCGAACACACCGATTTCATTGGTGGAGCCAAACCGGTTTTTCACGGCCCGCAGAATTCTGAACACATGGCTTTTGTCGCCCTCGAAATACAATACCGTGTCCACCATATGTTCCATGATCCGGGGGCCGGCGATCGCCCCCACCTTGGTCACATGACCCACCAGAAAAATCGGGGTCCCGCTGGATTTGGCCAGGTGCATGAACCGCATGGCCGCTTCCCGGATCTGGGTGACACTGCCCGGGGTGGAATTAACATCCGGCTGAAATATGGTCTGGATCGAATCGATGACCACGGCATCATAGGTGGTTTTCGCCATCATGGCGGCGATGGCGTCCAGGTTGGTTTCCGATACGATCATCAGGGAGGGACAGGTGCCGGCTTCAAGGCGCTGTCCCCGCATGGACAGCTGGCGGATGGATTCTTCACCGGACACATACAGGCAGGTTCTGCCGGACCGGGCCAGGGCGGACAACACCTGGAGCATGAGCGTGGATTTGCCGATCCCCGGATCACCGCCGATCAGCACCAGAGATCCATCCACGACCCCGCCCCCCAGGACCCGGTCGAATTCGGCCATGCCCATAGAGATTCGCAGTGACTCTCTGGTGTTAATGGAATCGATGGGCACCGGTTCCGAGGCATGAGAAATTCCGGCCGTTCCCATGTTTTTTCTGGAAATCTGAACTTCCTGTACCAGGGTATCCCAGTCCCCGCAGTCCGGACACCGGCCCATCCATTTAAAGGTCTGACTGCCGCAGGTCTTACACCGGTATATGGTTTTGTCCTTGTTTTTCACCCGGGTTCATTTTCTTTGCAGAATTAAAATTTACTGAATATACCACAAAGAAGGATTTGGTATCAATGTTAATTGACACACCCGTTTGAAACCGACGGACAGATCATTTTCAGGCGTTTATCCCGGGTTATACGATATTGAGTTCGATATAAAGCCGGTTTTCGGCAAACCGTTCAAACCTGAAACAGCTCAGATCCAGGGTCTGGTATTTCCCGTAAGTGATCAGTTCTGAAATCCCTCTGCCCGCTCCCGGTCCCTGCTGAAGCCCATGGCCACTGAACCCGTTGATGAACATCAAATTTTTCACAACCGGATGCGCCCCGATAATGGCATTCTGATCCTTTATGTTGTATTCGTAATGGCCGGCCCAGGATGAAATCCGTTTGATGGCATCAAACGCGGGCACCCGTTCCGCCAGAATCGGCCACAGGGTTTCCTCAAACACCGAATAATCCATATCAAAATCATCACAATCCGGATCATTGTCCGCATCCGGAGAGATCCCGCAGATAAAATGCTGTCCTTCCGGCCGGAAATAGGCCCCGGACGGGTCCACCACCAGGGGGCAGCCGGGCAGCTGGGTATTGCATTTAAACAAGAAGACAAACCGCTTCCGGGAATGGACCGGCAGATCGTCAATCCCGGCCATTTCAGCCACCCGGGCTGCTTTGGGTCCGGCCGCGTTGACAAACATGCCCCCGCCGATTTTTTGTCCGGAACTCAGTTGGACCGCCGTGATTTGATCGCCCGACCGCTCGATACCAACCACCTCATCGGTCATATAGGTCACCCCAAGGCTTTTGGCTTTGTTTTTGAACCCCATGGTAAAGCAATGGGGGTCAAACCACCCCGAATCCGGGATGTTGTAGGATCCGGCGACAATATCATCGACGCTGAGCCATTCAAACGTTTCCTGTAACTGGTCTTTTTGCAGAATTTTGACATTGGCCCCGGCGGCAATCTGTGTCTCATGATTCTGCATCAGCACCGGCATGCCGGCCTCTGTCGCTAAAATAAGATACCCGTTTTCCGTAAAATCCACATTCACGGGGTCATCGTTTTCTACCTGCAGATAGGCATTGATATTCTTGATGAATTCAGCACCAAATTTAGACAGCAAGATATTTTCCGTGTTGGAAAACTGCTGCCGGATGCCCCCGGCAGAGAGGCATGTGGATGATTTGGCATAGGTGGGATCTTTTTCAATGACCAGCACGTTTCCGTTGAAATCCGGATTGGCGGCAAGAAAATAGGCTGTGGAACTTCCCATCACAGCCCCTCCGATAATGACGACATCATATGTTTCCATGGTTTTTCCCCCTGAAATTGAATCAACCGCTGCCATGTCGGAAACGGCGTGCTTTTTTAATATTTTTATGGTATACCAAAAAAATTTCTATTGTCAATACATTATTTTTGCTGTTTATATATGGTATTGGTTTTCAAAAAATAACGGATGATTCATTTGAAGACAGATAAAAAATGAACCAAAAAATCTACCACACCCTCAGAGAACGAATCATTTTTCTGACATATGACCCGGGAAAGATTCTCAAGGAACAGGGCCTGGCTGAAGAATTCGGCGTCAGCAGAACCCCTTTGCGCACGGTGCTGTTTCGTCTGGAATGGGAACATCTGCTCAAAATTCTGCCCCGTACCGGTATCCAGGTTGCGGAACTGGAGCTCAATACCATCACGCATCTGTTTCAAGCAAGGCTGGAACTGGAATCGGTCATCGGAATCATGGCCGCGGAACGGTTCACCAGGGGCCATTTTGACCGGTTGGAACAATTAACTGAAAAGTGCGAAAAACAGGTGTCCCGGCACGACCCGGAACAGCTGGCCCGCCTGGATATAGATCTGAAACGCCTGTTTCACGATGCTGCCGGCAATCCTTTTTTGACGGAAATGTCCGACCGCTTCTACGTGTTGACCTTCCGGCTGTGGTATTTCAACCTGATGAAAATGGATGCCCGTGGCCTGCAAAGGGAACGCCTTTGCCTGGAGTCGGATCTGCACGCCTTGACCGGTCTTTTGGCAGATGCTTCGCCCGAAGAAGTGGGAAAAGCCAGAAAAACCCAGCTTCTCGGCCATGTGGAACGGATCCGCAATACGTTTCTGGGGTTGTCCCATACCTGAACCGTGCCCAGGTCAAGACAATCTTCTGCCCTATGCCTTATGGACGGTGACCTGCGGGAACGGAATTTCAATTTCGTTTTCGTCAAATGCCTGTTTGATGGTTTTGAGCAGATCAAACCGCGTGGCCCAGTAATCGGAGCTTTTCACCCACGGCCGTACCACAAAATTGACACTGGAATCCGCCAGTTCAGATACGGCAATGGTGTAGGCCGGATCCTTGAGAACACGGTCATCGGATTTAATGATATCTTCCAGAATCTGCCAGGCTTTTTCAATATTCGAACCGTATCCGATGCCGATCACCAGATCGATTCGACGGGTATCATATCCGGAAATGTTTTTGATCACATCATTTAAAATTTTCCCATTGGGCACCAGAATCATGATGTTGTCGGGTGTGGCCAGCGTGGTGGTAAACATCTGAATATCCTTGACCGTGCCGGCAACCCCGGCGGCTTCAATGTAATGCCCGGTCTTGAACGGATGCAGGATCAAAATCAGAACCCCGGCGGCAAAATTGGCTAAAGATCCCTGAAGGGCCAGACCCACGGCCAGACCGGCGGCACCGATCACCGCCACAAACGACGCGGTCTGTATCCCGAACTTTGCCAGCGCCGCCAGCACGGTGAACGCCAGAATGCCAAAATACACCAGGCTGCCGCAAAAGGAGACCACGGAAGGATCCACTTTGGACCGACCCATGATCTTCTCGATAATTTTTCTGCCGATACCCGCGGCAATCCGGCCCACAATCAGAATAATGATGGCGCCGATGATGCTCAGTCCGTACTTGGTCAAAAAGACCACGATCTGTTCCCCATAATTTTCCATGTCTCTATCCTTTCCTGATCAAGATAGTTTATACCGCCGGCTACCTATTCACATTTGCTGCGCCGGCTACCATATTTCGGGGTATGCCACATCCACAAATTTTTCTTCCATGGTATGCTTGTGCCCCCGTTCCATGGCTGCCAGGTCCAGAAAAACAGATTTCAAACCGGGGTCGGTACAGTTTTCCGCCAGCCCGGTATATTTTTTCATGGCGATCTCCTCGTTTTTCATGGCCAGACCGATGGCATTCTTGAGATCCATATCTCCGGTCACTTTCGGCATTTCAATGGTTTCCGATACATGAAAATCCTTGTCACAGTCAAAATGGGCTGCATCCACTTTTTTCTGATTCAGAACATCGGTCAGAATCCGTTCATGTTTCCCTTCTTCTTGAGCAAATTCGGCAAACACTTTTTTGAGATAGCCATCTTTGATCCGACCAGACACCTGCTCATAAAACTGTCTGGCATCGATTTCACTCTGAATGGCATCTTTGATTACCTGACGGTACTTTTCCAGTTCCATAACACTCTCCTTCAATTTATCCGGCGATTTATACTCAGGGAAGGGGGGTGGTGGTATAGGCCACTCCCGCTTCTTCAGAACCATAAAGGGGCAGTTCCCGATCCGCTTCAATATCCGCCACCCAGTCGGGATTCAGGAGCATGGATTTGCCCGACAGGACCATATCCGCATCTGCCAGCGCATGTTCCGCGCTTTTCCGGTCATGAATCTTTCCGCAGATCAGCAGCGGCAGGTCCGTGACATCCCGGGTGACCCTTGCCATGGGACGGCCCGTGTCAAAGGCGTTCTGAGAATAATCATACGTTGAAACCGAAATGGCATCCACCGGGTCCTGTGAAAACAGCGTCACCATCTCCTGCCATTCCGCTGCGTCCGAAAACAGGGATACATCCATGTCTGCAATCGCCCAGTTGGAGATGCGCACCAGAAAAAGCAGATCTTCAGGCAAAACCGCCTTGACGGCATGAATCACCTCACGGACGAACCGGTATCGGTTTTCCATGGAACCGCCGTAACCATCGGTTCTCCGGTTGGAATAGGCGGACAGAAACTGGCTGAGCAGATACCCGTGGGCACAGTGCAGCTCGAACCCGTCAAACCCGGCCGCCGCCACCCCTTTGGCGGTTTCCGCAAACCCGTTGATCACATGATCCATGTCAAAACGGGACATGGGTTCCGGCACCGGATACGGCATACCGGTCATGGGATTTTCCTGCATGGGGGCCACCGGGCTGGGTGCGATCACCCGGTTGGCCGGATTGATCCCTTCGTAGGCCATCCGCCCGCAGTGAAACACCTG
>JBFLKI010000170.1:0-10918 GCA_040883135.1 Desulfotignum sp. | reverse complement strand
TCCGGACCGGTTTTTTCCTACAAGGACAAGTTTGAGCTCGAACACATGGAAGACACCATTCTGAAAGCGGAAGATGCGGTGGCAGCGCTGACCGCCCAGGTGCAAGACCCGGACATCATGGCAGACCCGCAGCAACTGGCCGCTGTCTGCCGCGACCTGGAAAAAGCGGAAACCCGGGTTCAGGCATTGTACGCAAGGTGGGAGGACCTGGAACAGAAAAAAGCCGCTGCCGGCAAATAAGGACAGGGAGGGGTCAGACAAACAGCCGGGAGATCAGGCTGGTCACGGCGGTTTCCACGGTCAGGACCCGGGGCCCCATGTTGCAGGGGACAAATCCGATATCCGCCAGGGTTTGGACTTCCAGATCGATCCACCCCCCTTCCGGCCCCACCGCCAGGGTGACCGGCTGGTTCACGCCGGCCGGACAGACCCGGCCGGTTGTGGGATGGGCCGTGATGCACCGGGTGTTTTGGGAAATCTGCGGCAGTTCGGTTTTGACAAACCGGCTGAAAAACCGTTTTTTGACTATTTGCGGCACTACCGTATCCTTTGCCTGTTCCAGGCCCAGCCGGGCATATGACATCAGGTTTTCCTGTTCGAGAAACGGGCTTTGCCAGAAACTTTTTTCCACCCGCCAGGAATTGATCAGAAAGATCTGTTTCACGCCCAGGGACGTGACGTTCTGGATGATCCGCCGGAGCATCTTGGGCCGGGGCAAGGCCAGCACCAGATTCAGCGGGACAGGCCCCGGGGGCGGCTGATCCAGTGTCACCTGCATCACCAGCCGGTGGGTGTCCACCTCTCCGACAATGCCGCTTCCCAGGTTTCCGTTGATTTTCCCGCAGGTCACGGTATCGCCGGGACCGGCCTTGAGCACGGTCCGGATATGGTCATACCGGCGGCCGGACACACACACCCGGTTTGCTGACACAAAATCTTTTTGAAAGAGCAGCACCAGGTTCACGATTAAAACGTCACCTTTTCCACGGCATCGGTCAACCCCGCCAGGTCCTGTTTTTGCCATTGATCCCCGCCCTGCGCCACGGCCAGGGTCTCTGCCAGATGGACGGGTGTAACACCGGCCAGCCGCCCCAACCCCTGGAGGCAGGAAGGACAGTTGGTCAGAATCCTGGGGGCCGTTTCTGTGATGAACCCGTCGGCCAGGGCCAGTGCCTTTTGCTTTCGGACCAGCATGTGATGACTGATATCGGGCCGTGACAGCGCCAGTGTGCCTGCCTGGGAGCAGCAATGCGGCACCGGGGTCACCTGGAAACCGTGGGTTTCGAGCAGTGCCGTTCCCCTGTTTTTTAACGAATCGTGGCACGGGGCATGGTAGAAACACAAAGACCCATGCGACAGGGGTTGTGGGCTTTTTTCCAGCACATACTCGCTCACATCCTGCACCAGGCTGCCAAATATCTGTGCCGCATCCAGCCGGGCCAGAGATTCCATGCAGGTGCCGCACGACACCACCACCGCATCAAATGTCAGATCATTGAACATCTCCCGGATCTGGGTCAGAACGATGATGTTTTTCAGCACCAGTTCTTCGTGTTTGCGGGTCATGGCATTGACCAGAAACGGATATCCGCAGCACAGAAACGGCGGCGGCAGAATCACCCGGTGATTGCCGGACAGAAGAATGAACAGGGCCGCTCTGGAAACCCGGGAATAGATGCGTTCACTGCCGCATCCGGGAAAATAAAACACCGTGGATACCGCGGGTTTACGGGGTTCCAGAATCATTGCCTGATTCTTCAGGGTCATGGGGACTGCCGACCTGAGGGTGGTGACATCCGGCCAGGGCATTTTTGAACGAACCAGCTGCATGGTCCGGTTCCGGGAAAAAGGGCGGCTCCCGGCAACGGGGGACAGCAGGCCGGCGCCCACACGCTGGACAAACGTGCCCGCCCCGAGCAGCCAGGGCCGGGTCAGCCGGTTGGCCAGCGGCCTTTTGTCCGCAAGATACCCCAGGGTGGTCCGGGTGGACAACGGGGTATGCTTGAACTGCATGTTTTTCAGAATTTCCCGGGATTCAATGGTAATGTCGCCGGAGTCGATATTCACCGGGCATCGGGTCAGACACCGGTGGCAGATGGTACAGTGATCCGCGATCTCTTCCAGGTTCTTCAGGATCTGGAACCCGGTGGACCGGGTCCGCTGGGTGATGTACAGCAGGGCCTCGATAAGCGACCCCAGGGCCAGATTCCGGTTCCGGGGGTGAAAAAACATGTTTGTGTCGGGAAAAAACACCGGACACACGGGTTTGCACTTCCCGCACCGCACGCAATTGGCGATATTGAAGGCCAGGTCGGACAATGACCCGTGTTTCAGGATCTTTGCCTCCAGCTTCAGCAGATTGAACGAAGGGGTGAACACCTTGTTCAGGATGTCGGGTTCACACAGTTTTCCCGGATTCATGATCCGGTCCGGATCGACCCGGTTCCGGTACTGTTCAAACGCCTGAACCGATGATGCAGACAGGTATTTGAACTTGGTGATTCCAATGCCGTGTTCCCCGGACACCACCCCGTGAAGTTCCATGGCTTTTTCCATGACCCGGTCCGCGGTCATGGCGGCCCGTTCCATCATTTCCCGGTCATTGGACAGCACCGGGATGTTCACATGGACATTGCCGTCTCCGGCATGCATATGGGTCGCCACCACGATCAGCCGGTCCCGGGTGGTGTGATAGATCGTTTCCAGGTTGTCCAGAATCTGGCTGTAACCCCGAAGGCTGTCTGTGACGCTCTTATAAAAGTTTTTGGCGTGGATCCCCGCTTCCAGGGCATCCCTGGAAGCAATGGCCAGTTTTTTTTTCGTGGCCCAGGCCAGGTCCTTGGCCTGTCCCACCTTTTTCCCCAGCCACTGGGGATCGGCCAGGGGCACGGCCCGGTCCAGATAGGCCACCAGATTCTCAATGATCCGGGCCTGGTTGACCGCCTTTTCCGCCAGGTTGATCTGGTCCACGAATTTGACAAAGTCCGCCAGAGATGTCAGGGGCAGCACAATGTCCTCGTTGAGTTTAAAGGCATTGGTATGGGCTGCGATTGCCCCCAGCCGCTTGCGGTCTTCCCAGAACCGCGCTGCCTCCTCATCGGTTTGTGCGATTGTCAGGCCGGTTTTTTCAAACGGTTCCAGAATGGCTGCCAGGGTGTCCATTCCCTCAGCCAGACGGTGGGGGTCATTGGATACCAGATCCACCAGCAGTACGGCCTTGAGCCGGGACCCCACCCCGTTTTTGGTTTTGTAATCAATGGCCGTGATATAGGCTTCGTCAAAATGTTCCAGCGCCATGACCGCCGGGTCGGCGTTGGCAAATGTGCCGGATATGCGGGTGATGACCTGCCCGGCCTCGGTCATGTCATTGCCGAAAAATTCGATGCAGCAGGTTTTCTTGACAGAAAATGTGGGGTACAGGATGAACCGCGCCCGGGTGATAATCCCGTCACACCCCTCTTTCTGGATTCCGGGCAGGCCGTTCAGGTATTTGTTGGTCACATCCTTTCCCAGGCCTTTTTTCCGGATATCTGCGCCGGTCAGCTCGATGGTCCTGATTGTTTGGCCGGTATCGTCTGTGACGTCGAATATGACCTGATCGGTAAACAGAATTTTGCGGCCCGGATGATGTTTCCGGGACACGGTGTAGACCCGGCTGTCCGGCATGACAATCCGATAGGACAAGACATTGTCCAGTGCCGTGCCGAACAGGACGGCGGTCTTGCCCCCGGCATTTTCCGCAAGATTGCCCCCGATGGTGCAGGCCCAGGCGGAGGTGGGATCGGTGGCGAAAATCAGCCCGTGTTCCCGTGCCGCATCCTTGGCGTCCTGGGTGATGACCCCGGCCTGCAGTTCGATGGCGAAGCAGCCGCCGTCTCGGATCTCTTCCAGGGGGGTGATGGAAACGATCCGGTTGAGTTTTTCCGTGTTGATCATGACGCAGTCGGCAGTGAGCGGCGTGGCCCCGCCGGTCAAACCGGTGCCTGCGCCTCTGGGGATGATGCGCAGGCCCAGTTCACGGATTTTGGCCATCAGCACCGGCACCTGGGATTCTTTTTCCGGGCGCAGCACCGCTTTAGGGAGAAACCGCCGCCAGTCCGTGGCGTCCGTGGCATGGGCAACCAGGGTAAACGGGTCGAAATAGATGTTGTCTCTGCCCACCACCGGTCCCAGCACCCGAAGGATCTTTCGTTGAAAAGCGGTCTGGGCGGAGATATGGTGGTTGAACGTCTCAAGGGTTTGCCGGCAGGCATCCAGCATCTGCAGCACCTCCGGGTGCCGGGCCGCCTGTTCAATGACGGTCAGATCTTTCTCAAACTCGGAAAACAGCTGCCTGCGCTGGGTCGGGCGGGCCACCAGTTCCTGGAAAAGAAAGGGGTTGCGTGCAATGATGAACAGATCCCCCATGAACCGGTACAGCAGCCGGGCTGTGCGGCCGGTCCCTTTTTTGGGATCCAGACCCTGGATCGTGTTCAGAAAAGCGGATCCGAAAAGATGAACAATGATCTGATCGTCAGCGGCAGAGGTATAGTTAAAGGGAATTTTTCTTTCCGGATCCAGCATGGCTAAAGTTCAAAGGTTTTCATACTCACCACCAGGGGCAGGGATTCGATCTCTTCGATCACGTCCGGCGGGACCGGGGTGTCGGTTTTCAGAAAGATGATGTTGCGCTGCCCGTCCTCTTCCCGGCCCACCATCATCCGGGAGATGTTGATGGCGTGTTTTCCCAGGGTGTTGCCGATGGAGCCGATGGAGCCGGGTTTGTCCACATTGTGGATCAGTCCCAGGTGACCCTCGGGGATCACTTCGAGACGGAACTTGTTGATGCGCACGATCCGGGCCGTTTCCTTGCCGAAGATGGTGCCGGCCACCACGTCGGGACGGGTGTCCGTGACCACGGTGATGCGGATCAGGTTGATGAAATTGCCGGAATCCTGGGACGTGGACTCCGAGATCTTGATCCCTTTTTCATTGGCCAGGGAGATGGCGTTCACGGAGTTGACCTCATAGGGGATGAACTCGTTGAGCAGCCCCTTGATGGCCGCAATGGTGACCGGTTTGAGATCCAGGTCCGGAAACTTGCCGATATATTCGATCTGCACCTCTTTGATACCGCCTGAAATGAGCTGGGCCTGCATCTTGCCCATTTTTTCCGCCAGGTACAGGAACGGTTTGAGCTGGCGCAGCACCTCGCCGGTGACCGACGGCACGTTCACGGCATTGATCACCGTGTCGAACAGCAGGTAGGCAATGATCTGGTTGGCGGCGGCCACAGACACATTGGTCTGGGCTTCCTTGGTGGAGGCCCCCAGGTGAGGGGTGGCCACCACCTGGTCCAGCCCCAGCAGGGGCAGATCTCCGGGAGGTTCAGTGGAAAACACGTCCAGGGCTGCCCCGGCCACCTTTCCGGACACGATCGCCTCATGCAGGGCGGATTCGTTGACAATGCCGCCCCGGGCGCAGTTGAGCACATACACCCCGGGCTTCATCTTCTCGAACGCTTCGGCATCCAGCAGATCGATGGTGGCCTCCATCTTGGGGACATGGATCGTGATATAATCGGCTGTCTGGTACAGGGTGTCCAGATCCACATACTCGAATCCCTGTTTTTCGATGTGTTCTTTGGAGATGTTGGGATCGAACACAATGACCCGCATTCTCAGCCCCTTGGCCAGGTTGGCCACAATAGAACCGATGTTGCCGAACCCGATAACCCCCAGGGTCTTGTTGTAGATTTCCCGGCCCTGGAGCAGTTTTTTCTCCCATTTTCCCGCCTTCATGGAAGCGCAGGCCCGGGGGATGTTCCGGGTCAGAGACATCATCATGGCAATGGTATGCTCGGCCGTGGTCACGGTGTTGCCGCCCGGCGTGTTCATCACCGCCACCCCTTTGTGGGTGGCCTCGTCAATGTCCACATTGTCCAGACCGATGCCGGCCCGGGCAATCACCTTGAGGTTGACCGCCGCATCCAGCAGGGCCTTGTCCACCTTTGTGGCACTCCGGATGGCCAGCGCATCATAGGACCCGATGATCCCTCGGAGTTCCTCGGGGGACAGACCGGTGTTCACATCCACATCGATGCCCTCCTGGTTTTTGAAAATATCGATGCCCGCCTCATCCATTTTGTCACTCACCAGTACTTTCATCATCCATTCTCCTTTTCAAAAGATATCATGAAATCCTTGAGCGCCTGGATCCCCTCTTTCGTGGCGGCATTGTAGATGGAAGCCCGGCATCCGCCCACGGACCGGTGGCCCTTGAGGCCGCCCAATCCCTGTTTCAGGGCGTCGGCCACAAACTGTTTTTCCAGGTCCTCCGTGGGCAGCCGGAAGGTCACATTCATCAGGGACCGGGAATCCTTTCGGGCCGTGCCCCGGTAAAAACCGGATTCATCGATCAGATCGTACAGCATGCCGGCTTTTTCCTCATTGAATGCCGCCAGCGCCTCCAGGGTGCCGAACTGCTCCTGGATCCACTTGAACACCAGACCGATCGTATAGATCCCGAAGCATGGCGGGGTGTTGTACATGGAGTTCTTGGCTGCATAAGTACTGTATTTGAGCATGGAGGGCAGCGCCTGGCCGGCGGATTCCAGAAACGCCTTTTTGATGATTACCAGGCAGGTGCCGGACGGACCCAGATTTTTCTGGGCCCCGGCATAGATCAGGCCGAATTTGTCCATGGGCAGTGGCCGGGAAAAGATATCCGAGGACATGTCCGCCACCAGAGGAATGCCGCCTGTTTCCGGAAACCGGGCGAACTGGGTGCCTTTGATGGTGTTGTTGGAGGTGAGGTGGACATACCGGGCATCCGGGGTGCAGGGGATGTTTTCCGGAATATAGGAGAAATTCTGGTCTTCGGAAGAGGCGGTCACCTGGATGGTCTTTTGCAGAATCTGTGCTTCCTTGATGGCTTTGGTGGACCAGGTGCCGGTGTTGATGTAGTCCGCGGTCTGCCCCTCACCCAGAAAGTTCATGGGGATCATGGCAAACTGCAGTGAGGCGCCGCCCTGAATGAACAGCACATGCCAGGTGTCATCCAGTTTCAGCAGCTGCCTGGCCCGGTCAACGGTGTCATTGATCACTTGGTCAAACTGGGCGGAGCGGTGGCTGATCTCGGTGATGGACATGCCGGAGTGATTGAAGTTCAGAAACGAGGCCTGGATCTCTTCCAAAACCGGCAGAGGCAATGCTGCCGGACCTGCATTAAAATTGTGAATTCGCTGCGCTGTCATGGGGCACTCCTTTTAAAAAATGGGTCAATAAGCATGAATTATATGTTGTGCTCGCGGGTTTTGTGGAACTGGATGTCCGGCCATTCTTCCATGACAAACCCCAGCTGATATTCGCTGGTGGTCATGAAGGTCAGGCACCCTTCCGCATCCAGGGCGAGACTGGATTCGTTCTTCTGCCGGAACCGCTTCAACTTTTTTTCATCCTCGCTCGTGACCCACCGGGCCACGGACAGGTCAATGGGCTCGTATCCGGCATGGACGTTGTATTCCGCCTTAAGCCGTGCCATGGTCACGTCAAACTGCAACACGCCCACGGCCCCGATCACGTGCATGTTCCCCAAAAGCGGGCGGAACACCTGGATGGTACCCTCTTCGGCCAGCTGGGTCAATCCCTTGTTCAGGGACTTGGTCTTGAGGGGGTCTTTGAGCAGAACCCGGCGGAAATGCTCGGGGGCAAAACTGGGGATGCCTAAAAATTTCAGCGGTTCTTTCGTGGTGAAGGTATCCCCGATCTTGATGGTGCCGTGATTGTGGATGCCGATGATGTCACCGGGATACGCTTCTTCCACATTGCTGCGCTCCTGGGCCATGAAAATGGTGGCATTGGACAGCCGGATCTCCTTGCCGATGCGGTGATGCCGCACCTTCATACCTTTGGTGAATTTTCCGGAGCAGATCCGGAAAAACGCGATCCGGTCCCGGTGTTCCGGGTCCATGTTGGCCTGAATCTTGAAAGTAAACCCGGAGAAATCCGACTCGAGCGGGCTGACATTTCTTGAGGCGGCCGGCCGGACCCCGGGCGGGGGGGCGATCTGCACAAATGCGTCCAGCATCTCTTTGACCCCGAAATTGTTGATGGCGGACCCGAAAAACACCGGGGTCTGGGTGCCGTTCAGATACAGGGCCATATCAAAGGGGTCGGCGGCCCCTTTGATCAGCTCCACATCCTCCCTGAGCTGATCTGCGGCAGACCGGGAAATCAGTTCGTCCAGCCTGGGATCCGACAGGTCCTGGATCATCACGCCGTCATCATCTTTCGGGGTATATCCGGGGGTGAAAATTCCCAGCTCTTTTTTTTCGAAATTGTACACCCCTTTGAACCGTTTGCCCATGCCGATGGCCCAGGTCAGGGGCACACATTCGATCTGGAGCTTGTCTTCGATATCCTCGAAAATATCCAGCGGTTCCAGCCCTTCTCTGTCCAGCTTGTTGATAAACGTGATAATGGGGGTGTTGCGCATGCGGCACACCTCCATGAGCTTTTCGGTCTGGGGTTCCACCCCCTTGGCATTGTCGATGATCATCACGGCGCAGTCCACGGCCGTGAGCACCCGGTAGGTATCCTCGGAAAAATCCTGGTGCCCCGGGGTGTCCAGCAGGTTGATCTCATACCCTTTGTATTCAAATTTCATGACCGACGAAGACACGGAAATGCCGCGCTCCTGTTCGATGGACAGAAAATCGGACATGGCGGCCCGGGCGGTTTTCCTGGATTTCACGGCCCCGGCCTGCTGAATGGCCCCGCCGAACAGCAGCAGTTTTTCGGTCAAGGTGGTTTTCCCGGCATCCGGGTGGGAAATAATGGCAAAGGTCCGGCGTTTCTTAATTTCCCGGACCCTTGCCTTGTCTACGATTTCTGACTCCATTCACGGATATCCTTGTTGGTTTTTTCAAAATTGCATATACAACTAAAATTCTTATCAGTGTATCATATTCCGGATCTCCAGACAATTTAATCTTGTCCGCTGCGGCCGGCCGCTTGTTTGCCGGGAGGGTGATATTCCCGGCCGATGCCGTGATATTCAAATCCGAATTCCGCCACCTCTTCCGGGTCATACTGGTTTCTGCCGTCAAAAATGACCGGTTTTTTCATTACCTGCCGCATCCGTTTGAAATCCGGCTGGCGGAACGCTTTCCATTCGGTCACCAGCGCTAGGGCATCCGCGTTTTCCAGCACCTGGTAGGGGTCGTCCATCAGGGTCAGCCGGTCGGACTCCAGCCATTCTTCGGGCAGTTCCCGGGCTGCCTGGGGCATGGCCACCGGATCATAGGCCTGAACCCTCGCACCCGCGTCAATCACATTTTTTAGAAAAACAAGGGAGGCGGCCTCCCGCATGTCATCGGTCCCGGGTTTGAACGCCAGTCCCCACAGGGCCAGACACCGGCCGGTAAGGTCCGGTCCGAACCGGGCCTTGATTTTATCGCCCAGCACCTGCTTCTGGCGGTTGTTCCGTTCCTCAACCGCTGCCAGCAGAAACGGCTGGATTCCGGTGTGAGTGGCGGTTTTGATCAAGGCCTTGACATCCTTGGGAAAACAGGACCCCCCATATCCGCATCCGGGATAGATAAAGGAATACCCGATGCGGGTATCCGACCCGATCCCTTTTCGGACATTTTCCACATCCACGCCCAGATGCTCACAAAGGCCGGCGATCTCGTTCATGAATGAAATCTTGGTGGCCAGCATGGCATTGGCCGCATACTTGGTCATCTCCGCATCCCGGACGTTCATGAAGATCATCTTGTCCCGGTTCATGGAAAACGGGGCATACAGCCGCCGCATGATCCTGGCGGCCCGGTCGGTATTCACGCCCACAATAATGCGGTCCGGTTTGAGAAAATCATGGATGGCGGCCCCTTCCTTGAGAAATTCCGGATTAGACACCACATCGAACGGCAGATCCATTCCCCGGCGGGCCAGTTCAGATGTCACCACTTGCGTCACCTGGTCCGCCGTACCCACCGGCACCGTGGATTTGTCCACAATGACGGCATATTCGGTCATGTGCATCCCGATCTGCCGGGCCACTTCAAGCACGTATGTCAGATCCGCGGATCCGTCCTCCCCCGGCGGGGTGCCCACGGCAATGAAAAAAATCCCGCAGCCTTCCACCGTATCCGCCAGGCGGGTCGTAAACCGCAGCGTCCCGTCTTCCAGGTTTTCCCGGACTATTTTTTCCAGACCCGGCTCATAAATGGGCAACACCCCTTTTTTCAGAAGCGCGATTTTTTGTGCGTCAATGTCCACACAGGTGACCTGGCTGCCCATTTCAGCAAAGCAGGCCCCGGTGACCAGGCCCACATACCCGGTGCCGATAATTGTCAGTTTCATAAAATGCTTCCCGTGTATCTGTTTAAATTGAAAGTGATCTACATATAAATGGCAGGTTCTGTATTAATATAAACCCGTAAAGAATTCAACCCGTCACCGTATTTGTCCGTGCAGGTCAGGCATTGTCAGGGATGTTGACAAGTCGGGTCATTCCATTTATTCTGCCGCATTATGATGACACATACGCCGGTACAGCTCAAAGACTATTCTCCGCCTGAGTTTCTCATCGATCAGGTGACCCTTGTTTTCGACATTCAGCCCGAAGAGACCCGGGTGACATCCACCCTGGCGGTCAGACGGAATCCCGATACCCCCCGGACCGGATCGCGTCTGTCCATGGATATGGGAACGTATGAGATCCGGTCCGTTTCCCTGGACGGCCGGACCCTGTCCGGCGAACAGTTTCAGGCGGACGGGACCCAGTTTGCCGTGCCGGATGTGCCGGACCGGTTTTTGCTGGAAATCGAGAACATCATTTTTCCGGAAAAAAATACCCGGCTGGAAGGACTGTACCGATCCAACCGGATTTACTGCACCCAGTGCGAAGCCGAAGGTTTCCGCCATATCACCCC
>JBFLKI010000169.1:0-19675 GCA_040883135.1 Desulfotignum sp. | reverse complement strand
GGGATTGCCGGGGTGTTTGCCGGTACCGGCCTGGGGTTGGGGGATGCGGCCGTGGCAGTGAGAGACACCTATGTTCATACCGGGGTGGATACCTGCCGGCAGCCGGATATTTCCCATCCTCAGATGCGGCTGGACCCGCTCCCCTTTGACCTGATCCCGGAACAGGGCCGATCCCGGCAGGGGATTTATGACCTGGACGCCGGTCTGGCTGCATCCTGGTTCCGGACCCTGGACCGGCACCTGGGCTGCCGGGTGATCCAGGGGCCCTTTATTACGGTTTCCGCGATCACCGGTTCCGTTGAAAAAGCCGATGCCCTGGCACAGACGTTTTCGCCGGTGATGGAGTCCATGGAAGGGGCTGCCGCAGCCCATGTGGCTGCCCTGTACCGGGTTCCGATGGTGGCGATCCGGGCCGCCTCAAATCAGGTCGGAGAACGGGATAAAAACCTTTGGGATATACCGGCGGCCGTGAAGACCGTGGCAGATATCTGTGACACCATACTTGAAAAAAGGTCCTGACCCATGGCATCCGAACAGAGCCTGCAGTATGTGGATGTCCATTGTCATCTGCATGATCCCCGGATTATAAACGATATCGATGGTATTGTTCAACGGGCCGCCCTTGCCGGGGTCACCCATATGGTGACCTGCGCCACCATGGAAGAGAACTTTGATACCACGGCAACTCTGGCCCGCCAATATCCGGCCATTGTTCCATGTTACGGGATCCATCCCTGGTTTCTGGATTCTTTGTCTCCCGACTGGCAGCAGAAGCTGGGTGAACGGGTGACCGACGAGGCCTGCGGTATCGGAGAAACCGGGTTGGATTTTATGGACAAAAAGACCGACCGGGATCGCCAGTCAGGTGTGTTCATGTTTCACCTGGCTCTGGCCCGGGATCTGGAGCGGCCTATCAACATTCATATCCGCAAAGCCTGGGATCTTTTTATTCAGATCTTGAAAAAAACCGGCCCTTTGAAAACCCCGGGACTGGTGCATTCATTTTCCGGATCCGCGGAACTGGTCAAGGTTCTGGAGCGCTTTAACCTGTATCTCTCTTTCTCCGGATCCGTGACCCGGCCCGGGGCGAAAAAGGTGGTAAAAGCCCTGAAAGCGGTATCCAGGGAGCGGGTCCTGCTGGAAACCGACACCCCGGATATCTATCCCAGTGTGCCCGACCCGGACCCTCACGGCCTCAATGAACCCAAGAATCTCCCGGCCATCGCAGGGATCGCCGCAACCCGGGCCGGTGAGACGGTCCCGGAGTTTGTGCGAAGGGCCCATGCCAATGCCCTGGCGGTGTTTGGTACCGTTTTTGGATCATCCTGACGCATGGGGGTATCAGCCCTCAATGATTGGAAAAAAGATACAATGATGAAAACACCTGTAGGCCAGTTTGACAGAACCATCCGTCTGATGGGAAAAAATGCGGTGGACAGGCTTGGCCGGGCGAAAGTAGCGGTGTTCGGTTTAGGGGCTGTGGGCTCTTTTGCCACCGAAGTTTTGGCCAGGTCCGGGGTGGGGTATCTGCGGTTGATCGATTTCGACCGGGTGGAACCCTCCAATCTCAACCGGCAGCTTTATGCCCTGCACTCCACGTTGGGGCAGAAAAAGGCGAAGATTGCCAGGGACCGGGTGGTGGATATCCATCCAAAGTGCCGGGTGGAAATTTGTGACACCTTTGCCAATGCAGACAGCCTGGATACGCTGCTGTCCCCTGACCTGGACGTGGTGGTGGATGCCATTGACGGCCTCAATGCCAAGGTAAACCTGCTTGTGGCGGCCCGGCAGATGGATCTGTCCGTGGTGTCTTCCATGGGGGCCGGGGGACGGATGGATGGGTCCCTGATCAGAACCGGCGACATCAGCGAAACACAGGTATGCCCCCTGGCCCGGATGGTGCGCCGGCGGCTTCACCGCCGGGGGGTGTTCACGGGGATTTGCTGTGTGTATTCTCTTGAACCACCGGTCCGGCCCTCTGATGCGGATCTGTTGCCTGATGGACCGGTTCAGGATCCGGGTAAAGGCGCCGGCCATGGCCGGCAGCGGCCGCCCATCGGCACCATCCCCTGGATCCCAGGTATATTCGGAATGACCCTGGCGGCGGAGGCCGTCCGGATCATCACGCGCTGACTTCTTCGTCCCGCAATACCCGGCGCAGCACTTTCCCTACATTGGACAATGGAATATCCTCCTTGAATTCGATATACCGGGGTCGTTTGTAACCGGCCATGTTTTCTTTGCAGAACGCGTCGATCTCCTCAACGGTTGCCGTTTCTCCCTGTTTGAGTTTAATGAACGCCTTGACCTTTTCTCCGCTTTTTTCGTCCGGCACCCCGACCACGGCCGCCAGTTCCACTTTGGGATGGGTGTACAAAACGTCTTCCACTTCCCTGGGATAGACATTGAACCCGCCCACGATGATCATGTCTTTTTTGCGGTCCGTGATGATGATATATCCGTCCTTGTCGATAAATCCGATATCACCGGTGAGAAAATACCGGTTCCCGTCAATGGTCACAAACACCTCTTCATTGGCGTCCGGCCGTTTCCAGTAGCCTTTCATGACCTGGGGGCCGCATATGGCCAGCTCTCCGTTTTCGCCCCGAGGCATTTCAGTTGTGCTGTCGTCCAGGGCAACGATTTTGACGTCCGTGCCCGGCAATGGAAATCCGATGGAGCCGATTTTCCGGGTTTCCTTGAACGAGGGATTGATGCAGACGGCCGGTGCGGTTTCCGTCAGGCCGTAGGCCTCAAAGATGATGGAACCGGTTTTTTCTTCAAACTGCCGGCAGACTTCGGGGGGCAGCGGGGCTCCGCCGGACAGGCACCCCATGATGGAGGAAATGTCATATTTTCCCAGATGGGGATGGTTGGTAAAGGCCACAAAGATGGTGGGCACGGCCGTGATAAAGGTGGGCCGGTATTTCTGCACCGCTTCCATCACCACCGTGAACGGGGGGTTTCCGGCCCGGGGATCCGGGATGCAGATCAGCCGGCTGCCGGACAGGGCCGAAAACAACAGCGCACTGGTGATACCGAAACTGTGGTACCAGGGAAGCACCCCCAGGTAAGTATGATATCCGCCGTGGCGCATTTTTTCCGCCTTTTTGCCGGGTTCGTGCACCAGACGGAAGTATTCTTCGCAGGCTTCCAGGTTGTAGGTAAAGTTGGTGTGTGTCAGTTCCGCGCCCTTGGGGACGCCTGTGGTGCCGCCGGTATACAGCATGATGGCGGTGTCTTGTTCCGGAGATACCGTGATGTCCGGCGGACTGGGAGGAGAAGAGGCCACAATGTCGTCAAACATATGATGGCCGGAATCAATTTTGTCCGCTTTGGGAATCTTGCCCAGCAGGCCTCCCAAAAACGCCTTGAGTTTTGGCAGGTAGGATTTGACGTTGCAGACGATCACGGTTTCCACCAGGGTGTCTTTGATGGCTTCCTGGGTGTTGGCGTAAAACTGGGGATGGTCCATACAGAAAACCATTTTGGATTCCGAATCCTTGAGCTGGTAATTGAGCTCCTTGGGGGTGTAAACCGGGTTGCAGTTCACCGCTACAGCACCAGCCTTCAAAATCCCGAAAAGCACCTCCGGGAAATGGGGGATGTTGGGAAGAAAAATCGCCACCTTGTCCCCTTTTTTGATACCGTTTGCAGCGAGAAAATGGGCGATCCGGTCTGCCGTGTCCTTGACCTGGGCATAGGTCCTGGAAGCACCGTTGAAAATGGTATACACTTTGTTCGGGTACTTCTGTGCGGTCCTGTCCAGGACCTGAGTCAGCGGATAATGGTAATCGGTTAGATCATGGGCCACGCCTTCCGGCCAGTAAGGGGTCTGCCATTGCTCCATCATGGGTCTCCTTTGTTCGGGTACACGGGTTTGCGAAGTCCAGCCGTCATGTTTCGTTTTGAAACGGGATCATTATATTCACATCTTTATAAAATTTGAAATCTTTTTCGTATGGTGCGGTGAAAAACAAGGATTGCGGAGAATCGCACGATTTCGGGTTGATAAACGGGCACTGCAGTGGTAAGGAAATAACGATATGAATCAAAAAAAATATAAGGAGACGGTGGAATCAGGATGGTCAGATTAATACAAATGATAGTTGTGCTCTGTATGTGGGGGTGGGTATCTGTGGTAGCAGCCCAGGAAGTGTATGTCAGCGGGGTTACCAAAATAACCATGCGCACCGGGCCTGGCGTCGAACATAAAATCGTGGCCATGCTGGAGACCGGTACCCGGCTGGAGATGATGGAACGCAAACCGGACTGGTCCCTGGTTCGGACAGACAATCAGAAACAGGGATGGGTGCTGACCCGTTTTCTGACGCAGGACAGGCCGTTAACATTTCAGGTGGAAAAACTTCAAATGGAAAATGAGCGCCTGACCAGCGCGCTCGAAGAAATCGAAAACCAGAACCGGGGCCTGACTGAAAAAAATGACGCGCTGGCGGATATCGAAAAAAAATATCAGGATTTGAAGCAGGCATCTGCGGATTATCTCAAGCTGGATGAAAAATACCGGGCCCTTGTAAAGTTGTCGGAAGAACAGGAACAGCAGATATCGACGCTCAAGGAAAATCTGAACAACGAAGCGATGCTGTGGTTTTTGAGCGGTGCCGGGGTCTTTATCGTGGGATTGATTCTCGGACTGAGTACCCGTAAGAAAAAAAGAAGTTCGTTGCTATGATCCAAAAAACCGATTTTCTGGTGATCGGCAGCGGCATCGCCGGGTTGAGTTTTGCGCTCAAGGCCTCGGAACACGGACGCGTCACCATCATTACCAAAAAAAACATTCAACAGAGCAACACCGCGTTGGCCCAGGGAGGGGTGGCAGCGGTATTTGGAAAACACGATTCCTTTGACCTGCATGTGGCAGACACGCTCAAGGCAGGCGATGGCCTGTGTGACCCGGATGTGGTGAAAATGGTGGTGGAAAACGGGCCGGAAAGGATCCGGGAACTGGTGGATATAGGTGCCCGGTTCAATATGGCCGGCACCGGTAAATTTGATTTTGCCATGGGCCGTGAAGGCGGGCATTCCGTCAAACGCATCATCCATGCCCATGACCTGACCGGCAGAGAAATTGAAGACGCCCTGGTGGCCCGGGCAAAAGAAAACAAGAATATCGCCATTCTGGAAGACCATGTGGCCGTCAATCTGATCACGTTTTCATCCTCCGTCCGAAGCGGGGTCCTGGTCACCCAGTATGAAAACTTCTGCTGCGGGGCGTATGTGCTGAACAACACCACCGGCAGAGTGGAAACCTTTCATGCCGCCATTACCCTGCTTGCCACGGGCGGTGCCAGCAAGGTGTATCTGTACACCTCCAATCCGGATATCGCCACCGGAGACGGCATTGCCATGGCATACCGGGCCGGGGCGTCCGTGGCCAATCTGGAATTTGTCCAGTTTCATCCCACCTGTCTGTATCATCCGGAAGCCAAAAATTTTCTGATTTCTGAAGCGGTCCGGGGTGAAGGCGCCCTGCTGATCGATGCCAACGGCCGGCGCTTCATGGAAGACTATACCCCGGAAAAAGAACTGGCCTGCCGGGATGTGGTGGCCAGGGCCATTGACAGTGAACTCAAGAAAACCGGGGCGGAATCGGTTTTTCTGGACATATCCCACAAGGATCCGAATTTCATCCGGCAGCGGTTTCCCCATATCCATGCCCGGTGTCAGGCGTATGGCATCGATATCACCACTGACCCCATTCCGGTGGTGCCGGCGGCCCATTACATGTGCGGGGGGGTGGCAACGGACCTGAATGGAAAGACCGATGTCCAGCGACTGTATGCCGTGGGCGAAACCGCGTGCACCGGACTTCACGGCGCCAACCGTCTGGCATCCAATTCGCTTTTGGAGGCCCTGGTCTATGCGCACAACGCGTATCTGGATGCCGTCAACGCCCTGCCGGCCATCAAGAAAAACATGGATCTCACCCTGGCGCCCTGGGACGAGACCAATACCACGGACAGTGATGAAGCCATTGTGGTATCCCATAACTGGGATGAGATCCGGCGGCTGATGTGGAACTATGTGGGAATCGTCCGGTCGGACAAGCGCCTGCAGCGGGCGGCCCGCCGGATCAAGACCATTCAGGACGAGATCAATGAATATTACTGGGATTTTAAATTGACGGCCGATCTGGTGGAGTTGAGAAATATTGCCACCGTGGCGAAACTGGTGATCCAATCCGCCCTGCTGCGCCAGGAAAGCCGGGGGCTGCATTACAACATTGGATATCCTGAGCGGGATGACACCCGTTTTCTGGTGCCCACCATTTTGAAAAAGCGGTTCTGAGGTCCGATCATGGATCCTGGGGGTTCTTCTGACGCAAAGAGCGGATAAGCCCCCGGATTTTCTTGATATAGGGGATGAGTACCAGAATGACGATAATCACGAAAAAGGTTTGAATCATCTGGAACCGTTCATCCAGAAATTCAAAAAATTCGTACCAGAGGACAATCGCGGTCAGGGTGCCCAGAAACGTGGCTGAAAAATTCCGCACCCACCCCAGGCGGATCATGCCGCCGATGATGGCGCCCACCACCGGCCCGGTAACAGGCAAAGGAATCATGACAAATAGAAAGATACCGAGCCATCCGAACCGCTCGATCTTGCTCTTGTGCTTCAGGGCGGTTTCCGCGATCCGCTCCATCGCCCGGATCACCCATTCCACCCGCAGGTAGTTGGTGGCGGTCAGCGCAAAAATGGCATAAGTGAAAAATACCACCATCACTTCCAGGTAAAAATTGTAGAAAATGGTGGGAACCGCCCCGAAATCCTGAAGGATGCACAGACCGATGCCCACGGAACGGCCGCCGAAGGTGTTGGCAAAAAAAGTGAGAATCAGGGTTTTTGCGATATCTGTATCTGTGAAAAGATACAATCCGATGGCGCCCAGAAGTATCAGGGCCATGACCATGCCGGTCAGCAGCAGTTTGCCTTCGGAGGTGTTGAAAATGGAATTTTTCATAGTGATTTTCAGTTCAACCAAGGTCGGATCATCGACGGGAAGCCACAAACAGGGTGACAATGCCCAGGGTCATCGGTTTGAAACGAATATCACTGAATCCCGTTTCCGACATCAGCCGGGCAAATGCCGCCGGAGAAGGAAACTGCAGCACCGATGCCGGCAGGTAGTGATAGGCGTTGCCGTCCTTTGAAAAAAATGCGCCGATCCAGGGCAGCACCTTTTTGAAATAACTCAGGTAAATGGGTTGGAATATCTTGTGCTGCGGCGTGGTCAACTCCAGAACCGCCAGTTTTCCCCCGGGTTTGAGCACCCTGTGAAATTCAGACAACGCCCGATGCCGATCCATGATGTTTCTGATGCCGAAAGCGATGAAAACCGCATCAAATGTTTCAGGCGTGAAAGGCAGACTGAGCGCGTCCCCGTTCACCAGGCGGATGCTTTGACTCGCGGATTGATCACACTTTTTTTTCCCGGCCAAAAGCATGGCATAAGAAAAATCCAGGCCACTGATCCGGGTGTTGCCTTTGAGATGCCGGCTCAGGGCCAGGGCCACATCACAGGTGCCGCAGGCCACATCCAGGATCCGGCTTCCCGGACCTGGGGCTGCGGCGGCCACCATCTGATTCCGCCACATCACATCCTGACGAAGGCTGAGCAGCCGGTTCAGAAAATCATACCTATGGGCGATTTTGTCAAACATGCCCTTGACAAAATCAAGTTCTTTGTTCATCGTTGACAACCTGAATTTCAGGATTAGTTTATTGTATTTATTATGAACAGCTGGAAAAGGTACCATACCAGGGCCAAGAATACAAATAAAACCATGCGGAAATGACTGGAACAATTGGGTAGGTTATGACAGAGAAACGCGACTACTATGAAATCCTGGGGGTATCCCGGGATGCGGATAAAGTGACCCTGAAGAAAGCATACCGGAAACTGGCCATCAGATTTCATCCGGACAAAAATCCCAACAACCGGGAAGCGGAAGACAAATTCAAGGAAGCGTCCGAAGCCTATGAAGTGCTGAGCAATGACAACAAACGTCATATCTATGACCAGTTCGGCCATCAGGGTCTCGAAGGGGCCGGCCATTCCGGACCCGGCGGGTTTGAGGATATCTTTTCCAGTTTCGGTGACATATTCGAGGATTTCTTTGGATTTGGCGGGGGCCGGGGCGGCCGCGGCAACCGGGTGCAGCGGGGATCGGACCTGCGCTACAACATGACCATCGATTTTATGGAAGCGGCCTTTGGCACGGAAAAAACCGTATCCATTCCCAAATTGACCACATGTGACGAATGTGACGGCAGCGGCAGCCGGCCCGGGACTGAAGCGGAAACCTGTGCCCACTGCCATGGGACCGGGCAGTTCATCCAGAGCCAGGGATTTTTCAAGGTCAAGACCACCTGCCCCTACTGCAAAGGCCGGGGAAAAGTCATCTCCGATCCCTGTCCCAAATGTGTGGGGGCCGGGCGGGTGGAAACCGTGCGCAAGGTGCAGGTCAAAATTCCAGCCGGTGTGAACGTGGGCTCAAAGCTGCGTCTGAACGGTGAAGGGGAAGCCTCTCCCACCCCGGGAGGACCGTCCGGGGATCTGTATGTGGTCATCAATGTCAAACCCCACAAATTTTTTCAGCGGGACGGCAACGACATTGTCTGCGCCATCGATATCTCCTTTGCCCAGGCCGCGTTAGGGGCCGAGATCACCGTGCCGACCCTGGTGGGAGAAGAAACGCTCACCATTCCCAAAGGCACCCAGTTCGGGGACAGCTTCCGGCTGTCCGGTCAGGGAATCGCCTCGTTGCGGACCGGAAGGCGGGGAGATCAGATCGTGAAGGTGCTCATCAAAACTCCCACCAAACTGACGTCCAAGCAAAAGGAACTGTTGAAGCAGTTTGACAAGCTGGATGCCAACAAAATTTCCAACAAATTGAAAAATCTGTTTAAAAATATCTAGCAGCAGGCGGATCTCATGTTTGAACTCAAGGTAAAAACCCGGTTTGCCGGTGCCCATCAGTTGACCATGGTGGGACAGAAATGTGAAAATCTTCACGGCCACAACTGGCACGTGGAGGTATGTGTCAAAGGACCTGAACTGAACGCCGCCGGTGTGCTGGCTGATTTCGGGGATATCAAGAAAGCGGTAAGGGACGTGGTGGACACCCGGCTGGATCACAAGTATCTTAATGAGCTGGCGGTGTTTAAGGGACAGCAGCCCACCTCGGAACGCATTGCCGTGTATATTGCTGAAGAGGTCCAGGCCCTGCTGAATCAGACCCTGACGGAAAAACTGCAGGTGTCCCGGGTCATGGCATGGGAATCCGATGATGCCTGTGCCATTTACTATCCGGAATAATCCGGTTTCGATTGCCGGGCAATAATGTGTTTGGCCGGAATCAGCCCGGTGGCGGCGGCGGACACGATATTGCCGGCCACCCCGGGACCGTCCCCGGCCACATACAGGCCGTCAATCCTTGTTTCCAGATGCTCACCGGTTTCCACCTGGGTGGCAAAGAATTTGATTTCCGGGGCGTACAGCAATGTTTCATCATTGGATACGCCGGGCACCACCTGATTGAGGATTTCCAGGCCTTCGATGATGTTGGTCAAAATTCGTTCAGGCAGGGCCATGGCAATGTCCCCGCACACCACATGGGTCATGGTGGGCTCGATATAACCCTTGCGGATGCGGTGCCAGGTGGAGCGCCGGCCCCGTTTCAGATCCCCGAACCGCTGAAGAATTGGTTTTCCCCCGCCGATGATGGTGGACAGCCGGCCGATGGACTCGCCATACGCCTGGTTGTCGGTCACCGGTTCCGTCAACACCACCTTGGACAGAAAGGCGAAATTGGTGTTGTCCGATTTTCTGCCGGAATAGGCATGGCCGTTGACACACACAAAATCCCGGTAATTTTCCAGGGAGATGAATCCCCCCTGGTTGGTGCAGAACGTCCTGGTCTGATCGTCATAGGTATGGGTCTGGACAAAAAAGGTGGGATCATAGATGATATTGCACAGATCATCCATGATATCGTTGTGCACCTCCACCCGGACCCCTACCTCGATGCCCCGCTGGCTTAAGTGGATGCCGTGTTTGCCGGCCACCGATGCCATCCAGTTGGCCCCTACCCGGCCCGGTGCCAGAATCACGCTGGATGCTTCATATGTGGCAATATCGGTGATCACGCCGGTCACCCGGCCGTTTTCTTCCAGAATGTCCTGGACGGTTTCATTGAGCCGGACCTCGAGTCCTCTGGACCGGATATGATCGGCCATGGCTGCGATGTATCCGGGCAGGTTGTCGGATCCCAGGTGCTTCTGCCGGATGAGCATCAGGTCAATGCCGAACCGCCGGGCCTCTTTTCGGATCTGCCGGGCCGCATCCATGTCCGTGGGGAAGACCGGTCCGTCCATGTTGAACCGGGTGAACACGGCTTCTGTTTCGTCGATCAGGGCCTGGGCCGCTGACAGTGGCATGAACTGGGTCAGGTCGGTTTTTCCCAGCCTTGGAATGAAGTTGAGCTTGCCGTCGGAATACAGCCCGGCCCCGCCGATACCCGACAGAATATTGCACGGGTCGCATCCGGCGCACTTCTGCAGGTGATGGTTGGGGCATTTGCGTTTGAGCGGGTCCTTGCCCTTTTCAATGAGCAGCACCCTCAGACGCGCATGTTCCATCAGATACCAGGCCGCAAACAGTCCGGCCGGCCCGCCGCCCACGATAATCACGTCATATGTCATGGCTCTTTCCTGTAAGGATCAATATATGGGGTTCTGCCCTGTCATTTGGTTGACAGTAAAGTCACCATACCATCTGCAGTGGTTCACGCAAGCGGAAAATGGTACCGGTACCGCTTTTTTTCATTTTTTTCTTTTCCTGCCGGAAAAAGGTTTTATATTATTGGTATATCCAGCCGCATAACTTTTGGGTGCAGGCTGTCGGTTCCAATCCTTCAAATTTTAGGAGGTCAATGATGGAGATCAAATTGAACAGACACAGACATGACCATGATCATACCCATGAGCATGAACACCCCCATGTCCATGACGGTAAAGCCCATACCCATTCCCACCGGCATGCCCATAGCCATGGCCATGAACACGATCACAGCCATGCGGCGGATGATGCAGACCATGATCACGCGGGAGATCACGGCAGTCATGATCATAATCATCCAGGGCATGAGGCGGAGCCGCATGCTCATTCCCATGACTGATCAGGGAGGATGCATCTCATAGGAGGCCGCCGGACTGGATCATGCCGTCTGGAATGGCAGAGTTCGGTAAAAATCGCTGAAAGTCACCAAAAATGTTGAGTTTTTGTAAACGGCCACAGTGGCGATCATTAAATTTTCAAAATGGACGGAACCATGTATATACCTGGGCCTAATTAAGATTGTGATGAAGAAAACAATCCTGTATCGGTTATTTGGAATTGGCGCTGTTCCCAAGAAGCTGCGCTGTGTGCTTGATCACGAGGGAATCGTTGTTCTTGACGAAGGGATTGGCGGCTGGTTCGTAACACAGCACGTTAATGGCCCGGGAAAGCGATATCGACACCGCCAAGAGGGATTTTCTGGCTGGCTTGTACTGACGAATGTTCGGTTTCTCTGCTACACCTTCGGAAAGCGGCAGATCAGTATTTTTGTTGAAGATCCCGGGATAGCAAACCTGTATGTCGATAGTCCTTCTGAACAGAAATTGAGTCTTTCATTCGAGTCGTCTGACTTCCGGGAAGGATGGCAGGGCATCATTGAGTTTCGATTCAATACAGACAAAGCGGTGTTATTTCGTGATGCCCTTGTAGCGATTGGTGCCCAAAAAGGCGCTGCAGCAGACGCCGCTTCGTTGCGCCACTGAGCTCTGAAGATACCAATACCCTGGAGACTCTTTTTGAACGGTTTTCACTCCCAGGGGCAGAGCAGGCAACGCCATCGGCCCAAAGCAGAATCCGGCCTTGCCACGGTGTCCGGATACTGATATAAATGCCGCTGTTGTGAGAACATTTTTTAATAAGTGATTGGGGCACATGCATGACGGCAGGCAGATTTATGGTGTTCGAGGGACTCGACGGATCCGGCAAAACCACCCAGATGGCGCGGATAAAAAAGCGGCTTACCGGCATGGGCATGCCTGTCGAGACCACGTGTGAACCCACCACCGGTCCGGTGGGGACCCTGATCCGTCAGATACTGGAAGGCCGGATCGCCATGGATCCGCGGACCCTTGCAGCCTTGTTTGCAGCGGATCGAACCGATCATTTGGTGAGCCCTGACACCGGGGTTCAAGCCCTGGTGAAAAAAGGGCGGATAGTGCTGTGTGACCGGTATTATTTTTCCTCTTATGCGTATCATGCCAGAGATATGGACCTGTCATGGATCATTGCCCTGAATGCGGTGAACGCGCAGATTCTGAAACCGGATCTGACCCTTTTCATCGATGTGGCGCCTGAAATCTGCCTGGAGCGGATCCGGACTGCCCGGAAACACCTGGATCTGTTTGAAAAAATTGACATTCTGGCCCAGGTGCGGGACAATTATTTTATTGCGTTTGAGCGGCTCAAGAATCAGGAAAGCGTGGTGGTGGTGGATGGAAACGCGTCTGAGCAGGAAGTGGAACAGTCGATCTGGCACCATGTCTGTCAGCGGGTGCCCTTGCTGGGACAATGACAACCGGAAAATTAAGATAAGCGATTCATGGAAATTAGAAAAAAATATACCATCTGTGTGGTGGACGGTCAGGGCGGGGGTATCGGTGCGGTGGTGATTAAAAAACTCAAAGACCGGTTCGGCGAGGATGTGGAGATCATCGCTCTGGGCACCAATGCCATTGCCACGGCCCAGATGCTCAAATCACGGGCCAACAAAGGGGCGTCCGGCACCAATGCCATCATCCAGACCGTGAAAAAGGCGGATGTGATCATCGGGCCGGTGGGCATCATCATGCCCCATGCCATGATGGGGGAGGTGACCGGTCCCATGGCCGAGGCCATCAGCCTGTCAGACGCCAGAAAGGTGCTGCTGCCCCTGAGTCAGGAAAATATCGACATTGTGGGTGTGGCCGGACTGCCGCTACCCATGCTGGTGGATGAACTCATGGCATCGCATCTGTCTTTTATGGAAAACCAATAAGGAGAACCCGGCATGTGTGAAGCAAATGCATATTTCAAAGAAGCGGACAAAGAAACCCTGATCATGGAAGCGGTGGACAAGGTGGAGCCCGATGAAAAAGGGATCCGCCTGGTATCCATATTCGGGGACCAGAAATTCATCAAGGGACGGATACATTCCCTGTCCCTGGTGGATCACAAGGTGTTCATCTCTTCTGAGTGAGGCGTTCAGAAGCCCCTGATTGACGGTGATAAGCGGATCATGAAAAAGGCCGGGGCGAACCGAACTGATGAATCGGTTCGCACCGGCCTTGGATTTGATACGGGTGTGGCTGACGCTTACCAGCCGATGGTCAGATAGTCATGCATGGAGTTGGCTGCCGCTCTTCCGGCCCCCATGGCCAGAATGACCGTGGCCGCGCCCGTGACGATGTCGCCCCCGGCCCAGACCCCTTTTTTGGTGGTCTTGCCGCTGACCGGATCCGCGATAATGTTCCCCCACTTGTTCAATGCCATATCCGGTGTGGCATTGGTCAGCAGCGGGTTGGCATTGGAACCCACGGACACCACCACCAGATCGCAGTCGATTCGGAACTCGGATCCCTCGATGGGCACGGGCCGTCTTCTGCCGGATGCATCCGGTTCTCCCAGTTCCATTTTCAGGCATTCCATGCCTGTGAGCCGTCCGTTTTCATCTCCAAAGAATTGGGTGGGATTGGTGAGCAGGACAAACTCGATTTTTTCCTCCAGGGCATGGTGCAGCTCTTCTTCTCTGGCCGGCATCTCTTCTCTGGATCTCCGGTACACCACCTTGACCGATTTCGCGCCCAGGCGCATGGCGGTCCTGGCCGAGTCCATGGCCACGTTGCCCGCCCCCAGCACCACCACGTTTTTTCCCTTGGCAATGGGGGTGTCGTATTTGGGAAACAGGTATCCTTTCATCAGGTTGGTGCGGGTGAGGTATTCATTGGCGGAATAGATGCCGATGAGGTTTTCACCGGGCAGGTTCATGAACCTGGGCAGACCGGCCCCCACACCGATATAGGCGGCGTCGTATCCTTCTTCAAACAGCTCGTCAATGGTGACCGATGCGCCCACCACGGTGTTGCATTCGATCTTGGCGCCCATTTTTTCCAGGGTGGCCACTTCGGATGCCACAATCTCCTTGGGCAGACGGAATTCGGGGATGCCGTACACCAGGACCCCGCCGGTCTTGTGGAACGCCTCGAAAATAGTGACATCATGCCCTTTGAGAAGCAGGTCCCCGGCCACGGTGAGCCCGGACGGACCCGATCCGATGACCGCCACTTTCTTGCCGGTCTTTTCAGCCACAGGCGGGATATCTCCGGCCCCGTTTTTCCGTTCGTAGTCTGCGGCAAACCGTTCCAGGTAACCGATGGCAACGGGTTTGTCTTTCCTGCCGATAATGCACAGGCCCTCACACTGTTCTTCCTGGGGACAGACCCGGCCGCACACCGCCGGCAGGGCGTTTCTTTCCCACAGCTTGTTGATGGCGCCGGAAAAATCACCCTCTGCAATGCATTTGATGAATTCGGGGATGGGCACGGAAACCGGACACCCATTCACACAGGACGGTATCTTGCACTGAAGACACCGTTTGGCCTCGGTCATTGCCATCTCTTCGGTCAGTCCCAGAGGGACCTCCTCAAAATTTCTCCGTCTGACATCCGGGTCCTGTTCCGGCATGGTGACCCGGTTTATTTTTTCTTTTTTTGCCATTTATTCCTCCGTACAACTCACCGGTTGCGTGTTCATGCGTTATTTTTTTTCAAGGGTTTCCATGCTGGCTCGTTCTTCGTCCAGATAGGACGCCAGCCGTTTGGCCAGCTCATCAAAATCCACTTTATGCCCGTCGAATTCCGGACCGTCCACACAGGCGAACTTGGTATCGCCGCCCACGGATACCCGGCAGCACCCGCACATGCCCGTGCCGTCCACCATAATGGGATTCAGGCTCACAAAGGTTTTGACATTTTTTTCCTTGGTGATCAGGCTGCAGAACTTCATCATGGGGATCGGGCCGATGGCTACGGCCAGATCGATCTTGTCTTTTTCCAGGACTTCTTTGAGCACGTCGGTGACAAATCCGTGGTGTCCGTGGGACCCGTCATCCGTACAGATGTGAAAATGATCGGACACGGCCCGCATCTTGTCTTCCATGATCAGCAGGTCATAACTTCTGGCACCCAGAATGGTGGTGACCTCGTTGCCGGCCTGTTTCAGCGCCCGGGTGATGGGGTGGAGCACGGCAATTCCCGTGCCGCCGCCCACACATACCACCTTGCCGAAGTTTTCAATGTGTGTGGGGGCCCCAAGCGGACCGATCAGGGCGAAATACTCGTCTCCGACCTGCAGTTGCTTGAAACGGGCCGTGGATTTGCCCACTACCATGTAAATAATGGTAATGGTGCCTTTATCCGGATTCGTATCCGCCATGGTCAAGGGAATCCGTTCTCCGGTTTCATCAGCCTGAAGAATCACGAACTGGCCGGGTTTTGCTTTGCGGGATATGCGCGGGGCTTCGATCTCGTTCAAGATGATGGTGCCCTGGGCCATTTCCTCACGATGGACAATTTTTGCCATTGCTTCCTCCTGTTGTCAAAAAACATATTGTCAGCAGCATCCGGCTGCAACAGTATTTGGTGATGTTTTTTAGTTATATTGTGAAATCAACCTTTCTATCCAATAAACTTCATAAAATCAAGAATTAAATCCGCTCAAATTGATAAAATCAACAAACTTCAGCTTTCCATGTCATCCGGCGGAATCACGGCGCCTTTGGCCTGTTTCCAGGATTGCAGCGTTTTCTTCTGCCGGGCCAGGATCTCGAACAGGCGGGCCGGGATGTTTTTTTCTCTGGCATAGGCGGCTTCCTGGAGTTCGATGCGGGCGACAATATGGTCCACATACAAAGAAAACTGCCGGTCATACAGGGCTTTGGGATAGGATTTGTCAATGATGTCTTCAAACAGGGGCTTCAGGTCCCGGTACAGGGGGAGGTTGCCCACAGGGGTGTGAATATATCCCACTTCCCGGTGGGCATAGCGCTCCAGCCAGGCCAGCCATACCTTGACATCTTTTTTTTCTCCCAGCAGCTGTCTGGTGCTGCCGCCCCGGGCCTGGTCCGTGAGAAAATAGTTCAGCCCGGCCATGACCGGCTGAAACGACTTCTGAATGCTTGTATTCCCGAAAAACCGGAACTGGGCATCCATGTAATCCCCCAATGCGCCGGGAATGAAAGGCGCATTGGCCCAGGGGGCTCTTTTGATTCCGCTGGCCCCCACTTCGGTGGCCGTGGCCGCAGACACGATACACGCTCCGATCACCACTCCGTGGTCGGAGTCCGGCGCCACCCACACCGGGGGCATGGTGTCTGCATCCCTTCCGCTGTAAGTGAAGACCCGGGTGATCACACCGGAGGGGTTGTCCGCTTCGGGCGAATAGTTGTCCAGGCTGGTGGACCGCAGGGTACACCGGGAATTGGGGTGGGACATGGGCACGGGATTGCCCTTGTCATCGGTTTTGCCGGAATGCCATTCCCCCTGGAAATTGATCCCTTTTTCAGGCGGGGGCTCATGGTTGCCCATCCAGTGGGGAATGTCGTTTTCATCGATGAGCACGTTGGACCAGATCACCTCGTGTCCGGGCTGTCTGAGCACCTTCATGAGCAGCGGGTCCCCTTCCTGGTTCACATCCTCCACAATACCGAAAATGCCGGCTTCCGGGTTGACGCATCGAATGCTGCCGTCGTCCGCGATCCACATCTGGGCCAGGTCATCCCCCACAAAAAGGTTCCCGGCCATGGCGGTGGTGGTTTTGCCGCATCCGGAAGGGGCGGCCCCGGCAAACCAGGTCACCCGGCCCCCGGGCCCCTTGATCCCGGTGATGAACATATGTTCGGACAGTTCCTCTCCCAGGTTTGTATAGACCGCCTTGTCCACGGCAAACCGGTGGTTGCCTTTCTTGAGCAGCAGGGTGTTGCCGGCATAGGTGCATTTGAAGCTGTAGGTTGTCTGGTACTGACGGTCCATGAATACCCGGGCGTCGGGCAGGTCTTCGGGCCGGTTCAGGCCCTGGGAGTGGACGTTGGTGAAAAAATGACCCCGGGCCGCCACCTCTTTGTCAAAATCTGCATACGCGTTCCGGTACAGCAGTTCAGCACTGTGGCTGACATAGGCGGAACTGGTGATCTCCAGAGCCGGATTTGAGACAGGCGATCCCACCGGTCCACGCATGTAGCATCCCACCATCATGGTTTTGCCTTTCATGATATCGGTCATGTTGGCACGGATGTCTGCCAGTGCCTGCTGACGGTTCATGCGGTTGGCCAGAGAAGAGACCTGATCTTCCGGATCGGCGATATAAAAGGTCCGGTCCACGATCCGTCCCTGTTCACCGGGCAGATCAAAATGAATGGTGTGGTTGTCCAGAGCCAGGGGGCGTTCCTCTCCGGCTTCAACGGCCAGATTCCGGATAAAGTCACGGTCTAATTCAGATCCGGTATTGATGAAAATGTGGTCCGGGTTGCAGATCACCACGGCATTGGCGATCCGTTTCAACACTTCCGGATGCGTGATGCTTGAGATACGGGCAAACTGGGTTGTATCCATCCGTTCGTTAAAAACAGCCAGCGCCTGTTCGGCGGATTCGATTTTCCCCAGTTCATTCAGAATGTCCATGATAAAATCCGATCTATGAGGGGGTTTGATTGGTGATGCATCTATATATCAATTTCACTGAAAATTTTTCAATTTTGTTTTTTTCTTCTATCACTTACGGGTTAAAAATCAAACGATATCTTGAATTTTTTTGAAAAAAATGCTCTGCTGCAAGCCTTGAAAAGGAAGAGATTCCTTGGTCGGATAACCCGAAGCATCCAAAATACGTCAGGAGAAAACCATCATGACACACGCGGTATTTGCCGATCTGCACAACCACACCCGGGCGTCGGATGGGGACTTTTCGCCCGAACAGCTGGTGATCCGGGCAAAGGAACTGGGTTTAGGGGCTGTGGCCATCACCGATCACGACACCCTCAAAGGAATTGAACCGGGACTGGCAGCCGGCAGGCAGGCCGGCATCCAGGTGATCCCCGGGGTGGAAGTCTCGGTTCGGTTCCGCCGGCCGTTTTTTGCCGGCACCCTGCACCTGCTGTGTTATTTTTCCAAAGAGCGCTTGTCCGATCAAGGATTTGTGGATGCGTTTGAAACCCTTTTGTCAAACGGCCGGGGTGATCGGCTGGTCCGGGAACGGGTCGACCGGATCAATGACGAATTCGGACCGGCAGGAAAGACACCGTTACTGACCAGAGATCTGAAGTTTCAAGACATTGCCGGTTTCAGCAGCAATGCCAGCCGGCGGCATTTTGCCCTGGCCCTGTCGGAAAGACTGGGCATTGCTGACAAAAACAGGATTCATCAGATCATCGGCAATGACAGTCCCGCCTATCTGCCGTCCGGCATCGAGTTGGAGGATATGGCCCGGTTCATGAAAAAACACCCGCTGCTGGCAGTCCTGGCCCATCCGGCAGCGGGCTCGTTTACAGGCAAAGGCCATTACAGGGAGGTGCTTCCGCCGGTGGAGATCGTCAAAACCCTGCTGCCTGAATTTCTGTCTGCCGGTATTCGGGGCCTGGAGGTGTTTTATCCGGGGCACACCCAAGCGCACCAGGCAATGCTGCTTTCCTGGGCCGCACAGCATCATCTGACGGTCACCGGCGGATCGGACTGTCATGATGCATTGGAACGCCCGTTAGGGGTGACAGGCATCACGGAACTGGATTTCCGGCGGTTTGAAGCGGCCCTGCCTTAAGACTTGGAAACAGGGATAAACCCCGCAATCATACAGCCTAAGGCCAGCAGCGTAGAGATGCCGGCAATAAGGCTGATGGTGCCGATGCCGGTGAAAGACCAGATCAGCCCCCCGGTGAATGCTCCTGCCACCCGGCCTAAGCCCCCGACGGCATAAAATGCGGACATCGTGGAGGCCCGCAGCTCCGGCATCAGTTCCGTGGCCAGTCCCATGGCCGTGACAATGGTGAATTCAAAGCACAGAAACACCAGAAACAGCCCGCCCAGCACATAGGGCACCCCCCGGTTCAGGACCGGCAGCAGAAAATAGAATCCAGCCGTCAGGATCAACCCGATGAAAATGGTTTTTAACAGCCCGATCCGATCGGAAAAAACTGCGGTGAACGCTTCACCTGCCACTTCTGCCAGACCGATGAGAATGGTCCCCAGGCCGATGGCGGCCAGAGACAGCCCATAGGATTGTTCCAGCCACGCACCGTACACCACGAACAGGATATCAGACCCCAGAGCCATGAAAAAGGAGAAACTCAGCATGCCCAGAACCCGGCGGTTTTTGATGATCTGTTTCCAGTTGGCCAGCAGCAGTCCGGACTTTTTGCCCGGATCTCCGTCATCCGGCCTTTCCCGGGGCATCAACCGGAAAATGAGACTGAAACACGCGGCCGCCAAGATACCGATGACCAGAAACGGGGTTTGAAAGGAAACCGCCTGGATGGTCATGCCGGCCAGCGGAATCCCTACCAGGGTG
>JBFLKI010000168.1:0-12003 GCA_040883135.1 Desulfotignum sp. | reverse complement strand
GAGACCACGGATGATGCCCTGGCTTACATCGGTGCCCGATCCCTGGCGTTCGTCATCATGGATCCGTCACTGCCTGAACTGGATCACCGGTCCGTGGCCGCCGGTCTTTCCGAACTGCCCCAGACCCGTATCCCGCCTTTGCTTCTCGTCATGGACGGTTATCAACGGCCGGATCTATACGACCAGGTTCCACCGCTGCTGATCGACCATGTGGTCAAACCGGTCGATCCGACACTGATCCGGGCGAAACTTTTGTTTTTTTCGGCCTTTTTCCGTCACCGCATGGCCATGGAACAAAGTATCCAGGAACTGGAAAAGGTATATGAGCGGTTCATGGAGCAACATGAGGCGGTGATATCCAGAACCATGGCCGGAAAAACCCGGCTGGCATCTTTGTCCGCATTGATGACCCAGATTCAGCCCTTTTTGTCCCGGATCCGGGCCGGCACCTTTTTTCTGCATCAGGCACCGGATCTTCCCCGGCGCCTGCGCCCGGGAGTCAGCCGGCTCAGAACGGCAGGAAATCAACTGGCCCGGACCATTCAGAACCTGCGGCAATTCCATAACCGGGAAACCGACTGGCCCGCGCTTTTCGTGGATCGAAACGGTCAATCCCGTCCCGGAAGAATCCTGTTCGCCACCCCGTTTTTCGATGAATTTCTGATTGTCCAGCATCATCTGACCCATCGGATCAAAACCGCCCTGTTCCAGGCCGAATCCACGGAGGAGGCCATGACGCTTGTGGCGGATGTCCGGCCGGATCTCATCCTGATCCACCACCGGTTGAAGGACGGATCCGGGCTGCACCTTTTGGAAAAACTGATCCGCCTGGGAACCCGGGCACCGTTGATCTTCACAGTGGACCACAACCATACCGATGCCGGAGCCGCGGCAGTTGCCTCGGGTGCCAGGACATTCCTGATTCTGGAACAGACCTCGGGCAGGGATCTGGCCGATACCATTCAGCGTTCCCTGGAACAGGCGCGAATGACCTATAAAGTCCAGGGTGCCATGAACCGTATCGAACTGATTTCCAGAAGAGACCAGCTCACCCGGCTGTTAAACCGAAGCGGTTTCAACCAGACCCTGGCCTTTGAGATGGCCAACGCCAGACGGTATCATCTGCCCCTTTCCATTATGGTGGCCGCGATAGATCAGTTCAAAGAATTGAAAGACACTTATGGACACAAAACCGGAGACGATATCCTGACTGCCTGTGCCGCCCGGATTAAAGCCCTTGTCAGAGATGAAGACGTGGTGTGCCGGTTTGCCGCCGATAAATTTGCCGTCGTGCTTCCCAACACCGGTACCGACCGGACCCGGATTCTGGCGGAACGACTCCGGCTGAACATTTTTGAACACCGGATGCAGATCGGCACCCGCATGCTTCACCTGACCGTGAGCATCGGAACGGCCAGTTTTAAAGGAGACCCCACGCCTGACGAGTCTCCCCCCAGTTTGACCGACCTGGTCCAACAGGCCATGAATGCGCTGAACCGTTCCATACAACAGGGAGGCAACCAGATCCAGACATGACGCCGTCGGAGATAAAAAAAATTGCGGACTGGGCCGCATTGCAGAATCATGATCATACCATTTTTCTGTCGTGCACCGACCACCGGCAACAGCCTGAATTTGATGCGTTTGCATCCGAACTGACCCGAAAGACCCCGTGTGTTCACATCACTGCGTTTGACCGGCAGTGCCGGATTCCCACTTTTTTTCTCGCCGACAACATCGGTTTCAGCGCACTGCCCCTGGAAAGGGAACTGCCGCCCTTTCTGGATGCCCTGACTTTCATGACCGAGCCCCCGCCTTTACCCAAAGACATAAGAAAGCGGCTGGAACAGATCGTTCGGCCGTGTCACCTGACCCTGTTCATTGCCCCGCCGTGTCCCCATTGTCCGGATATGGTCAGAAACCTGATCCCCCTGGCCGTTGCGTCCAAAAACATTTTTCTGGATATTATCGACGGCACTCTGTTTCCGGAAATGGCTCAGAAGCACCAGGTGCTGTCCGTGCCCTGCCTGATTCTTGAACCGGACTTCAGATGGATTGGACATGTCGATCCCGAAGAAGTCCTGACTCAGATGATTGAACGGAATCCCGCCCAGCTCAGTGCGGAGACCTTCAGACAGATGCTGGAACAGGGAGAGGCGGACCGGGTCTGCCGTCAGATGATTCAGGCGGATGCTCTTTTTCAGGGATTCATAGATCTACTGCTGCACCCGGAATGGTCGGTGCGGCTGGGCGCCATGGTGGTGGTGGAAAACCTGACCGAAAACGCCTCTGAACTGGCTGCCCGACTGAGTCCCGTTCTCATGAAGGCCTTTGACGATGTATCAGACATTTCCATTCAGGGGGATATTTTATATGCACTGGGAGAGGTGGGCGATCAGACAACTCGGGCCTGGATTGAAAAAAAGATACCCGTCCTGACCCATCCGGACCTGGAGGATGCGGCACAGGAAGCACTGTCTGCCATCGAGGACCGTGTGTAAGTCCCTGTCAAATCCGGGCGGGTTGACAGACTTTTTCATTTGGGGTATCTCCCTGTCATGGAAAATCTGATTCGTCAATTCAATCTGGCACCTCATCCGGAAGGCGGTTTTTTCCGGGAAATCTACCGGTCCGGCCAGCAGGTGTGGTCCAAAACCGCATCCGGAAACCGGGCCGCTGCCACGCATATCTATTTTCTCCTTCCCAAAGGCCATGTGAGCCGGTTTCACCGGGTGATCCACGATGAAATCTGGCATATTTATCAGGGAGATCCGCTGCGTCTCATTCAGTTTGACGGCAGACGGTTGAAAGAGATCCATATCGGCACGGGCTGCCCGGATTTTACCACGGCCGTTCCGGCAGGCATCTGGCAGGCCGCCGTGAGTACCGGCGCCCACACCCTGGCCGGGTGCACGGTGGCACCGGGATTCGATTTCACCGATTTTGCCTTTCTGGCAGATCATCCGGCCGACATGGCTAAATTGACGGCCCTTGACCGCGGAATGGGCTCATTTATATAGCTTAACAGTTGAGGATTTGAAAATGACACCCCAAGGCACGCCCCAGTTTTCCGATGCCTCCCCATTGATGCGCACCTGTGTCGGCCCCGACGGTCGATTCCGGGTGGGCAGACACCGGCCGGATTTTACGGTGGTCAATCTGCGTCCAACCGATTTCATCGCCCGGCTGGGCCAGCTGCCCGACGGCACCCCGGTATGGAATCGCGTCAACTTTCCAGAAACCGATGTCCGGGAACCGGCCGCGGACATGATCTATGAAATTCCCAACCCTCTGCCGTTCCGGGGGACCACGTTCATCAATTCCGCCTGGGCCGATCCCAAAGCCGGGCATCCTGAAAAGATACGGATTCCCGCTCCCTCCCCCTGTTCCCTGTTTGACGGCCTGGAGGCGTTTCAACCGAACATGGCGAAAAATGACAAAATCCGGCTGTTGACCGCACTTCCCCATCCCTTGAAGCTGGCCCTGGCCCAGGTGTCTTCGGATCCTGAAGAACTGTGCGCCCTGGCCGGGCACGCCGGCGCCCTGTTGTTCGAGCCGGGCAGTGACGCCCCCTGGGGCATGGGATTTAAAACAGACCGACAGGGCACCCCGGTGCCGGATATCCGGTTTCCGGATCTGTTCGACATTCTGGTGAACAATCCCCACCTGCCCGATGCCTACAAAACCGCCATGGTCCTGCGGCCCGGAATCCAGGGAATCAGCGAAATCGTTGGCGAATATACGGGTGGCCACACCCATGTGTTTGAATACCTGCGCCGCAACTCCTATATTCCCTGGGGCCATTTTGCATCCAACATGGCCCACGACCGCATCCGATACCGGGTTCGGGAGTTGACTGTCGAAGACATCCGGGGGTTGCGCCATTTATACTACCAGCGGGTCTATTGCCGGGTGGCGGTACAGCTGCAGATTCCTTTGCCGAAACATCGAACCATGCTGTCGGTCCCGGATCTGGAAACCCTGAGACAGACCATCATCATGACCCTGGAAAACGGCAGCGGATCAGAACTGCAGTTCAACGGGGCGTTGTGGGGATGGAATTTCGGGTTCGGGTCCGCCGCCTCCGGACACCGACTCCACGCTTCCCATCAGATGATTCACCAGCAGAACGCCTTGATTCCCCGGCAGATGGAAGATGACAAAGGGGTGTCGATGCCGTGCTTTGCCTGTGGGGACCTGGTATCCGAATTCATCCGAATTTTTGAAACCACCCATGACAGACCCTTTTTCGATGCATATATTGATGCCATGATCAACAATTGCCGTACAGATGGAAATGCAAGTGAAGATGCGTCCCTGATCATCCATGAAGATGATCATGTACGGATGTTCGTTCCCAAGGCCCAGGTGAGTGAATGGGAACTGCAGATTATGACCTGTTCCCGGGTGCCTCACGTGCTGGCGGCGGATACGGCGGTGAGAGATTCGCTGGATCAAGCCATTTTAAAAGCGGTTCAGGTGCTGGAAAAACTGGGGGCTCAGATGGTGACAGGCTTCGAACTGTCCGCACGGTTTGATGCATCCCCGGCTGATCAGCATCTGATATACAGTTTCATCCCCCGGCTGCCTTATGCCCCACCTACCTTTTCCGAAGCGCAGCTGCGGTGGATCACCGGGGTGTTCCCGGAAGATCTGGCACGGGCCTGCCGCGATAACCTCACTTGAAACAGTCAACAGGGAGGTGCCCGTGATCCTTCATGATTTCACGTATGAATGGGATGGAAAAAGCGCTACCGGTAAAAAACCGATCTCCTGGTGGCCCGGATGCTACCGGGTGAGAATCATCCGGCTGGGACAGGAAGATGACACGCTCACCTACCTGTTTCCCGTTGCTGTGGTGTTTAAGCCTGTCAAAACAAAGGCTGTAATGAACACCTCTCTGGAAAACTATATCCACTATTTTGCCGAGGAGATCAGCCGCCAATACCGGCTCGAACCGGCCAAGGTGTTGTGGATCAAACTGGAGGATCCGGTGAGGGTGGCCCAGTTGAAACCGGAAAGAAAACTGTCGGACGAGACTTTTTATTCGATTTCATGGCGGCCGGTCCGGCCCAATGAAATGGCTGCCATCGAGCCGGACCTCACCGGTTTTTAGTTACACCACCCCTTGATCCATCATGGCTTCCGCCACCTTGACGAATCCGGCGATGTTGGCACCGTTCACATAATTTCCCGGTGTGCCGTATTCTTGAGATGCCGCCAGACACTCGCGATGAATGTGCTGCATGATCTTTCTCAGCCGTTCCTCCACTTCCTGGCCGGTCCATTTGATCCGCATGGCGTTCTGGGCCATTTCCAGGCCGGAAACGGCCACGCCTCCGGCATTGGCCGCCTTGCCCGGGGCAAACAGAATCTTGTGGTCCAGAAAAACATCAATGCCTTCCAGGGTCGTGGGCATGTTGGCCCCTTCACAGACGACCTGGACCCCGTTGTTGACAATATTCTGGGCATCAACCGCATTGATTTCGTTCTGGGTGGCGGAGGGAAACGCGCAGTCCGCCTTATGGTTCCACAAGGGGTTGTGATCCGCCGCCGGATCGAATTCCGTGTACACCGCTTCCGGATATTTCTCGGCATATTCCCGGATACGGCCTCTTTTCACATTTTTGAGATATTTGACATACGCCAGTTTATCGGCATCGATCCCTTTTTCATCATAAATGTAACCTGTGGAGTCCGACAGCGTGACCGCGTTGCCGCCCAAGTGAATGAGCTTTTCCGTGGTATACTGGGCCACGTTTCCGGAACCGGATACCAGACAGATCTTGTCTTTGAGGGTCTGGTTGCGGGTGGTCAGCATCTCCTGGGCAAAGTAGACCGAGCCGTATCCGGTGGCTTCCGGCCGGATCAGGCTGCCGCCCCAGTTGAGGCTCTTGCCGGTGAGCACCCCGGTGAACTCGTTTTTCAGCTTTTTGTACATGCCGAACAGGTAGCCGATCTCCCGGCCCCCGACCCCGATATCCCCGGCAGGAACATCCCTGTCCGCCCCCAGGTACCGGAAAAGTTCCGACATGAAGCTCTGGCAGAACCGCATCACTTCATTGTCGGACTTGCCCTTGGGATCGAAATCCGCACCGCCTTTGCCCCCGCCCATGGGCAGGGTGGTCAGGGCGTTCTTGAACACCTGTTCAAAGGCCAGGAATTTGAGAATAGACAGGTTCACGGAGGGGTGAAACCGCAGTCCCCCTTTGTAGGGGCCGATGGCCGAGTTCATTTCGACCCGGAATCCCCGGTTCACCTGGACCCGGCCCTGGTCATCCACCCAGGGAACCCGGAACTGGATGATCCGCTCCGGCTCCACCATGCGTTCCACAATTCCGGCATGACGGTATTCAGGATTCCGGTCCAATACCAGCCTCACCGATCCAAACACTTCGGTGACTGCCTGATGAAATTCCTTTTCATAGGGATCCCTGCCACTGATGATATCCATGATTGTCGTCATTTTGCTTCTCCTGTATCCGTATTTTGGTTACATATGATTCATATGTTAATCTGCGGGTTTGAACAATGCCTTCATGGCCGGGACAAACCCTTTTTTGGTGGATGCCACATATGCTTCCCATTCACTGCCGTGTCGATAAAACGCCGTGGAAGCCAGTTTCTTGGTGACAATGGCATTGCGGTAGGCCCGCAGTTTTTCCGCATTCATGATGCCCAGAATCGCATCCCTGCCCAGAATTTTGACCAGCACTCCGGGAATATAAGCGGCCATCACCTCCCAGAGCAGGTCTTCATCCGACAGTATCGTATCCAGAGAATGAGCCACCTCGTTCTGAAATGCGAAAATCTGTTCACTGGTCTGTTCCGACAGGACAAACAACGGGGTATCCGGATATTTTTCATGAATTTCCAACAGCATTGCCGTCTCATTGCTGGCATGGGTGCCCACCAGGTTCAGCATATCCCGGATCAGGGCCCATCTTGTGGAGACATCCTCCAGAAGCCTTTTTTCATAATCGTCTTCAAACAGAAATGCGGTCAGCACTTCCGCCACCGCGGATGAGAACACACCGCCCTTGTTGGCCGAGGAATCCTTGATCTGAAGAATACCGGTCTTTTTGGCGATATATCGACGGGCTGAATCATCAAAAAACACATTGGCCCCTTCCACGATGAACCGCAGCTCGCTGAACAGGGAGGTGAACTCTTTGACGTTGCGCTGATTGATGGTGTCTTTGAACCCGCCGCAGGGAATGAAGGCCTGGATATCGGCCTGTTGGATGAATTTGCGGTTGGCCGGATCCGTGATGAAATTGCGGTGAAACATGGCGCCGTCCGCCACAAACGTGCCGTCCGGCAGCGTGATGTTCTTGCCTTTCAATGGTACCCGGAATCCATTGGCGCTCAATTTTTCCTCCGGAAATGCCAGGGAATTGTCCCGGGGACTGGTATGACGCATGAAAGCAATTTTCATGAGCGCCTCTTTGTCCAGCCCTTCCGGATCGAACAGAATGGAACCGCCGTCAATCAGCAGGCAGATGTTTCCCTTGTAGCACTGGATTTCATTGCTGCCCAGATCCCCGTCCGGACCGCCGGTCATCATCAGGTTCAGATCTGCTTCGCTGGCATTGCTGTGGGCGATCAGGGTCCGGAACGCTCCCATCACGGAGGTGGTGGTCATGCCGCTGGTTTCCACCTGTCCGCCGATCTCTTCATAAATCCGGTCCATCTCCGTGGTGGTGACAAGGGAATCCCCGTTGATGAGCAGTTCCGTGCCCAACTTTCCATGCGGTACCAGCCCGAAAAGATCCTGATTTTTGAGCATGCCGTAGGTATCGTGGGGGATGCCGAAGCTCTTGCCGGTGGTGATAGTGCGCCAGTAGGCGTACCCTCGCGCCTTAGCCCGGAAGGCCACGGCATCCATCAACGGGGCCGTACCTTCATCCGGCCCGAAAAACACCATCTCGGGCCGGCCGTAGTAGTCTTTGACCCGGGCATCGGCCAGCATCAGATCCATGATGCCTTCGGTATAATCAAACAACGCGTCCATACTGTAATGGGCATAGATCGGATGAGGCACCACCACGCCTTTGGAGCCGCTTTCACAGATATCCTTGTGTTTGAGTCGCTGGGCCTTGGGTCCCAGGGCATAATTGAGAAGCACGGCGTTGTCCAGTTCCATGGCATGGTTGGCCGGGGTCACCCGAATCAGGCGCAGGCCCCCTCTGGCAATGTCATCGGCCCGAAGATGGGTGCCTGTGGAATAATGTCCGTTTACAAAGAACAGCCCGTAAACAAACTGCTTGAACACCAGCGGATCCAGGACCTGACTGGTGAGACGGAAGGCAAAAGAGCGTTTTCCCGGCTTGTAGAAATTAGTCTTCAGACAGCAGGATATCAGTTTGAACATGAATCTGAAGACATCAAACCCCAACGGGTCCTCCATAAACCTGACCGCCAGCAGCTGATCAAATTCCCTGGTTTTCATCTCCAGACGCTCGTCTGTCAGATCACCGGGGCTTTCCGGATTGAACTTGGTATCAAACAATTGAAACAGAAACCGGATCAGATCCGGATGGGCCATGGCGGTATCCAGTATCACGTTGGAGACATAGGTGAATTTGTTGGATTCATGAATCCGTGCGGAAAACGCTTCCTGGTGATCCACAGAATCCAGGCTTTCCATGATCTCTCGATCGGTGCGGGTGCCCTGTTCCTTGAAAATGAACAGATGGGCGAAATCCACGGCATTCCCGGCAAACAGCATCTCCTTGAAACTGAGAATGCCATCCACGTAAAGCTGGGTGACACGGCTGATGCGAAAACTCAAAAATGCCTGTAAATCGTCAATCAACGGGGCTTCCTGATTCCTTGACAACTCGCCGGCCACATACAGAGAACAAATGGAAGTGGGTACCCGGGTCTCTGTAAAATACGGCTCCCAATATGCCCGGGTAATGGTCAGGCCGTGATCGGCAAACAGTTTTCTCAACACCGGCATCTGGGGCCGTTCAAAATCGGAATTGAACATGAACCGGATTTCACCGATATCCGACAGGTTGAACACCTCCACAAACGGCGTGACATGCTGGCTGACCTGTGACAGAAATTTTTCATACCGGTTCCGGGTCAAGCGGGGGATGGCCGTGAAATCCTTATTTCGATTGAACAGGAACCGGGATTCCGCGAAAGCGGAGTCCGGGTAATCCATCACGGTGTCCGGCCGGAACACATACGTGTAATATTCCTTTTCCGGATTGTAGTAATATTCCCTTCTGTGGCCGGCCAGCATTTTGTCCAGGACCCGTTCCATCCGGTCCCGGGTATCCGCCGTAGCAATCCGTATCCGCTGGACATTACTGTCCTGGGTCAGATCAAAATCGATATCCGCCACCCAGGAATGGAGAACGCCCTTGTTTTCCTTGAAATAGATGCCTTTGGCAATGGAGGCCAGAATACTTTTTAATGATTCTTTGGTAATGGTTTCAAAAAAATAAACAGGGAATCCCAGATCATCGAGAAGGATGCCGGCCGCCAGGTTGATACAGTTGGCGGTGATCAGACCTTCCGACGACAAATCGATCACCGCCTCATACAGCAGGCTGGGATTCAGGTTCACACGTTGTGCCTTATCGATGATATGGGCCCCTGCAGAGGTGCCCGGGCCACCGCCGGTTGTAATATCCATATAACTCTCCTGTCAATTGATGGTAAACCGTTCCTACCGGTTTGCTAGTATACCCTTATTCATGCAGGGTCAACCCAAATCCGTTTTTTTCATGAAACGCACAATTATTCAAACACGCGGCAGGACTGATTTTCATTGCATTTTCACGTATTGACTTCAGGGAAAAACAAGGATATTTTGCAGACTTTGAGTCATTGTACGGCACTTTGTATTGGCACTGCCGCAGATAATTTTGAATCTTTTTCCTGATTAATTGATTGACACCCGCACCCATGACCTCTGACATTCAACAGATACCTTTAACGGATACCATCCATTCGGTTCATCTGACCCGTTTGCCGATGATGCCGGCCATGTTCTGCCGGTTGATGATTTCAGCACTTGGTAAACACTCCCGGCTCCCGGGTCCCGGCCCGGTGACAAAGGCACGGCTGCACTTGACCGGGGTCTCAGTGGATTGGAAACAGATTGATCGATACCGCCGGGTATGCGGATTTTCCCATCCGCCGAATGACCCCGTTGTTCCCCCCGGTTTTCTCCAGACCCTTTTCATCGGCCTGCTGGGCCGTTACATCGCGTCGGATTTTTTTCCCATCAATCCCATGGGACTGATTCAGACCGCCCAGCAGTTTGAATCCCGACGCCCTGTCCGGATCAATGATCCCCTGGATCTGTCCTGTACGCTTGATGATATGACAGTGACCGCCAGAGGAACCTCCACGCGGTTTCTTCTGGAAATATATCGAGAAAACCAGGTGGTCTGGCAGGGATTTTCCACCTATCTGACCCGGACCCGCTCACCGGAAAACCGTCCCGGAAAAAAGTTTCAGGACCGGCCCTTGCCGACCTTGATGACGATTCGCGTCCCTTCAGGTACCGGGCGGGAATATGCCAGGGTATCCGGGGATTACAACCCGCATCACCTGTCTGACGTCACGGCCCGCATCATCGGATTCAAACGGGCAATGGCTCACGGTATGTGGAGCCTGGCCCGGACCCTGGCCTGCCTGGAACGATCCACAAAATTTGCGACGCCCTGTCTAGTGGAGACGGCTTTCAAGCTCCCGGTATACTTGCCCGCCACATTGAGTGTGGGGAAGAAAGCGGTGATGGCGGGCGACGGACGTCACCAGGTATTTTTCGACCTTCGGGATGCCGTCACCCGGCGGCCCCATCTCAAAGGCCGGGTCACGCACCCGGGAAAGATGTCTTAACCCGTGCTGGGATCGTTATTTGCCCTGGGGTCCGCTTTTTTCTGGGCCTGTGCCGTCATTTTGTTCAAAAAAAGCGGGGAAACGTTTTCCCCCATCTCTTTGAACATCTACAAAAGCGTGGTGGGCCTTGCGCTGGTCAGTGCCACCATGCTGATGCTGGGCATCCCGTTTTTTCCGGATCAGCCTTTGCAGAACTGGCTGCTGTTGTCTTTATCCGGGTTTCTGGGCATCACCCTGGCGGACCTGTTTTTCTTTATCGCCTTGAACCGGCTGGGAGCCGGCATGGCCGCCATTGTGGAATGTCTGTACCTGCCCAGTGTGCTGATCTTTTCCTATCTGCTTCTGGATGAACATTTGAGTGCAGGGGGAATTGTGGGAGGCCTGCTGGTCCTCGCAGCGGTTCTGGTGGGATCGATACAGAAAAAAGACCTGCCCCTGACAGCGGATTTTCCGGCGGTCTCCCGGGTGCCTGCCCTCATTGCCGGAATTCTGGCCATGATTTTTCTGGCGCTGGGCATTGTGATCATCAAGGAGATTCTGACCCATACCGATGTTTTCTGGGCGACCCTGGTTCGGCTGACCGCCGCCATCGTCACCCTGGCGATTCTGATAGCCTGCCACCCGGGAAGACTCCGCTTGCTTGCGGAACTCAGATGGTCCGGATCCTGGCTGGTGGCCCTGCCCGCATCCATTTGCGGCAATTACATCGCCCTGCTCCTGTGGGTGGCCGGCATGAAATACACCACCGCATCCCGGGCCGCTATCCTTAATCAGATGTCCACCATCTTCATTTTTATTCTGGCCGCCGTTTTTCTCAAAGAAAAAATCACGACCAACAAAGGGGTGGCCATCATGATGGCTATCTCCGGCGCCCTGCTGACCATATTCACCTGAGAGATACCAGACCGGATTCATCACTTGGAAATGCCTCACATACCAACTGGTTCCGATCATGAGACCCTGTCCGGTTACAGATAAATGCTTGACTATTTCAATGGTTTTCGTCTAAATATGCCCATAAAATTCATAAACATATTAAGGAGTTTTCATGTCAAAAGAAAAAGTGGTTCTGGCGTATTCAGGCGGACTGGACACCTCGGTCATCCTGAAATGGCTGCTGGAACAGGGATATGAAGT
>JBFLKI010000167.1:0-9438 GCA_040883135.1 Desulfotignum sp. | reverse complement strand
GGGCAGCTCCATGAAAAAGTGTGCCGGTTTTGCCGACCGGATCGACAGTCTCAAGCGCCTGATCAAATAGATACGGATCCCTGCCGGACGGCAATTACGGCAAGGATTTTCCCGGGAGCGGTTTACAAACCGCTCCCGGCAGATCTCTCCATATCGTTTCCTTAAAAAAAATGCCGCGGATTTGACATTTTGGGTCACTTGGGCAATGTTTTATGCCATGAACGATCTCCAGAATTTCCATCACCGTCAAACGATCAACATCCCGGGGAATGAACAACAGCCGATCATTGTCCAGACCCTGAAGCTCTCTGATATTGGGGCCAGGGTGTTTTCTCCGGGACTCAGGCCGGATGGATCATCCATGGGAAGCCGGCTGTTTGACCTTCAGATGTTTGATGTTCCATTTTTATCAGAAGAGGAACTGATCCGGATCAACCGGTTCAAAGCCCTGAAAAAACAGATAGAGTGGCTCTGTGGCCGGTTTGCATTGAAACTCCTTGCCAGGGATATTCTGGATCTGGCCATGCCGCTGGATCAGATCCGGATTGACTATCGGGAAAAAGGGGCGCCTTATCTGACACAATTTCCGGAGATTCCCGTCTCTCTATCCCACAGCGGTGACTACACAGCCACAGCCGTCACGCGGGATACCGGAATGACATTGGGAATTGATATTGAAAAGATCGGAAGCCTGCCGGATCAGGGATTTATGAAAACCGCATTCACGGCAGATGAGATCCGCCACATGCCGACAGATTCCCGGGCGGTTTTTCACCACTGGACCCTGAAGGAGGCATTTTTAAAATTTCTGGGACTGGGATTCAATGAAAGCCTTCACCATGTGGCGGTCATCAAGGATCAAATCTATCATTGCGGAAAAAAACAGGCCGTTCATACCTGGTCATGCTTTCCGGATGACCGGTATGTGCTCAGCCTGGTGTACGGAAGGATAAAATGAACCGGGAAGCCGCCCGGAGAAAGCGTCCCGGTTCAGGTCAAAGGGCATGTCAAAGGAGGATCAACATCTCCGGGCTTTGACCTGTCTAACCTTGATTATGCCGTCTTGATTTCGATCTGACGCGGTTTGGCTGCCTCAGACTTGGGCATGTGAAGGGTGAGTACGCCGTTTTTCAACTCCGCCTTGACCTTTTCCACATCAATGGTCTGGGGGACCGAAAAATTGCGGACGAATTCCACATTGCCGAACTCCTCCCATGATGCCACGCCGCCACTCTCCAGTTTTCGGACCCCTGACAGGGCCAGGCGGCCGTTGTCGATATTCACGGAAACCTCTTCCTTTACCACACCGGGCATGTCCGCAACCAAAAGGATTTCATCTTCATTTTCGTAAATATCAACCGCCGGTGCGGCTTCATACAATTCTCTGGTTTTTTCTATATTCCGATCGTCTCTTTTTGCGATTTCAGTGTTTTTATCCATGATTCGCCTCCATTGGTATGATGGTTCAACCTGCCGAAAACAATAAAACAAACGATTTAACTGATGGTAATCTGCCTGGGTTTGGCTGCCTCGGATTTGGGCAGGGTCAGATACAGAACGCCGTCTTTTAATGTCGCCTCTACCCGGGCGCTGTCCACGTCATCCGGCAGGGTGAAACTGCGGGAAAATGAACCGTTCAGTCTTTCCGTCTTGTGGACCTTGTATCCGTCGGGGACGTTGTGGTCTCTTTTGCCCGAGATCTCCAGATAATTGCCCTGGATCTTGATGTCCAGCGCATCTTTGTCCATGCCGGGCACTTCCAGTCTCATCTCAAAGGCATCGCCGCTCTGATACAGGTTGGCCCGAAGAAACCCGTCTTCCATCAGCCATGAACTCCTGTAAGGACTGTTGTAATCGGTATACAAATTGTCCAGCCGTTGCCGGAGCATGTCCATGGTACCGAATAATCTGTCGATATCGCTGAATCTCGTAAACATAATGTATCCTCCTGTTTTCATGGGTTTGGTTTGCCGGTCCGTTCAATCGCGGAACCTGTCTTTTCGAACTGAAATTTAGTTATCAAAAATTCCATGTCAATATATGTCAATTATTTTTTTATTAAATATTATTTAGTAATATATATACCATTCAACTGATCCGGAACCCGGGCAACTCCCAAGCATGTCTCGTTCCGATTGACCGGAATGGTCTTGTCCGCAAGTTCATGTTCTGTTTTTACACCAGTATACTGCCGCCAGTTTTTCATATCCATCGGTTTCCTTCATGTTGAAACAGACAAAAATTAACCTGACTTTTTGAAAAACATAACAGTCCGTATTCATGAATTATTCAAAAGCATTTGGTGACCATTTTCATTTTTCATCAACATAATATCACTGGTTGGTGTGTCAAGAAAAATTTTCATTACTAATAATTTTTTTATTGACACAATAATGAATATTTTTTACTGTTTAAGGTCATGTCGCACAGAACGTTACATCAGGAGGTGATCTGATGCCCCGGGATTATTACCTTATACTGGGTATTGCCTCGAATGCCAGTCAGACAGATATCAAAGAAGCTTATCGACGGCTTGCCAAAACATATCACCCGGATCATTATAAGGGAAACAGCGGGCCGTTTCAGGACATTCAGGAAGCGTATGATGTTTTGTCCGATCCGGACCGCCGCAGAGCCCATGACACCCAGGTGCAGACCTGCCGTCCTGCCAGGCGGGAACAAGCTTTTTCAGGCCCTCTGGAACCCCTGGTCCCGGAACCGCGGGGAGAGTCATTTTTCCGACCGGCCCCCCATTCTTCAAATCGGCGGATTTTTATCCGTTTCCGGTTCGGCAGATAACCATCAGGTGTGATCGAAAATATAGCCTACAGATCGGCGGCTTTTGAAAAACTGCGGATTTTTCGGATTTTTCTCGAAATATTTTCTGAACCGGACCATGAAATTATCCACAGTTCTTGTAGAGGTGTCCCGTGAATACCCCCATCCGGCATTCAGCAATTCTTCTCTGGACAGAGGCTTTTTTCTGTTCGCAATAAAAATTTTGAGCAGGGTGATTTCCTGTTCCGTCAGTGTGATCTCGCCGGCCATGCACCGGGCCTTGAACGTGACAAAGTTCACATGATTTTCCCCGAACTGGTATTGGTCTCCATCAAACAGGCCCACCGCCGGTTTTTCCTTTGTTCCAGACGGCTCATACCAGGTGGTTTTCTGAATCAGCCGTTCCACCCGCAACAAAAATTCTTCCAGATCAAAGGGCTTGGCCAGGTAATCATCCACGCCGTAACGCAGGCCTCTGACCTTGTCCGTGGTGTCTCCTCTTGCCGACAGGATCAGTACCGGGATCTTTTCATCTTCCTGGCGGATGGTCTTTAAAATAGAGAACCCGTCAACCATGGGCAGCATGATATCCAGAACGATGAGGTCCGGTTGCCAGGCGCGCCATTGCGCCAGGCCGTCGATCCCGTCCGGTGCCAAAGATACGGCATACCCGGCAAGAGACAGGTTGAGCCGGAGTCCTTCCGCGATGCGGGCTTCATCTTCTATGACCAGAATACGCTTTTTTTCAGGCGCTTCCATATATTTTTCTCCCTGACATTGGCAATGGCGTTCCGGGGAATGGTAATGGTGAATTTGGCACCGCACCCTTTGCCTTCACTGGATGCAGACACCCGCCACCCGTGAATCCGTGCGATGCTGGAAACCAGATACAGCCCCAGCCCGGAACCGGATACGCGCTGCCTGTTTTCCCGGTCGGACTGGTAAAACTTACGGAAAATCTTTCGGGTCTCCTGCCGATCCACCCCGATACCGTTGTCAAAGAAATCAATGGTCACCTTCTGGAGATGGGATTTGAACACAACCGACAATTGCGGGCGGTCCGACGTATTGTACTTGATGGCATTGGACACGATGTTCATGAGCAGCATTTCAAACAGAAACAGGTTCACCGGATATTCAAATCGTCCCCCGGATGGATTTGATATCCGAATATCACACCCCCTGAAAAGGGAATCATTTTTCTGACAGAATGTTTCCACCACTTCCACCAGACTTTTCCGTGTCACCTCGGAATCGAAATTCTGGCTTTCGATACGGGCCATGTTCAATATCCGGTTGATGTTGTCCGTCAGCCGGTTGATGTCCTCCAGCATGTTTTCACTGTACCGCTTGATATCTTCAGATTTCAAGGGATGACGGACAAATGTTTCCAGGTAAAGCCGCAGGGAGGTGACCGGTGTTTTGAGTTCATGGGTAAAATTGTAAATGAAATTATGCTGAAGCCTGAACAGGTTCACGGTCTTCTGATAATAGATGAACGCCAGCAGAATCCCGGCCAGGACCACGGCGATCAGCAGACTGAGCACCAGGATAGTCATCCCGGTCTTGGACGGAAAAATCATCTCCGGATCGATGTGAAATTTCACAATCACCGCTTCCAGGGCCGACCGGATCTCCATATACAGACTGATGGTCAGTACCAGAAACGTGGCCAGGGCGATGATGGAACAGGTAAAGATAAATACCGGGTGAAGATACCACCGGGACGGGTTCAGAATCTGCATAAATCGGGCCTGTTGTTTTCGGTTTCATGACAGCCGGCCGGTGTTTGTTATTTTCCCGGACTGGTTGACATTTCGTTTCAGAACGTTACACTATAATTTATTGAAACAAAAAAACAGGACAAACACAATACCTGAGGAACAAAGGAGACTCATAATGGACAAAGATAAGGAAAAAAAAGACTATTGTGACGCGGAAGATCAGAAAAAAGTGGTGGAAAAAATGAGTGACTGCGACAAATCCTCTGAAAATGACAAAGAACGCGATGAATGTTACACCCAAGTAATCAAAGATGACGATGGATGCATGTCTTAGTTATATCCCATCCTGTTTGAAATCAGATCTCTTTTTCGGCCCGCAGGGCTATTCCCTCCCCGGCGGGCCTTGTCCTTTTAAAATTTCAGATCATCGAACACCACCGGCAGCTTTTTTTTCAACTCCCCCAGCAGCGGAACCATCAGCGCCCGGATCTGTGGATGTGCCTTCTTGGTGCATCTGAGCATAAAAATATGGCGCCATTCCCGGATATTGCCCTTAACCACGATTTCGGTTTTCAATGAATTGGGCAGCACCTCCCTGGCCTGTTCCGGCCGCCAACCGCTCTCCAGAAGCGCCAGATACCGGTTTTCAGCATCTGCCATGGCCTTTTGCCAGAGGGTCTGTTGGGCCGGCGTTGAGTCATTCCACCAGCAGGGCCGGATAAACTCCATTTTTCCGTCATACCGCACATACCGGGTGGATTCCTGTGCAAAGGAGCACAACCGGTGCCGCACCAGCTCATGGGTCACCCCCCGGTTGGTGACAAACCGGACGATGACATCACCGAATTCAATCATGGCATGGTGGCCCCGGTCCCGCATGCGGGCCACAAACCCGGCTGCTGAATCGGGTGTGATTTTGTCCTCGGATTTATAACAGGTGCGGCCGGCCATCTCGATGACCTGAAGCAGGTCTTCCGGCAGACTGATGATGTCATGGCCCTGATCGATGATTAACATAAAATTTTCCTCCTTCATCTTATCACTCCATGAACATACCATATCATGGTCCAAAAAACAGGTGAATTTTCTATGTTGCCGGCACAATCGTCCCGGATGGTTTCAAGATTCAAACCAGGCGCTACAAAGGGAATTTTTTGGGCTGGTTTGACCGGACCGCATAATTCCACTATAGTGAATCAACCTGGTTTGCTGACCGGTGATTTTTTTGCCGCAATGCCGGCCATGCCCTACCGGGCGCAACAAAGTGTGAAAAATTCTGTCCCTTAACCTGAGACCTGAAGGACGGCCGTTTGATGACCCCCCTGGACTGTATCCCCGAAGATATCCGCCGCACGGCAGCCCAATGCCGCCATTACGCCATGTGTAAAATCGACTACCTGGAAACCGGGCTCTGCCCGCCGGCAAAAAAAACCCCTTACGTCTCCTGTTTTCCCCAGGGCCGGATGGACCTGTGTGATGCCCTTGTCAAGGACCTGATTCCCGTCACCCAGGCGGCAGCAGATATCATTTCTTCGTGCACCTTATGCGGATCCTGCGACAGGCAGTGTCATTTCGTGACCGGCATGCGGCCCGTGAAGGTGATGCAGGCGATGAAAGCCTTTCTTGAAGCGTTCCTGGAAAAAGGCGGCGTGCCTGTCCTCATTCCGGAAGACGATACGCTCAAGGCATTGAAAGCCATTGTGGGAGACAAATGGGCCGCCAATGACCCGGCCCACCTGATTGCCTATGCCGACGACCCGTTTCCCCTGGCCGGGCGGCAGATGCCCGGGTATGTCGTCCTGCCCGGCAGTGCGGAAGAACTGGTGGAAATCGTAAGGTTTGCGGACAAGGCCGGGATTCCGGCAGTGGTCCGGGGCAACGGGGGCAGTGTGTTCGGATTTGTCTTCACCCCCGGCATCGTCATCGATGTGAACCGGATGAAAAAAATCCTTCTGGATGCGGACAACTGGACGGCTGTCATCGAGCCCGGGGTGACCTCTTTTGAACTGCAGAAAGCAGCATCGGAAAAGGGCTTTCGGGTGAATACGGCGGAGCCCGCGGCCACGGTCTGCGGCAACATCGTGTGTACGGGACTGTTTTCCACCTGGGCCAACGTCTACGGCGTCGGAGCCGACCACATCGTGGACATGACCTTTGTGGACCCGCACGGCAACGTGTTCAATGCCAATGACAAAAATGCCCCCAATGTGTTCGGTTTTGAAAAAGACGTGCGTCCGTCCCCCGGCATCTGCCTTGAGGCCCGAATCCGGATGCACCCGGTCACCGACGATGAGGAAGGCCTTCTGGTGCCCTTCACCACCCTTGCCGATGCGGTTTCCTTTGCCAGGGACATCAGCCGCCGGCGCATCGGGCTGGCCGTGGGGGTCCTGGGCGGGCATTACCTGTCCACGTTCATGTCCCCCACCCAATCCCTGGCAGAGCAGACCCGGGAGGTGTTCAGCGGCAATCTCGAGATAACCTGCGTGGTGTCCGTCATCGGTGACAGATATGCCCGCCGCAGCATCCGGGAGATGGTTCCCTGTGTCATAGACAGCCGCACTTTCAGAATGTTCATGCTCGGGCTGCCGCAGCTGGTCCGATCGAATCTGTCCGATATCGTCCAGGGACTGGAAAGTGACCGGCCCGCCTATGAAACCGTGTTGAGCAAAGAAATGCTGCCGGTGCTGGAAGCCATTCTTTCCCCGTCTCCCGAAACCCTGGCCGCTGCGGTCGAGGATGATCTGAGGGAGTTCTACGAAACGCTGTACCGCCGTCCCCACATGACCGATATGGTCTGGCTGGGCATGTTTAGAATCGTCAGCGCCCGGATGTCCCGGCACCGGCACATGTTTGCCTTTCTCATCTATGTCCCCCTGGAACCGGTGGGGGTGATTCAGGAACTGATCACCTCTTTTGCAAAAATTGCCGACAAATACGGCATCGAACACGACTTAGGCTTTATCACCCCGCTGGATCTGGGAAAGCGGGGCATTCTGGAATATGACTATTATATTGATCACACCGACCGCGCAGACGCTGAAAAAATCCGTCTGGCCATGACCGACATCGAGCCCATGGTGGACAAGATGAGCAGATCCTATAAAGGCGTGACCTTTCTCAAATACATTTTTTCACAAGGATGCGCCAGAAAAGAAAATTTTCTGTATATGTGAAACAGATTGAAATTAGAACCAGCACACCCCTTGTTTCAAGGAAAAGGAGAAGCGATCAGGGCGGCAGCGGATGACATAATGAACAGGCGCCGGGCAAAAAAGACCTGCTTCCTGCTGACAGGGGCCACGGGATTTCTGGGCATCCACCTGGCGGACATGCTGGCGGAAAAAGGGTATCGCGTCATTGTCCCGGCCAGATCCCGGGACAACATCGCCCCGGAAGACCGAATCAGCACATTGTTCAAGTGGCTGGGCAGAGATGGGATCCCCTCCTGTGTCCAGATCGTTCCGGCGGACCTGAACCGGCCCGACCTGGGGCTGTCCCCGGCTGATTGTCAAAACCTGGCTTTCAGTGTCGATGAAATCATTCACTGCGCATCCGACACCTCTTTTTCCGAACGGAAACGCCAGCAGATTGAAAAAGCCAATGTGGAAAACCTTCACCACCTGCTGGACTTTGCCGCCAAAAGCCGGTGCTTTTTTTTTCATTTTATCAGTACGGCCTACGCCGCGGGGAAAAAAAAGGGAATTTGTCCGGAAACACTGACGGACACCCGGTCATTTTTCAATGTGTATGAAGAAACCAAGCACCGGGCGGAAATGGCGGCTTTAGAACGGTGTGACCGGGAAGGCATCCGCCTGAACATCTTTCGGCCGTCCATCGTGTACGGCCATTCCCGGACCGGAAAAACCCTCCGGTTCAATGCCCTGTACTACCCGGTGAAAATACTGGTGTTTTTAAAAAACCTCTACCTGAAAAAACACCGGGAACAGGATCGGGAAAGCGCTGATAGCATGGGCATATCATTCACCGCCGATGGAACCGCCCATATGCCCATCCGAATCGAGGCCTCCGAATCCGGGGGCATCAATCTGATCCCCGTGGATTTTTTTACCAACGCGTTTTACGCCATCATGGAAACCGCTCTGGAAGGAGGCATATTCCACATCACCAATGACAAACCCAGACCGGTTTCCGATATCATCGACTACACCCAAACCTATTTTCATATCACCGGCATACAGGCGGTACAGGCAGGACAATTCCCCCCCGGCCCCCGAACCAGCCTGGAAATCCTGTTCAACCGGTACACGGAAATCTACCGGCAGTACATGCAGGATGAACGCATGTTCGACACTGCCATGGCCTCCGCCATTCTGGAAAAAAAGGGCATCTCATGCCCGAATTTTGATTACCGCATGTTTTCCATCTGCATGCGGTATGCCGAATCCGTGAACTGGGGGAATACCTCCTAAATGGAAAAAAAGTGTTGTGTCCTTCCAGGGAATCCTTCTGTCCCCGGCAAAAAACAACGGGTGGTTCAATACTTTGATGCCATCGGCAAAAGGTATGACCTGGCTGACACCCTCATGAGTTTCGGTCTTCATTTCTTCTGGCGCAGGGCGGTCCTGAAGCATCTGACCCCGGGAAAAGGATCCCGGATCCTGGATCTCTGCGGCGGGGCCGGAGAGTTTGCCCGCCGGATAACCGGCACGGGAACCTCTGGGATGACCGTGGTCTGCGACCTCAGCCGGTCCATGCTGGCCGCCGGAAAACGCAGAACCGATAACAAGACATCTGACAATCCCATCCAGTGGGTAAGATCAGACGCGGAACAGCTGGGGTTTGCAGACAAATCATTTGATGCGGTGGTCGTAGGATACGGCATCCGGAACCTGTCGGATCTTCCCCGGGGACTGTACGAAATCCACCGGGTCCTGGTTCCCGGCGGGAAACTGGTGATCATGGAATTTTCCATCCC
>JBFLKI010000166.1:0-5394 GCA_040883135.1 Desulfotignum sp. | reverse complement strand
GGTGTCTCATTTTTTTACAATTACAGCACCTACCCGAGGCAGGCAGTTGGCGTTTGATGAATTATTTTCAATAATGCAGCCAATGCTAAAGACAAATGAATGACATTTACATATGATGCAGTTCAAAGTGGTCTCGAAGGTCATCATGCCAATAAATTAAAAGGAGACATGGAATGAAACTGGGTCTGCACACTTACAGCCTGAACCTGCACGGCATCGGCCAGGACTGGGCCGGTTTCAAGTGGCCCTGGCCCCGGCAGATTTCAACCTTTGAGCTCATGGACATGATCCTGGATCTGGACCTGGAGGGTATCCATCTGGATGACGGGGTTCTGGAGCATCTGGATCCGGGGTTCCTGAAAGAGGTGGGGGCTGAAGCGGCACGGAAACAACTTTATCTGGAATACAATTTCTCCATGGATATGGGTGGTCATGGAATCGGCATCCAGCATGATCTGCCCGCTGCCCTGGATACGGCCCACGCCCTGGGTGCGGATGTGGTCAAGGTGAGCATGGATCTGGCACGGCCCCGCCCGGTGTCGGGCAGCCGGTTTCATCCCCGGGTGATCGAGCAGATGAGCACGTTTGCACAAAAGCTCAGGGCGGTGGCACCCACGGCGCTGGACCGGGGCATCCGCATCGCGGTGGAGAATCACTGCGACAGCTTTTCCGAGGAGATTCTCTGGCTTCTGGACCTGGTGGATCATCCGTCGGTGGGGGCCTGCATTGACACGGTCAACGGCCTGCATGTCACCGAAGATCCCATGGCTGCCATCCGCAATCTTGCCCCGAGAGCCGTCACCAACCATTTCCGTGACGACCGTATCGAGTTTCAGCGATGGGGATTCAAGCTGGTGGGCGCAGCCGTGGGGGAGGGGGATATCGACATGAAAACCGCCTATGAACTCTTCCGGGATCAATCATCCATGGAGCGGATCAACATCGAGACCGAGATGGAAACCCCCTTGGATGATATGGAAAAAGCCCTGGCCATGGAAGTGGATGCTGTTCGCCGAAGTGTAACCTACTGTCGGGAGGTGCTGGGGATCCGGCGGGAAGCACGGTTTTTATAAAACAGTATGATCTAAATGTATAGGGGTTCCCAGTAATTTTGCCGCATCCGCATAATAATCGGTAAAAATACCGTCAACACCAAGGCGGGTTACAGCACGCAACTTGTCTGGGGCATTCACTGTATACACGAACACCGCAAGCCCTCTGGCATGAGCCCTGGCGATGAAGGCCTGTGAGACGGTTTGATACCAGAGGTTGACGGATCTTGCGTTCATTGCACAGGCGGTATCAAGCAATTCGTCTGTGTAATAGGCCCCACTGAGACAGGCGGCTGTTTCTTCAGCCAGGAACTGACGTATCCGGGGGTCACTGCATTGTTGATCGATACACGCAAGATTTTCGGCAAGAGAGGGAAAGCGCGGCAGCATATATTCTTCGTTGCCGTAGGAAAAGATCTGACTGAAATAACGCTCAGCCGCTGTTCCTGTCTTCTCCAGGAGGCGGTTGCGCCGGATGGCGCCGTCCAGCAGGGCGATTCTGGCCTCTGGGCAGATTTCTCGAATGGCGGTCAGTTCCTGCCAGTTAAACGAGCTTGCCACCAGATCAAGCGTGTCAAGTGTGCCGGCTGCAACATATTCCATGAACAGTTCACCCGAGGATCGGCCTGTGTTTCCGCCCTTAAGTTCCATGTGAATGGCCGGCCGGTTTTCCCGCGATAGGGAGGCAAAAAAATCAAAGACCTCAGGTAAAAATGGAATACGGTCCTTCCCACGGGAAGGATCACCGGCATACAGGCGTTTCAAGGTGGCGGCATCCGTGTCGGAGACGAAGCCCCTGCCGGTGGATACTTCCTCAAGATCACGGTTGTGAACCACAACCAGCTGCCCGTCGGCGCAGCGCTGTACATCGAATTCAATGGCAGGCACACCCTCGGCCGCAACCTTTTCAAAAGCACGGATGGTATTCTGATTATAGCCGGGATAACTGCATCCCCGATGGCCGATCAACAGCATACACGGTTCTTTCATTAAATCAGGTTGGGGAGGAACATGACCACCGCCGGCATGTAGGTGACCACGATCAGTACGATGAGCAGGGCTATGATAAACGGCCATATTTCAAGGACAAACTCGCCCACCGTGGCCCCGGTAATGGCGCAGGTGGTGAACATCATGGAGCCGAAGGGGGGCGTTATCCCGCCGATCATGATATTCACGATCATGATCAGCCCGAAGTGGATCAGATCGATATTCATGGTCTTGACCAGCGGCACCAGAAGTGGGGCGACGATGATCAGCAGGGCCCCGCCCTCGAGGAACATTCCAAGAATCAGGAGCAGGATGTTGATGACGATCAGGATGACCCAGGCGGATTCTGAAATGGCCAGGATCCCCTTGGTCAGCTGGTGAGGGATCCGTTCCCAGCTCATGTACTGGCCGAATACAGAGGCGGCGATAATAATCAGCATGACGGAACTGGTGGACAGCACAGTGTTTTTCAGGATAATGGGGAAATGTTTCCATTTGAGTTCCTTGTAAAAAAACACGCCGATGATAATACAGAACAGAACGGCCATGGCACCCGCTTCCGTGGGGGTGAAGATACCGAAGCGAATCCCGAAAATGATACCAAAAGGCAGGAGCAGTCCCCAGATCGATTCCTTGAATTGTTTTAGAATTTCCCTGGGCGAAGCCATCTTTTCCCGGCTCGGCTGATAATCCCTTTTCCTGGCAATGACATGGACTGTGATCATCAAACCGAAACACATGAGGATGCCGGGCGTGTAGCCGCCGATGAACATCTTTGCCACGGATACCTGGGCAATAAGGGCGTAGATAATCAGGTTGATGCCGGGCGGAATAACCGGGGCAATCGCTGAAGAGGCGGCGGTGATCGCCGTGGAAAAAGGGACACTGTAGCCGCGCTGGGTCATCTGCGGCACCAGGATCTTCGACTGCATGGCGGCATCGGCATTGGCCGAGCCCGAGATGCCCCCCATGAGGGTCGAGAGCAGTACGTTGACCTGGGCAAGTCCCCCGCGCAGGTGGCCGGTGAGCACATCCGCCATTTTCATGAGGTTTGAGCTGATCCCCGAGTAGTTCATGATCTCACCGGCCATGATAAAAAATGGTACGGCCAGGAGTGGGAACGATGCGGTGGAGGTGATGAACTTCTGAAGGATCAGGTCCGGCGGTGTCCCCACGTCTCCGAAGGTAAAATAGGCAAGCGCCGCCGCCAGGAGGCCAAAGGCAATGGGTATGCTGGTAAAATACAGCACCATTACAATAATGACGGGAAAAGTGATCATGGGTTTCCTTTCTTTACCGCTCCTTTGTGCCCGACAACCTGAAGATATCCCGGCACAGGAAAAACAGGGCATATGCGGTCATCAGGGCAAACCCGGTCGTCAATGCCAGGTTCACATAGAACGCGGGAAGATCGAGAACCGGTGTCCGTTTCAACTTGTTTGCCAGGATAAAAAAGATGCTGAGATAAACGATATAGCCATTGATGACGAGCATGAGAAGATCGATGACAACGGCAAGAAATCCCCGCCAGGGTCGGGGGCCGATTTTTGTTATGAAGTCAATACCAATATGCATCTTATAGCGGTACGCAGAGGCGGAACCGATGAAAACACTCCAGATAAAAGAAGATGTCGCCACCTCTTCAGCCCAGAAAAGACCCCCGTGGAAAAGGTAACGGAGTGCAACGTTGACGATGACCACCAGCACGGTGATACAGAGGAAGAAACCGCTGAGAATCAGGTCGAAGTTTTGAAGAAGTGTTTTGGGTGTCATAGACATGGTTCACCATCAGGGTGCATGGGAGGCACGCTCCCATGCACCGGGAGGTCGGTTTACCTCATTTTGTCAAGTTCAGAGAAAATTGCCTTGAATATGCCGGGAGTCATGCCTTCCTGCTCGACATAAAGCGGGGCCAGCGCTTCCCGGAATGCGTCACCGTCAACTTCGTTGAACTGCACGCCGTAGGACTCAAGTTCTTTGACAACGCCTCCGTGCTGGGATTTGAGAAGGGCAACCATGTGGTCGGCCCCTTTGGTGAACTCATCCTGGATGATCGTCTGGTATTTTTCAGGGATCTCGTTCCAGACCTGGGTGGAAATGTAGACACCGCAGGTACCGAGGATGTGGCGGGTGTTGGCGACGTTTTTGGTCGGTCCTTCATAGACTTTGGTACCGATGTTGGTGAATTCGGAGCCTTCAAGTCCGTCAACAACCCCCTGCTGAACGGCGGACAGGGTTTCGCCCCATGGCAGCGGGGTGGCCACGGCGCCCATGGCGCTCAGGGTGTCGATGTAAGACTTTGAACCGGGGGTCCTGATTTTCATGCCCTTGAGATCGTCCGGGTTCTTGATGATTTTCTGGGTGATCAGGTTTCTGAAACCGTAGATGTAATCGAGGGCGAGGATCTTGATGCCCTGCTTTTCAGCCTTTGCCTTCATATCGGCCACCAGCGGGGTCTGGGTCAGTTTGACGTACTCGTCAAAGCTGCGGTAGAGCATCGGTGCATAAAGGGCCTTGAAGTCGGGGACATAGTCACCGATGAAGGACGGATCTTCAACGGAGATGAATTGTGCACCGCGAACCACCTGCTCAACCCCTTCTTTGTAAGCCGGCAGCTGGGCCTGCGGAAAGGTCTGGATCTTGATTGCCCCGTCGGTCTTCTCCAGGATGGATTCGGCGACGGCGTCCATGGATTTGGTGAGTTGTTCTGCCGGGCTGAAGACGTGGCTGAGCTTCAGGGTCAGCTGATAGTCGCCGGCCATGCACTGGGTGGCAACGGACAGAAAGACACCTGCACAAAGGACGGAAATGAATTTCTTGGTGTTCATAAAGATTCTCCTTACTGATTCTTTTGCCGGTCAAGTCTGGTTGCCGCAACAATTGCCGCAACCCTTTTTTCTACTATCATACTGCTTATAGGATGAAACTCTCTTTTGTCAAGAATAGTTTGAGATCCCAAGAGTATGTATGCGGTAATAACCCTTGATCCGGACACGGCAGTTAGGCTATGGTTTAGTTTCTGTATTTGACATTTTGCTTGCCACGGTAAAACGAACAATCATCTTTATCCCAAAGGAGGTCTGTCTTGAAGCACGAATTTGAATGCGTGATTGTCGGCTCAGGCGGAGCAGGATTGTATGCGGCCCTTGAGACCAGTGCACAGGCAAACACGGCGGTTCTGTCCAAACTGTACCCGGTGAGGAGCCATACCGGCGCGGCCCAGGGCGGTATCAGCGCGGCACTGGGCAACCGGGAAGAGGACAAGCCGGAATGGCATGCCTTTGATACCGTCAAGGGAGGGGATTACCTGGTGGACCAGCAGGCGGCCATGATTCTGGCCCGGGATGCGGTG
>JBFLKI010000165.1:0-6633 GCA_040883135.1 Desulfotignum sp. | reverse complement strand
GTAACATGTAACAGTATAAAATCCGAGACAACCAACAGCCGCGGCGCCATGTCAATGTGAAGCTCGCCAGGTCTGGCAGGGAACGCCTTTTCTATAGATTTGGATGAACTGATATAGGAAAGGGTACCGTCCGTATCATCCCGCTTTTTTGCCGGGTTGGGCTCTCAGGCGTTGAATCATTTTCATATTGGCCTTTCTGAGCTCGCATATCGTAGGCTTTTTAATCTCGTAAAGCACATCTTCCATCTGCCCCATGAGTTTGAGCATGCTGTCAAGCTTTTCATCGGAAGGTTTATCATGTGAGAGGTTTCTCATAAAATTATACAATTGATTTTTCAATTCACATAGTTTATCCATATTTCTCTGGACCCAGTTCTCTTTACCCGTTGAAATTTTTATATAAAATTTAAGCCAAAACCCCTCTTTTTGTCAAGAACTCAACTGGGTTTAAAAATTATCGGCTAACTTTCGTTTTTCTAACAAACCGGAACATTGCAATGTTGTAGTCATAACCGCATCAAAAAATGCTGCCGCTGTTTTTTCACAATAACTGCCAAGCTTTTTAATTTGTTGCCGGCAAGCGTCATTATCTTGTAAGAGATCCATCAAACGAAATATCGGAGACCTCGTCACAGCAGGCATAGAACAATTCTCCAAACGTCCTGTCATCAGTCTCTATCCGAATTTGACCCCTCTAAGTTAAAAAAATATATGGGTGAGTGTTCATAATCCTGTGTCATGTATTAAGCTTCCGGATGAGATCTATTTAACCACAGGAGGAACCAGAACAGCAAATCTGGATGAATCCAAAATTGATAGAATCAAAAAATTCCTTGTTCACATTCTATGATCAAGATTTCTAGTTTTCCCCATATGAAGTTTCTGGGTTTTTCGAATGATGGTTGAATGGGTAACACCGAGAATTTTTGCTGCCTCCCGGATGGTCTTGGTTTGAGCCAGAGCATTGGCGATCAGCCGGCGATCTAAGTCATAGTGAGCGGTTTTCAAATCCATAATTTTATCACTGGGGAAATCCATGACATTGGATTTTTGAGACTGCTGATAGATATTGTCAGGCAAGTGTCTGGGCAGAAGCATTTCATTATCTGCTGACACGACCATACGCTCCACTACATTCTGCAGTTCGCGGACATTACCCGGCCAGTCATAGGCCTCCATCACCTTGAGAATCTCCTGGCCCATTCTCCGGCTGAGTTCATACTTGGTGTTATATGTTTTAAGGAAAATCTGATAAAGATGGATCATGGGCCGCCCTTTATACTCGGTTCCGTTATCAGTCAGAATATGTTCAACAGGGATGCCTTTTTCCTGATAGAACGGAAGGACTTTATCATAAAGAATATCTGCAGCCGTCTCCTGTTTTTTGCTGGTATACGGCTTGCCAAATGCAAAACTGCCATAGGTATCAACGACAGCTTGCAGGTAGATTCGTCCAACCCCCTTCAGACGGCCAACAAAAAAAGTGTCATGGCAAAGCAGATATCCCGGGTAATGGCTTTCTACGTGTGAGGATGTTCAAAATTCTGTGATAGCTGGAAGTTTCCAGCTTTCAGGGTGAAGCTTTTTTGTCCCCCCTCTGATTTGTCCGGTTATATCTCTTCGACAATCATCTGGGGGGTATCGGATTTAAATTTGCTCAGTTTCAGCCGGAATGCCAGCTGGTCATAAAAAGCCGGTTGTTGAAGGGGATCCGGTACATTGAAATGAAACGCTTCAACGGCCGAACCGGTGGGATTGTCAGCGCTCTGGAGCAGCATTTTCCGGTGGCATCGGCCGATAATTGTCGACGATATCACATTCAGCTGTTTTGCAAGAAACAGCGGTTCCGGATTGTCCGTGCCGAAAGGCCTTAGCCGGTCCAGGTCCCGGGCCAGATCTAAGCAGATGTCGGTCATGTCCAGGACGGCGTCGATGGTCAGGGTTCTTGAAAAATCCGCCGGATCATAATGGGTTTTCAGATGGTTCTGAAGACCTTCCGCCAGATCGGAAAGCCGGTCCGGGGACAGGGTCAGGCCCGAGGCCATGGCATGGCCGCCGAATTTTTCCAGCAGATGGGCATTGGCGGTCAATGCCTGGTGGATGTTGATGTTGTTGATGCTCCGGCCCGACCCCACGGCCGTTTCATGGTTGCAGGCCAGCAGCAGGACCGGGCAGACATATTTTCTGGCCAGTTTGGAAGCGGCAATGCCCAGCACGCTGGGGTTCCACTGTTCGTCCCAGAGCATGAGCAGCCGGTTTTCCAGCAGGGCCGGGTCGTCATGGATCCGGCGTTCGATTTGAGCGATGATTTCCTGTTCAACGGTCTGGCGCTGCCCGTTGAGATCATCCAGCAGAAAAGCGGTTTTTTCCGCGTCCCCCAGGGTATGGCTGGTGAGCAGGGTGACGCAGATGCGGGCATGGGACATGCGGCCGGCCGCATTGATCCGGGGCACCATCTTAAAGGAGATATCATCGGAATCCAGCTGTTTCAAATCGATGCGGGCCGCTTTTGCCAGGGCCTGAATAGCGGGCCGGGCGGTGGTCTGCATCTGCCGGATTCCGGCCATGCACAGCACCCGGTTTTCGTTGATCAGCGGCACCATGTCTCCAATGGTTCCCATGGCAAACAGGTCCAGAAACGGCAGCAGTTTCGGTTCAGGAAATGTGTCCCAGAGTGCTTTTTCCCTGAAAAATTTGCGCAGTCCCATGACCAGGAAAAACGCTACGCCCACGCCGGCCAGAAACGACAGGCCGGAAGGGCAGTCCGGCTGTTTGGGATCCAGTATGGCCATGGCCCGGGGCAGATCCGGTCCCGGCTCATGATGATCGGTGATGATGACATCCATGTCTTCTTTTGCCGCAGCTGCGACTGCATCCACGCTGCTGATCCCGCAGTCCACCGTGATGATCAGGTCAACGGCCTGGTCGGCGGCCATCTGGACATGGGCCGGTAACAGGCCGTATCCTTCCTTGATGCGGTGAGGGACATACCAGGTGACCTGTGCATCCACTTGAGACAGAAATTCATACATCAGGGCGGTAGCGGTGACACCATCCGCGTCAAAATCACCGAAAATCAGGATTTTTTCTCTGTTGATTACCGCCCTGTAAATCCGCTCCACTGCGGTTTGCATGTCTTTCATGGCAAATGGATCGGTCAGACGGGAAAAATCCGGATTCAGAAAAAACCGGGCCGATTCCACCGAGGTGAACCCCCGGTTCCAGATCAGGCCTGCGGTCACAAGATGGCATCCCAGTTCCTGTGAAAGGTGGCGGGCCCTGTCCGGATTGATATCGGCATATGTGAATTGCGTGTTCATGGGTGTGTGATGGATTTTATATAAGGTCTTCAGAAAATTGTCAATTACCCCCGTTCACAGGCTGACCCGGTGACAGGGATTCCTGGAACCGGGTCAAAGTTCAAAAATGTTTGAGTAATGGCATCTATTAGTGGTATACTTCTCTATTTTTAAAAAGAGATGACCAAACCCATGACATGGCAGATGCTGCACAAGGAATATCGGGTGGATAAAACCCGCATCGGATTTATCAGATTCATATTTGAGGCGTATGAAGGGGTTGCCGTGGCCACCACGCTGGATGCCCGCACCGGCCATATCCGTCTGGCCATTGCACCGGATCTGGCTGAAGAGGCATTCCAGATCGTTGCAGATTTGAAAAAGGATTTTGATTTTCATGCGTTATAATGGGTATGTCTATATTCATACCATCGGCTGTCAGATGAATGTGTATGATTCCGAAAAATTGGGCGCGGTACTCAATTCCCTGGGATATCGGCCCACGACGAACCCGGAACAGGCGGATATCATTGTGTGCAACACCTGCGCCGTCCGCCACAAGGCCGAGGAAAAAGCCTTCAGTTTTCTGGGCCGGTTTGCCGGAAACAAACAAAAAAAACCTCATCTGATCACCGTGATGGCCGGGTGTGTGGCCCAGCAGGAAGGAAAAAACGCATTTCAACGGCTGCCTCATCTGGATCTGGTGCTGGGTACCCAGGCCTTTTCCCGGTTCGGAACCCATATCGAGGCCTTGAAATCCGGACAGCGGCGGATTGTGGATATCGATCCTTCGGACGTCATTTTCGAGGCCCTGCCGGATGAGACCGTTTTCAAGGAAAATCCGGTATCCAAATTTGTGACCATCATGCAGGGGTGTGACAACTTCTGCACCTACTGCGTGGTGCCGTATGTCAGGGGCAGGGAACGAAGCCGGCCCTGGCAGTCCATTGTCAAAGAGATCGAAGTGCTGGCGGAAAACGGCATCCGGGAGGTCACGCTGCTGGGGCAGAACGTCAATTCTTACGGGGCAAAGGAAAAAAGCATTTCTTTTGCCGGGCTTCTGGAAAAAGTGGCGGGCATTGACGGTATTCACCGGATCCGGTTTGCCACCTCCCACCCCAAGGATTTGTCCGGAGAACTGATCCAGGCCATGGCAGACCAGGACAAAGTGTGCAACCACCTGCATCTGCCGGTGCAGTCCGGATCCGACCGGGTTTTGAAAAAAATGAACCGGGGATATACGGCGGAGATCTATCTGTCCAGGATCGATGCGCTGCGATCCGTCATCCCGGACATCGGGCTGTCGACGGACATCATTGTGGGATTTCCATCGGAAACATCGGAAGAATTCGAAGACACCATGGATCTGGTGGAACAGGTGGGGTTTGATTCCATATTTGCCTTTGCCTATTCAGACCGGTCTTTTGCGCCGGCGGCAAAATTTTCAGACCCGGTGGCGGATGCGGAAAAAATGGCGCGTCTCAACCGGCTGCTGGTATTTCAGGACACCATCACCCGGAAGAAAAATGAGCAGATGATCGGCCGGGTGGTCCAGGTTCTGGTGGAAGGCGTCAGCGCCAAGCAGCATGACGGGTTTGTCAAAACCACCCCGCATACCCGGCAGATGACTGGCCGGAGCGCGGCCAACAAGATCGTTCATTTTCCATCCGACACCCTGGCCCCGGGCGATCTGGTCCAGATCAAAATAGAAAACGCATATCCCCATTCCCTGTGGGGACAGCCCCTGGAGCATCTTTTGCAATGAAAACCAAATCCGTGAAGATCGGCAGAAACGACCCCTGTCCCTGCGGCAGTGGAAAAAAATACAAGCACTGCTGCCGGAACCGTAAAAAGGAAATATCATTGAAAGACACCTACAAGCGGCAATATAATATCATTTTGAAAACCCCGGCCCAGATCGAAGGCATCCGCCGGGCCGGGCGGCTGTTGATGCAGATTATGGACGGCGTGGAAAAAATGATCCGTCCGGGTCTGGTGACCGATGAGATCAACACCTTTGTCCACACCGAGACCGCCAAGGCCGGTGCCATTTCCGCCCCCCTCAACTACCGGGGATTTCCCAAAAGCGTGTGCGTGTCCATCAACGAAGTGATCTGCCACGGCATTCCAGGGGATCGGGTCCTGCAGGACGGAGATATCGTGAACGTGGACATCACCCCTGTTCTGGACGGATATTATGCCGATGCCAGCAAAACCTTTTTTGTGGGCACCCCGGGACCGGGTGCCAAAAAGATCGTATCCGTGGCGGCCCGGTCGTTGAAACTGGGCATGGAAACGGTGGCCCCGGGCGCGACCTTAGGGGATGTGGGATATGCCATTCAAAGCTATGCCGAATCCCAGGGATGTTCCGTGGTCCGTGAGTTTGTGGGGCATGGCGTGGGCCTGGATTTTCATGAACAGCCCCAGGTGCTGCATTTCGGATCACCCGGCAAAGGCGTGACCCTGGTGCCGGGCATGGTGTTTACAATCGAACCCATGATCAATTTAGGCAAAAGAGACCTGCACATTCTGCCGGACAAATGGACGGCCGTCACCAATGACGGGTCCCTGTCCGCCCAGTTCGAGCAGACCATTCTGGTGACGGAAAACGGTTATGAAAGCCTGACACCTTACGATCTGTAAGAGGGGGTCACAGACAGGAACCGGTCTGATCCCGCATCCCTGAAGCCGGCGAGGTCACCCCTGCCACAGGCCTTTCTGACAAGGCCGACACAAACGCCCGGCAAAGATCCGGATCGGTCTGGTGAACATACACCTGACCGTCGTGATCCACCCCCCGGATTCGGGCGTCACATAAAAACCACGCCAGCAGCGTGTCGCTGACGGCACCCCTTTCCAGATCCGGGTCCAGCCGCATGTCTGAGGCCGGGGCCGGTTGGGGGCAGGGCAGGGCCAGCCCCTGATCCACCCGATGTTTCAGATAGTTGAGGATTCGGCTCAGACGCAGCAGGGTTACGGCCTGAAGCCTTGTGGTGGTGTGATCCAAGGGAAATGCCGTGGACCGCATCTGTGAAAAATGGGCCGGTAAAATTTTCAGATTCCGGCACACCTCGTAATCCAGGCTGCCCGGGGCGGGATAGAAAATGGACAATCCTGCCAGCGTGGGCCGGGATGCCAGATACAGCAGGTCGGCCAAAGAGTCGGATGCATTCTGGCCCGGGGCGGCGGCAATCAGATAGGACACGCACGAAAGCCCCAGTTCTCCGGCCCAGTCAAGGGCCTGATCATGGGCGGATCTGACATCCGGCCTGTGGAACCGTTTGAGCTGGGTTTCGGACAGGGATCCCACGGACAGGTTCAGGGTCTTGAAACC
>JBFLKI010000164.1:0-5415 GCA_040883135.1 Desulfotignum sp. | reverse complement strand
GATCGATGATTATATCAAGGATGCGTCTGAAAAAGGAATCGATGCACAGGCCGTGGTGGATTTCATCAAAGCCAACTTATAATTCATACCCCTGTCACAGGGCGTAAAAACAGGCACCCGACCGGAATGGGTCGGGTCGCCTGCCATTTGTGTGGCCGGTTTTCCAGGAAATTTTAAGCAACAGGATTGATTATGCATGCTATCTCCCAGGTGTTGAACAAAGTGTCAGACCTTCTGAAACTGATCGGCGCCGTGGCCCTCACCGCCATGATGATGCTGACGGTGGTGGATGTCATCGGCCGGTTTTTCAAGTCTCCGATTTTCGGTTCCGTGGAGCTGGTGGGGTTTCTGGCAACCATTGTGGTGGCTGCCGCCCTGCCCTATACCTATAAAATGGATGGCCATGTGGGGGTGGAAATTGTGGTCCGGCTGCTGCCGGATAAAGCCCAGATCTGGGTCGATATTCTCACACGGGTCCTGAGCCTGTTTCTGTTTATCCTCATCACCTGGCAGATGTTCCTGTATGCCGAAGACATTCAGCACACCGGTGAAGTGTCCATGAATCTGCAGTTCCCCATTTATTATCTGGTGTACCTGCTCTCTTTCGCACTGCTGATATTTACAGTGACGATAGTGGAGATGATTTATCAAGACATCCTAAAATTTCGAAAGTTGAGTGAGAAATGAGTCCGACACTTATTGGCATTTCCGGTATCCTGATCATGATTCTCATGTTTCTGACACGGATGCCTGTGGCGTTCGTCATGGCCACCGTGGGCTTTGTGGGATTTTCCATCGTGATCAACATGGATGCCGGTCTGGTCCTTTTGTCCAGAAACATTTACGAAACCTTTGATTCCTATGATCTGACCACGATCCCTCTGTTCATCCTCATGGGGCAGCTGGGGTTCAACTCCGGCATCAGCAAGCGGCTCTATAATACGGGATACAAATTTCTGGGCAGCATCCGGGGCGGACTTGCCATGGCAACGGTCACCGCCTGTACCGCATTCGGTGCAGTTTGCGGGTCGAGTCCGGCCACCGCCGCCACGATGGCGACTGTGGGCCTGCCGGAAATGAGACGGTATAACTACAATGACGAGCTGGCCACCGGATCTGTGGCCTCCGGCGGGGGTATCGGCATGATCATGCCCCCTTCCGTGGTGCTCATTATCTACGGCATTCTCACAGAACAATCCATCGGTGCCCTGTTTGTGGCCGGTATTTTTCCTGCCCTGCTGGTCACGCTGCTGTTCATCCTCTGCATCTATATCCGGTGCCGCATCTCACCGGACCAGGGCCCCCGGGGAGAAACCTTTACCTGGCGACAGAAAATGCGCTCCCTGCTGGGATTGATTGAAACCCTGATCATCTTCGTTCTGGTCATCGGCGGGATTTTTATCGGACTGTTCACCCCCACAGAGGCGGCGGCCATCGGTGCCTTCGGTGTACTGCTCGTTGCGCTGATCCGGCGCCAGATTTCCTGGGAGGGATTTGTCAAATCTCTGATGGAAACCCTGCGGACCTCCTGTATGGTGCTCATGCTCATTGCCGGTGCCGTGATTTTCGGAAAATTCCTGGCCGTCACCCGGATTCCCTTTGAAATTGCCGGGTGGGTTTCCGGCCTGGATTTTTCACCGGTTCTGGTTCTGGGCGTTATTCTGCTCATCTATTTTTTCGGCGGATGCTTCATGGATGCCCTGGCGTTTGTCACCCTCACGGTTCCCATTTTCTATCCCGTGGTCATGGAACTGGGATATGATCCCATCTGGTTCGGGGTCATCATCGTGATGGTCACCGAAATGGGGGTCATCACCCCGCCGGTGGGCATCAATGTCTATGTGGTGTATGGGGTGGCGAAAAATGTGCTGGATGGCGGCGTACCCCTGGAAAAAATCTTCAAAGGCATTTTTCCGTTTCTCATCGCGGTGATCATCGGTGTGCTGATCCTGATTCTTTTCCCCCAGATCATCATGTTTTTGCCCAACCTCATGTACTGACGGGACGCCCCTTGCAATGGAGGCCGCCATCCCTTACCGGATGTCGGCCTTTTGATTTTCTAAAACGTGTATCCGATGGAAAAATGCACCCGGCCCGAATCTTCTCCGGTTTCCGGATTCAGCCGGTACCCGTACAGCAGCCCGACCGGCCCGACAGGGGTCATATACCTCAGACCGGATCCGATGGTGTACTTCACCCCTTCATTGCGGCCGGCCCTCGGAGCATCCCGCAGGGTACCGGCATCTACAAAAACCGGCAGCTCCAGATTCCCGCCCAGATCGATCCGGGCCTCGATGGAACCGGCCATCATTGTTTTACCCCCCACAGGATCTCCGAAATCATCCACCAGCAGTTCATTTTCATCAAAACCGCGGACATCTGAAATTCCCCCCAGATAGAACAGCTGGTCGTCGGGCAGCTGCGCATCAGCGGAAAAATTCTGCAGCGTGCCGTACATGGCCTGAAAGGCCAGCACCAGCCTGGAAAACGGCTGGGTATAGAATTTGGCCTTGACCTGATACTTCATGAAGTTGTCCAGGTCTTCGAAAATATCCCGGGTATACCCGGCGGATGCATTGAAATAAACGCCTTCGGTGGGCCGCGCATGGGAGTTCACCGAAGACCAGGTCAGATACGGGGTGGCGGACAGAATGCCGCGGGCCGAATAGACATCCGGATCGATGCCGGTGGTCCTTCCGGTGGGATACTGTTCCCTGGATTCCAGTCCGAAACCGGTTCCCAGTGTCAGATGCCGGGTCAGCTGTCTTTCAAACATGAGCGCTGATCCGTATTTCCGGATACCGAAATTCTGATTCTTGAGCTCTTCTTCAGACGCATACACGTTGAGATCCGTGTACACCCGTTGCCCGAGAAAATCATAGTCCGTCACCCCCAGCATCGCGTCATACCCGATACCCGACACCCCGGCGTTCAGATACAGTTTCCGGTTGGTTCCCAGCCAGTTCCGGTTTCCCGCAGACACGGCAAAATAGGCGTCTCTGGCGGTGTCATATCCGATGCTGGTTTCCAGAAACCATGGATTTTTCTCTTCCACCTCTGCCGTGAAAAATACCGTATCCAGCTTTTCCTGCATGCCGACGGCCTTGAAATTCGCCCGTTCCAGGCACTGGAGATCCCGGATGTCGTTCTGAAGGGTCAAATACCCGTTCAAGGAGACGGGCTCATCTGTTTCCAGGGGGTTGTGCCGGAGAATGACATCGTCTCTGGTGTCGAAGTTACCGAACACCCATACCCCGCCCACCGTGGCTCTCCGGCCGGGGGAAATCTGGTGGATGACCCGGCGGTCCCGGCCGTCCGGTTCAATCCGGGTGACGATTTCCGCATGGATATAGCCATGGTCCCCCAGAAAGGAAAGGATTGCAATCCGGTCGTCTTCCACTTGTGTCGGCTGAAAATACTCGTTTTCCCGGGTCTCGATCATTCGATGGACCGTGCCGGGGTCGATGTCGTCCGGCATTCCTTCGAACATGACCTTTGTGACCCGTTTCCGGTATCCTTCCTCGACCTCGAACACCACATCGGCCTTCTGCCTGTTTTTTTCATCCGGCTCGTTCCAGGTCACCTCCGCCGATACCTGTGTATCTTCAAATCCCTGCCCCCTGTATATATTTTCCAGGGTCCGGCGGTCCGATTCCGGCATGTTTTCGACATAAGGCCCGTCATAAAACAGCCCTTTTTCCCGGGTATTGAGGAAGGGGGTGATGTTTTTTTCATCCAGTGCACTCACCCCTCTGATCATGGCGCTTCCCACCAGAAAGCGGGTGTTTTCCCGGATTTGTATTTGAATGTCTCTCACCGGTTTCCGGTCTTCGGAACGGATATTGGCCGTGAAATCCACCTCACAATCCCTGTATCCCGCTTTTTCATACCGGTCCCGGATGTTTTTCACGCTGCGCTTGAGGCCGAAATCGTTGCGGTTCCCTTTTGTCCAGATAGTCAGATCCTTTTTCAGAATCCGGTCGCTGAATTCCCTGTTTCCGGAAAACGACACCCGGTATTTCGGTCCTTCATCGATATGGATCTTCAACCGGCTGATTTTTTGTTCGGTATCTGTCTTCAGATCAAAATCAACCGATGCCTCGGCAAAGCCCTTTTTCCGGTAAAAGGACAGCAGTTCCTTGACATCGGCCGTCACTTCCGATGATACGGTTTTTTTCCCCCGGCTCCAGAAAAAAAATGGCAGTTGATAGGATTTCATGCGCATTTTCAGCCGGGTGTCGGAAAAAGTGCGGTTGCCACTGATCTCGATGTCCACGGTCCGAAGCGGTTCATTTTTTTCCACGTCAATGAACAAGTTCATCTCAAGACTGTCCGCCGGCTCCGTTCGAATCCGTACCCGGGCATCCACATACCCTTTTTCCGTCATCACGGATTGCACGCGCTGGCTGTTTTTCTCCACCTGATCCGGAAAAAACGGGCCCCCGACCCGAAAGTTCGTGGCCCTGACAATGGTCTGGGTGAACACGGGAAACGCGCCGGTAACCTCAATGCGCCTCACCTGCATCACCGGGGTCAACCGGAAGATCAGAAAAACGGATGACGCATCCAGATCCGGGTCCGGGACATGGATGGCGCTGAACTGCCCGGACTGTTTCAGAAGCGAGACCGTGTCAGCCAGGGCCTGATCATCGAACCGGTCACCTGATTGAAACCGAATCATCCGGGTTGCCATGGACCGCAGTTTCGCCTGCCGTTCCGGGGTACCGCCCTGAATCTCCACCTCGATGCGGTCAATCACCGGCTGTACCACGCCGGCACGAGCCGGTGCGACCATCATGATCAGCCATAACACCATCATCACCCGGCAGAGAGTCTTCCGCCGGTACCCATTCCTGTTCATGGTCGTTTCTGATGTCTTCAAATCTATCTGAACTCCAGTTTCAGGGTGACTTCCGTGCCGAAATCCCCTTTTGAATTATTGAACGCCCTGAAAATAACATTTTCCAGCATTTTATATTCCGCAGCATTGGTATGAACGTTTTCCTGCTCTTCGGTTTTCATGGAATAGATCACCTCCAGCCTTTCCGACAGCTGCTTTCCCATGGTGACGCTGACGCTGCCGCCCTGATTGCCGGATTCATCATATCCGAGCTCAAACCTGTCCAGGGGTGTGGACGAAGCCACTTCCTGACTGATCATTTCCGATGCCCTGTCCGCCAGAATTCCGGTATAGGACCCGCCCCCGCCCAGTTCCTCTGTGGTTTTACCGATAATCAGCAGAGACAGAATATCTTCATGGGTTTCCGCCGGATCGGAATACAGCCTGAATCTGAGATTGTCGGTTTTACCGCTGACATCCATGTATATGACCCAGCTTCGGATGGCGGTGCTGGCCTGAAGGGTGATCTTCGGATCGATCCTGAACGGATCCACAAAATCGATGATCCCGGTTTC
>JBFLKI010000163.1:0-13142 GCA_040883135.1 Desulfotignum sp. | reverse complement strand
TGTATTTATCAATTTGGGCCCCCATGTCTGCCCCGGTGAAAAACATGAAACTGATTCAATTGCATGGCGGGAGGATGAAATTTGGGGGTTTTTCACCATATGATCTCTTTTCTGGGTCTGGTATGGTTTCAAAACATGGAAACGACCCGGCCAATAAGGAGAATGATTCGATGAAACATATGACGATACCTGAAGACATGCATCTGGCGGATGCATTCAACAAAAATGAACTGGACACCCTTCTCAAGCATGAGAACACCCCATGTGTCTCGATTTATATGCCTGCCCACAGAGGCGGAAAAGAAAGCCTGCAAAACAAGATCCGTTTCAAAAACGCCATTGAAAGGGTCAAATCCATCGGACCGGCCATTGACCTGGAACCTGCCATGGCTCTGCTGGAGAACGGCAACGCAGGATTCTGGCAGTATCAGAAAGACGGGTTTGTCCTTTTTATATCACCGGGGCTCATGCGTGGTTACCGGCTTTCCATGGAGACACCCGAAGTGGTCGTGGCGGCAGATCAGTTTCACCTGAAACCGGTTCTGCCTCTGGCGGTGTATGACATGCCTTTTTTTATTCTTGCTCTCAGTCAGAATGAATGCCGGCTCTATCAGTGTACCATGCACGATTGTGATGAGATCAGACCCAAAAATCTGCCGGACAGTCTGTCCCAGGCGCTAAGGTTCGATCTTCAGGAAAAACAGCTTCAGTTTCATACCGCAAGCCGGACCAGCCAGTCTCCGGGCCGAAAAGCCGCGGTATTCCATGGGCAGGGCATAGCGGATGATGAAGATAAAGACCGGATTCTTCGGTATTTTCAGGCCATAAACAAATCGTTGACCGCATTTCTGGGCCCCCGCACGGATCTGCTGGTGCTGGCAGGGGTGGACTATCTCCATCCCCTGTACCGATCCGCCAACACATACCCCTATCTTGTAAACGAGGGGATCACGGGAAATCCGGAAAATCTGACATCCCGGGAGCTGCAAAAATCGGCCTGGGAGATTGTCGCGCCTCACACCCGCAAAAACCTGAACCGGGCGGCAACAGCATATCAGGATCTGAAGGGGTCGGGCAAAACCGCCAATGATCTGGCCCATATTCTCCGGCAGTCATCCACCGGGCAGGTGAAATACCTGATGGTTGCTCAGGATGTCCACCAATGGGGGCGGTTCAGCCGGGATGAGGGACCGGTGCTTCACTCTGAAAAACAGGCGGAAGACCAGGATTTGATCAATGTGGCCGCATGCCATGCACTGAGAACCGGTGCCGACGTATTTCCGCTGCCTTCAGCAGAAATGCCGGATGATTCGCCGGTGGCAGCTGTTTTCTATTGACCCGGTTTATGAAACCCACAAAACAGATAAAGATACAACAAAAAAAGGAGGAAACATGCTTGACCGCTTGAAAAGCAAAACCGCATTGATTACAGGCGGTGCCCGGGGAATCGGCCGGGCAATCTGTAAACTGTTTGCCCGGGAGGGGGCATATGTGATCGTCACCGATATTATGGATGATGAAGGAGAACAGCTGGTTGAAGAAATACGCCAGAGCCACGGCCAGGGGGAGTACCAGCATCTGGACACCTCTGATGAAAAAAATGTGGCCGATGTTATCACCCCGGCTGACAGCATTACCATACTGGTGAATAATGCCGGCATTGCCGGTCCCAACAAGCCCACCCATGAGATTGATGCCCACGAATGGGATGGCCTGATGAAGGTGAATGTCACAGGTGTGTTCTTGTGTACCAAATATGCCATTCCCCATATGAAAAAAAACAAGGGAGGCAGTATTATCAATCTGTCTTCAATTTATGGTATTATCGGCGCCCCGGATCTACCGGCCTATCATGCATCAAAAGGGGCTGTCCGGCTGATGAGCAAAACAGATGCCTTAATTTATGCAAAACTGGGTATTCGCGTGAATTCCATTCATCCCGGATATATCTGGACCCCCCTTGTTGAAGACCTGGGGAAAGCCTCGGAAGAAGGGGTGGACGCCTTTAGAAAAAAGCTGGACAGCCTGCATCCCATCGGCCATGTAGGGCAGCCTGAGGATATTGCATATGGGGCGTTGTATCTTGCATCGGATGAATCCGCATTTGTCACCGGAAGCGAGCTGGTGATTGACGGAGGGTATACCGCCCAGTAGACCTCTATGGATCCTTTTGTATCATCTTGTTTTTTGTGCGGTCTGCCTTGCCAGCAGTTCATGCTCGCCTGTCAGCAGGATTTCCATGATTTTGTCCAGGGGCTGATCGGTCCGGACCGGCATATGCACATCCTCTGACAGGTGGTCAAAAGGGTCCATGCGTTTTTTCATGGCTTTAAAATGTTCCAGCCGCGCGTCAGATACCGTGGATTGGCGTTCCCGGTTTTTGAGCCGTTTTTGAATTTCCCGGTCCGGGCACCGGCATTCAATAAAAATGATATTGGTGCCGGTATCTGCAGCCAGCTGCAGAAGATCCTGCCGTTCTTTGCGGTTGCGGTAAGTGGCATCCAGGATCACGGACCTGCCATTTTCAAGATCTGCCTGGGCCGTGGTCAGCATTTTGCCATACACAAGAGAGGCGGCCTCCGGGGTATACATCCCTTGTTCAAATCCGGTTTGCGCCACGTTGTCGGATGGATTTTCAAACAGAGACTTGCGGAGTTCATCACTGCGGATACATGGAATCGAAAAAAGAGAGGCCAGTTTTCCGGCCACCGTGCTTTTTCCTGTGGCAATCATGCCGCAGACCACCCAGATGACCGGACATGCCATTTTTACGGCATATTGATATGCCAGATTCAAATAAAGATCCATCTTATGGGCATGCTCCGCTTTGCCGGGATCTTCCTGTGCCGGCATCTGTTCCATCTGCAGATGATAGACCTTTACCTGAACCATGGCCCGGTAGCATTTATAAAAATCAATCACCTGCATCAAATCCGGGTCATGGGTGGTTTTGACATACTGACTGAGCAGGAAAAGTGCCGCGGGCCGGTGTCCGAGGAACTCCATATCCATTGCCAGAAAGGCCAGGTCACACGCCGTGTCCTGGTACCGGAACCGCTGGTTGAATTCAATGCAGTCCAGTATCTGCACACCCTGATACTCATACACATGTTCCGCTTTCAAATCCCCGTGGGTATCGCAAATGTGTCCATTTTCGATCCTCTGGTCAAACAGGTCTTTATGGCGGTCCAGAAACAGTTGGGTGGCGTTTTGTATTATCTGCAGTTTATTTTTACCGGAACCGCTGCCGGTAAATGCGGGCATCTGTTCGAAATTTTCCCTGCAATTGCGCGCAATGGCTGCAAAAGAACCAAATTGTTCCATATCCCTGGGTTCTATGGCGGCATGTGCATAAAAATCCGCCAGGGTTCTGGTCAGGGTATCAATAAATTCTTGTTTTACCCGGTCTGTCAGAAGCATGGCTTTCAGGGTGTTTCCGTCGGGCAGCCGTCTCATTTTAACGGCGTAATCAACGGTCTCAGCGGATGTATTCAATCCGTAACCGCCGTTATCCCGGGTGATGGTTTCAACGCCAAGATAAATATCGGAAGTCAGGCGCTGATTCAACCGAACCTCTTCACAGCAGTAGCGATAGCGTTTTTCCAGGGTGCTGAAATCGAGAAATCCCCTGTTTACAGGCTTTTTGACTTTATAGACCAGATCACCGGCAAGAAAGACATCAGAGATATGCGTCTGTTTGTGTATGATACCGGTCGGCTTGTGGGGATAAAAATCAGCAGATGTCATTGCCGTAATCAGTGCTTGATGGTCTTTTTTTTTCAAATCTGCAGGCATGTGTTTACTCCTTGAGGGCCTGTCCTGATATTTTTTTAGTAATAATACATCAATATCATGGGTAAAATAAATGGGTGTATTCCCCCATTTGACGCTGCAACAGGTATTTGCATGAAACCGCCGGGTCAAATACATGTTTTTCCTTATTGAAGAGGATACCCGGAAAGCGCATAATTTACCAATTAATCAAAGGAGCGGAGTTATGGAGACATATAAATGAAGGAAAAATTCTCATGAAGGTCTGGCCAGGACAGCCATATCCAATGGGTGCCGTGTTTGATGGAGCCGGCACCAATTTTTCCTTGTTTTCAGAAATTGCGGAACGTGTGGAACTCTGCCTTTTTGACGAAAAAAAAAATGAAACACGGATCGACCTTCCTGAGGTAACAGGATATTGCTGGCATGGATATCTCCCCTTTGTGGAGCCGGGTCAGCGGTATGGGTTCCGTATTCATGGCCCCTGGGACCCTTCCCGGGGCCTTTGCTGCAATCCGGCCAAACTGCTGCTGGACCCCTATGCCAAAGCCATGGATGGGCAGGTGCAATGGGATGAAGCGGTATTCCCCTATCTGTTTGATGAAGGCCCAGGCACGCGCAGTGACAGTGACAGCGCATCTTTCATGCCCAAATGTGTGGTTCACCAGCCCCATTTTGACTGGAGCGGAGACCGCCGCCTGCAGATTCCCTGGCATGAAACAGTCATTTATGAAACCCATGTCAAAGGATTTACCGCCCGCCACCCGGAGGTTCCCCCTGAAATTTCCGGCACCTATGCCGGGCTTGCCCATCCCGTGGTTGTTGAATATCTCAACGCGCTGGGGGTGACGGCCGTCGAACTGATGCCGGTGCATTTTTTCATCCAGGACAAACATCTGAAGGATCAGGGATTGAAAAACTACTGGGGATATAACTCCATCGGGTATTTTGCCCCCCACAACGAATATGCGGCAGACATTCGTCCCGGCGGTGTTGTGGCAGAATTCAAGCAGATGGTGAAAACGCTTCACCAGGCCGGTCTGGAAGTGATTCTGGATGTGGTCTACAACCACACGGCAGAGGGAAGTCATCTGGGACCCATGCTCAGTTTCAAAGGAATCGATAACAGTTATTACTACCGCCTGGCCGATGATCCGCAATACTACATGGATTATACCGGCACCGGAAACACCTTGAATATGCGCAATCCCCATGTGTTGCAGCTTGTTATGGATTCTTTGCGGTACTGGGTCCTGGAAATGCATGTTGACGGGTTCCGGTTTGATCTGGCATCTGCCTTGGCCAGAGAACTGCATGATGTGGACCGGCTGTCCGCCTTTTTTGATATTATTCAGCAGGACCCGGTCATCAGCCAGGTCAAGTTGATTGCCGAACCCTGGGATGTGGGTGAGGGCGGCTATCAGGTGGGCAATTTCCCACCGGTATGGACCGAATGGAACGGCAAATACCGGGACTGTGTCCGGGATTTCTGGCGGGGGGAGGACCAGACAATGGGTGAGTTTGCCGCCCGTTTTACCGGCAGTTCCGATCTGTACGAAAACACCTCCCGCCTGCCCTATGCCAGCATCAATTTTATCACGGCCCATGACGGCTTCACCCTGCAGGATCTGGTTTCCTATAATGAAAAGCATAACCTGGCCAATGGCGAGGAAAACCGTAACGGAGAAGACTACAACCGCTCCTGGAACTGCGGTGAGGAGGGGGATACCGGCCGACCGGAGATCCACCGCCTCAGACAGCGCCAAAAGCGAAATTTTCTGGCAACCCTGTTTCTTTCCCAGGGCGTTCCCATGCTGCTGGGCGGCGATGAGATCGGACGGACCCAGCAGGGGAACAACAATGCCTACTGCCAGGACAATGACATTTCCTGGTTCAACTGGGAAAAAGTGGACGAAGAACTCCAGGATTTTTGTCAAAAACTGATCCAGTACCGCAAAGACCACCCGGTTTTCCGCCGCCGGGGATGGTTTCACGGCAGATCCATTCATGGGAGCGGGGTTGACGATCTCAGATGGTTCACCATGGAGGGAGAACAGATGGCTGAACAGGACTGGGGGCTTGGGGTCACCAAATCCCTGGGTGTTTTCCTGAATGGTGCGACCATTCCGAATCCCAATCCCCGGGGAGAACCAGTCATTGATGACAATTTTTATCTGATTTTCAATGCGTTTCATGAACCATTGACATTTGTTCTTCCCGGCCCTGATTACGGCACTTTCTGGATAAAGGAAATTGATACTGAAACCGGGTGGCTGGCAGAACCGCCGTCACTGAAAGCCGGGGATGCGATCATGGTTGCCGCTCGTTCCCTGGTGGTGCTCCGCCATGAAGTGTGACCCTGTGGCAACCTATCGTATACAGATGCGGACGGAATTCGGGTTTGATCAGGCCGCGGCGCTAGGGCACTATCTGCATGATCTTGGCGTCAGTCATCTGTACACCTCCCCGTACCTGCAGGCAGCTGCCGGCAGTCCCCATGGCTATGATATTGTGGATCACACACAGGTGAACAAGGAACTCGGGGGAGTTCAGGCCCATGCCCGCATGTGTGAAGCCCTGGCTGCGGAAGGTATCGGGCACATGATCGATGTGGTGCCCAACCATATGGCCATTGACGGCCGCCAGAATCTTTGGTGGTGGGATATGCTCAAGAACGGTCCCTACAGCCGCTTTGCTTCTTTTTTTGATGTGGACTGGCACAATGGTTCAAACCGCTGGCCCGGCAAAATTCTTCTGCCGGTTTTAGGCGATCACTACGGCCGTGTCCTGGAGAACAAAGAACTGCGGTTGTCATATGAAGACGGCGAGTGTATCCTACACTATCACGAGCATGTGTTTCCTGTGGCACCCGCCAGTGTGACCAAAACATTGTCTGGGGCCTTAAAAAAAAGCGGATCAAAAGATGCGGCCATTGCTGCAGAGCTGGCGCGCCTGAACCATGACCCGGATGCCCTGGATGCACTCATTGCCCAGCAGCATTACCGGCTGGCTTTCTGGCGCATGGCAAACACCGATCTGGGATACCGCAGGTTTTTCGACATCAGTGACCTGGCCGGCATAAGAATTGAGGACAAAACCGTATTCCAGGCCGTCCATGCACAGCCCATGGCCTGGGTGAAAAAAGGATGGGTCCAGGGCCTGCGCATAGACCACCCCGACGGACTAAGGGATCCGGCCCAGTATTTTCACCGGCTGCAAAACGCCTGTCCCGGTACCTGGATTGTCGTGGAAAAAATTCTGGAATCGGACGAAACACTTGCTTCAGACTGGCCGGTCGCCGGCACCACAGGGTATGATTTCATGAACGTTGCCGGCGGGCTGATGATCAATGGGCAAAAAGAGGATGCACTGACACGATGTTATGCCGATTTTACCGGTATGCAGACCCGCTTTGCCCCCCAGGTCCATGAATGCAAGCGCCTGGTGCTCACCACGCTGTTTGCCAGCGAGATCAACCGGCTCACGGGGCTGTTTGAAAATGTCTGTGAAAGGCATCGGCGGTACCGGGACTATTCACGACACCAGTTGCGCACGGCACTGTTTGAGACAGCCGTGCATTTTCCGGTGTACCGGTCCTATGTGTCTGCAGCCATGAACCGGGTTTCCCGGAAGGATGAACAGTATATTGACGCAGCCATTGAAGGCGCCATAATGGCGCACCCGGATTTGGATCCGGCACTTTTTTCATTTCTCAGGGCGGTGCTGCTTCTGCAGGTTTCGGGGTCTGTGGAGGAAGACCTGGCCATGCGGTTCCAGCAGTTGACCGGCCCGGCCATGGCCAAGGGCGTTGAAGACACCGCTTTTTACCGGTACCACCGCCTGATCAGTCTCAATGAGGTGGGAGGAGACCCGGACCGGTTCGGAGTGTCTCCAGGGCAGTTTCATGACACCTGCACCCGTGCGCAAAAACAACATCCATGGGGATTGCTGGCTTCCACCACCCATGATACCAAGCGCAGCGAAGATGTCCGGGCCCGGTTGGCAGTGCTTTCGGAAATTCCCGGGGATTGGGCCGATGCGGTCTGCAGGTGGGCGGATAACAATGCCCGCCATCGCACAGGCCAGGCGCCTGATTCCAATACCGAATACCTGTTGTACCAGACCCTGGTCGGGGCCTGGCCCATCGGCCTGGAAAGGATATGCGCGTATATGGAAAAAGCCGTCAAAGAAGCCAAGCTGCATACCTCCTGGACAGACCCGAACCAGGTCTATGAGCAGGGCCTGGCAGATTTTATCGCAGGCATACTGGCAGACAGAACATTCTGCACAGATTTGGAAACGTTTGTCGCAGACCTGATTGAACCCGGCAGAATCAACAGCCTGTCCCAGACCCTGATCAAGCTGACGGCCCCGGGAGTACCCGACATCTACCAAGGCACCGAGCTGTGGGATTTGAGCCTTGTGGATCCGGACAACCGCCGGCCGGTGGATTTTGCCCTGCGTCGCCGCCTGCTCAGCCAGCTGCCACAGCTGGGTCCTGAAGCGATTCTGGCCGGCATGGACAAGGGCCTGCCCAAACTCTGGGTCATCCGCCAGGCCCTGCATCTGCGCCGCAGCCATCCTGAAAGTTTCGGACCACAGGCACAATATCTTCCCTTGTATGCAGCCGGCAAAAAAGCGGACCATCTGGTGGCATTTGTTCGGGGAACGGATGTGGCCTGTGTTTCCCCAAGGCTTGTGAAGGGCCTGAACAATGACTGGGACGATACCATTGTGGAACTGCCCCGGGGAAAATGGCACAACATTCTGACAGGGGATGATGAAGAGGGCGGCCCCGTCAGGCTTCGGGAACTGCTGCGCCGTTTTCCTGTCGGCCTGCTGATGAAAAGGAAATAAAAATTATGGCAGATATGCGTGTCTGGGCCCCGAATGCCCATGAAGTAACAGTACACAGCAGCGACCAGGTGCTTGCCATGACAAAAGAGGCTGGCGGCTGGTGGCATGTGGATGCTCCATTTATCCGGCACGGTGTTGATTATGCGTTTGCGGTGGACGGCAATGGACCGTTCCCGGATCCGCGCTCCTTCTGGCAGCCCAACGGGATACACGGGCCTTCCAGATGGGTGGACCACTCTCTTTTTGAGTGGAACGATGCCGGCTGGCAGCCGCCGCCCCTGGGATCAGCCGTCATCTATGAGCTGCACTTAGGAACCTTCACCCCTGAGGGCACATGTGATGCAGCGATCCGCCGCCTGGACCATCTGAAGACACTGGGCATCACCCATGTGGAACTGATGCCGGTGGCCCAGTTTTCCGGTGAGCGCGGATGGGGATATGACGGCGTGGATCTGTACGCCCCCCACCAGGCATACGGCGGCCCTGAAGGGGTGAAACGCCTGGTGGATGCCTGCCACCACAGAGGGCTGGCAGTGCTGCTTGACGTGGTCTATAACCATTTGGGTCCTGCGGGAAATTATCTGAACCAGTTTGCACCCTATTTCACTGACCGGTATGCCACCCCGTGGGGAGATGCGATAAATTTTGACGAACAAGACAGCAATGAGGTGCGGCAATTTTTTATCGACAATGCCGTCATGTGGCTGAAGGATTATCACTTTGACGGGCTGCGCATCGATGCGGTCCATGCCATTGTGGACATGTCTGCTGTTCATTTTCTGGAACAGCTTGCCAATGAAGTGAAAATGCTGGAATTTGCCCTGGGCCGGCATTTTGTTCTTATTGCGGAAAGCGATCTGAATGATTCCCGGGTTGTGCGCTCTCCAGCAGTGGGGGGGTACGGCATTGATGCCCAGTGGAACGAAGATTTTCACCATGCACTGCATGCGGTGCTGACCGGGGAAAACCAGGGCTATTATCAGGATTTCGGCACCCTGGCCCAGCTCACCAAAGTCCTGACCACAGGATTTGCTTATGACGGCTGTTATTCCGGTTACCGCCGCCGGTGTCACGGCCGGCCGGCCGATGGGCTGTGCGGCAGCCAATTTGTGGCCTGCCTTCAAAATCATGACCAGGTGGGCAATCGTGCACAAGGAGACCGCACAAGCCGGCTGCTTCCCCCGGGTCTGCTGAAAATCGGTGCCGTCCTGGTAATGATGTCTGCGTTTGTTCCCATGCTGTTTCAAGGAGAAGAGTGGGGGGCATCAACCCCGTTTCTGTATTTTACCGATCACCGGGAACCCGGACTGGGAGAAGCGGTAAAACACGGCCGGCAAAAAGAATTTGCCGCATTTGGATGGGAAAGCGAAGCGATTCCTGATCCCCAGTCTGAAGAAACCTTTCTGAAATCCAGGCTCAGTTGGGATGAACTGCAAGAGGCGGCCAACAACCGGATGCTGGCGTGGCACCAATCGCTCATCGCGTTGCGGCGCAGCCAGGCATGCTTGACTGATGGACGAATTGATCGGGCCTCTGTTTTTTTTAACGAAACAGAGCGCTGGCTGACCATGGCACGTGGATCCGTGCTGGTAGCGTGCAATTTTGCAGATGCACCCCGGATAATTTCCTGTGCCGCAGCAAAAGACAAAACCATGGTTTTGTCGTCAGAAGATGGCTTCGTTGTTGAAAATACCACACTGATGCTTCCAGCACAGGCGGTTGCAATACTTGTCGGATGAAAAAAACAATTACACTTACGAGGAGAAAAAATGATGGCTGAGAAAAAAAAGAAACGGGTTATCTTCAGGGTCTTTGCACCGGACGCCCAAAAGGTGATGCTTTCCGGAACTTTTAATAAGTGGTCACAGGATTTAGATCCCATGAAAAAAGATGAAACAGGGACATGGGAAAAAATAAAAATGCTGCCAAAGGGCACTTATGAATATAAATTCATTGTGGATGGAGAGTGGACCTGCGACCCCAATTGCCCTGATATCGTCCGGAATGCACAGGGTGCGGAAAACAACAGGATTGTCGTGTGAAGGGTTTTGAAAACGACAGATTTGTTACATGAAATCACACCATAAAAGGAGAGAAAGCAATGAGCAAGAAAGAAGCGTATGAAAAAAAGTTAGAGGCACAGCTGAAAGAATGGAAAACCGACATCGATAAGATGAAGGCCAAAGCCGACAAGGCAGATGCCGAAGCCAAACTTGAATATTACAAGCAGATCGAAGAGTTGCGCACCAAACAGGAAGCCGCCCAGAAAAAGCTGACAGAGCTCAAAGCCGCTGGTGAATCGGCATGGGAAGATCTTAAATCCGGTATTGACCTTGCGTGGACGTCACTGGGAGAGGCGGTAAAATCGGCCAGATCCAGATTCAATTAACCGTTTGTTAGAGTGATTTGCAGATGATTGATGCCGGCAAAAAATGAATCCAGGGCTGAAAAAAAGACAGTATTTGCAGGAGATATAGTATGAATAAGGCAAAACAAGATAATTACGTACGATGGTTTGAAGATCTGAATTCAGAAGATGTCGGCCTGGTAGGTGGCAAGAATGCGTCGCTGGGGGAGATGGTCCGGGCCCTTAAAAACAAGAATATACTTGTTCCGGACGGCTTTGCCACGACCACAAAAGCTTATCGGGCATTCATCAAAAAAAATCAGCTGCAGGACAAGATCACAAAACTGCTCAAAGCCTATCAGCAAAAAGAGGCGTCACTGCAGGAAACTGGACAGGCCATCCGGGATCTGTTCAAACAGGGAGACATGCCTGAGGATGTCGCTCAGGCAATCTCCGCTGCCTATAAAGAGCTTGCCGGGCGGTACGACGCAGAAGAAGTAGACGTGGCCGCCCGGTCAAGCGCCACAGCCGAGGATATGCCCGAAGCCAGTTTTGCCGGGCAGCAGGAATCTTTTTTGAATGTAACCGGAACAGATGCCCTGCTTGCGGCATGCAAAAAGTGTATGGCGTCTCTGTTCACGGACCGGGCCATTGCCTACCGGGAAGAAAAGGGATTTGAACACATGAAGGTGGCCCTCTCCGTAGGGGTCCAGAAGATGGTCCGTTCCGATCTTGCCGGTTCCGGGGTGTTGTTTACCCTGGACACGGATTCCGGGTTCCCGGATGTGGTGTTGATCAACGCGGCCTGGGGCCTTGGTGAAAATGTGGTCCAGGGGACGGTCAACCCGGATCAGTACACGGTTTTCAAGCCATTCCTGGAAAAGGAGGGCATCGATCCGATCATTGAAAAAACCCGTGGTTCCAAGGAAAAGAAACTGGTGTATGCCAAAACCAAAGCCACCAAAAACCTGAACACTTCCAGGCAGGAGCGTGAATCCTTTGTGTTGACCAACCGCGAGATCATGCAGCTTGCCCGCTGGGGCGTGGAGATCGAAAAACACTATGATACCCCGATGGATATCGAATGGGCCAAGGACGGTGACCAGGGAAACCTCTTCATTGTGCAGGCCAGGCCGGAAACTGTTCAGTCCCGGAAAACCGGTGGGAACATGAAGACATATACGCTCACACAAGAGCCGGGAGAGGGTCTGGTCACCGGTCTGGGTATCGGCCAGGCCATAGCTGCAGGAAAGGTTTGTGTTATAGAGAGCGCAGCGCAGATCGATCATTTCCAGGAGGGTGCCGTGCTGGTAACCACCATGACCGATCCGGACTGGGTCCCCATCATGAAGCGTGCTGCAGCCATTGTCACTGATCAGGGGGGACGCACCTCCCATGCCGCCATTGTCAGCCGTGAGCTGGGAATTCCCGCCATTGTGGGGGCAGAAAATGCGACACAGATTCTCAGGCAGGACCAGGAGGTGACGGTCTCCTGTGCACAAGGAGACAAGGGCCATGTGTATGACAAAAAACTGGCGTTTGAAACAAAGGAGCTGAACCTGGAAGATGTTCCGGAAACAAAGACCCAAATTATGTTGAATATCGGGACCCCCCAGGCGGCCATGCGCTGGTGGAAACTGCCCTGCAAAGGGGTGGGCCTGGCCCGCATGGAATACCTGATCAACAATGTGATTAAGATTCATCCGCTGGCCCTGACACGTTTTGATAAGATTGAAGACAAGGATGCCAGAGACAAAATTGAGAAATTGAGCTGGGAATATGAGGACAAGACCGAATATTTTGTGGAACTTCTGGCCCGGGGCATTGCCACCATCGCGGCCTCCCGGTATCCCCACCCGGTGATTGTGCGCATGAGCGACTTCAAGACCAATGAATATGCTGATTTGATTGGCGGCAGCCAGTTCGAGCCCAGAGAAGAAAATCCCATGCTTGGATGGCGCGGGGCTTCGAGGTATTACAGTGAAGACTATCAGGACGGTTTTGCCCTGGAATGCCGGGCCATCCGACGGGTGCGGGAAAAGATGGGGTTTGCCAATGTGACCATCATGGTTCCTTTCTGCCGCACCCCGGCCGAGGCGGACCAGGTGCTGGAGGTGCTCGATAAAAATGGACTGAAACGGGGCGAACAAGATCTTCAGGTGTTTAT
>JBFLKI010000162.1:0-6286 GCA_040883135.1 Desulfotignum sp. | reverse complement strand
TCCCGGGTGAACCGGCCCGAGGCGATCACCTGGCCGAACACAGCGGACAGGGCGATAAAAAAGGTCAGGTGAAGCTTGGTGAGTTCCGAAAAAACAGCCGGCATTGAATTCATCGCCGATACAGGGCTACCACCCGTCATCTGCCACCCATTCATCAAATTCCTCCTGGGATACCACGTGCACCACACCGGTCATGTCCGCATGGCCCACCCCGCAGAATTCCGTGCACTGGAGAAAATACTCCCCTTGGTTTTCCGGCAGAAACCAGGCATGGGTGGTCAACCCTTTCACCGCATCCACCTTGACCCGGAACGCCGGGATATACAGGCTGTGAATCACATCCGCCGAGGTAATGGTGAGTTTCACCGGCGTGTTCACCGGCACCGTGAGTTCGTTCTCGGCTTCCTTGCCTGTCGGGTAGATAAAGATCCAGGAAAAGGACTGGGCGATCACTTCCACTTCCAGCGCACCCTCCGGGACGGTGCGCAGCCCGGAATAGGCCTGCCACCCGGACACGAACATGGCCAGGGCGATGAGGGTGGGGATGAATATCCAGGCGGTTTCCAGCTTCCAGTTCCCCCGGATGTCGGCAGGCACGGGATGCCGGGATCTCCGGTACCGGATCACGAAATAGATCATCACCAGGGTGATGGCAAACAGAAACACAAAGGAAAATCCGATAATAAAATAAAAGGACCGGTTCACCAGGGTCACGGGATTGATGATGTCAGTCATGGTTGTTCCTCATCTGAATGCCACGTCCCAGAAGGTAAATCCGATCATGACGGCCAGAAAGAACACCGTGGCCAGAAACGACCACCGCAGGGCCGACCCCTCATACATCATGTGCATGAACACCAGCAGTACCAGGGATGCTTTGACAGAAGCGATGGCCAGCGCGATCCAGACATTGATCCATCCCAGATCGATACCGGCGGCAGCCACGGTCACACCGGTCATGATCAAAAGTCCTGCCAGGGTCAGGGCCAGGGTTTTGTATTCAAATGTGTGGGAATGTGATGCCATGATTTCCTCCGCGTTCAGACCACCAGGTAAAACAGGGGAAAAATAAATATCCAGATCAGGTCCACCAGGTGCCAGTAAAGGCCGGAATTTTCCAGCAATGTATCTTTTTGGGCCGTGATTTTTCCCCGGTGGGCCATCACCAGACAGACCGCCAGCAGACTCATGCCGATCACGATATGCAGGCCGTGAAGCCCGGTGATCACATAGTACAAGCCGAAAAACAGGTTCAGTCCGCCCGGGCTGTCCGCCAGTTTTTCCGATCCCGGATAGATCCCCTGTTCAAACTTGTGACCCCATTCCACATATTTGTTCAACAGAAATACCGCCCCGCAGGCCAGTGCCCCCCACAGGCCGGCCAGGGCGATGCGGGACTGCCCCTTCCGCACCGCGGTGATGCCGGCGGCCACAAAAAAGCTGGACACCAGCAGGATCACGGTGTTCACCACCCCGTATATCCGGTCCAGCAGGGCGGCCCCGTCGATGAAATCAGGGGTGTACCGGGTAAAATATACGGCATACAGCACAAACAAACCGCCGAACAAAATGATCTCGGTGTACAGAAACAGCCACATGCCCATTTTTTTGCCGGAAGGATCTAACGGTGCCATGGGTCAGGTCCCCCTGGATTTGTCCAAAGCGCCGGCCACCACGCCCGAAAAGTCATACGGATAGTCCGGAACATCCGGATCTTTCACAAAATTGTGCACAGGCGGGGGAGAGGGCACGGTCCATTCCAGGGTCACCCCGCCCCAGGGATCCGGATCAGGCGCTGGTGCCCTTCTGAACGACAAGAACAGGTTGACCACCATCAAACCGATCCCCGCAATCATGACCACCGCCCCGAACCCGGCGAAAAAATTGCCGGCCGCGTACTGGGGCAGGTAGTCGTAATACCGCCGGGGCATGCCCTGGAGCCCCAGCACAAACATGGGCACATAATGAAGCATGAACCCGGCGGTCACCAGAATGGCGGCGGCATATGCTTTTCTGAAATCATACATCCGTCCGAACATCTTGGGCCACCAGTAATGCAGGGCCGCAAAAAAGGCGAACCCGGTGCCCCCGAACATGGTGAAATGAAAATGGGCCACGACAAAATGGGTGTCATGCACATGGATGTTCGCACCGGCCGCCCCCAGCACCAGCCCGGTGAGCCCGCCCACGGAAAACAGGTAGATGAAACACAGGGAAAACAACAACGGCGGGGTCATTTCAATGGCGCCCTTGTACAGGGTGGCCACCCAGGAAAACACCTTGATGGCCGAAGGGATGGCCACGACAAAGGTGAGCAAAGAGAACACGAACACGGCGGTGTCGCTCATGCCGCTGGTGTACATGTGGTGGGCCCACACCAGGGAACCGGCAATGGCGATGGCCAGAGACGAGGCCACGATGGCCTTGTACCCGAAGATCGATTTTCTGGCAAACACCGGGATGATCTCTGAAATCACCCCCATGCCCGGCAGGATCATGATGTACACCGCTGGATGGGAATAGATCCAGAACAGGTGCTGGTAAAGGATAGGATCTCCACCCCGGGCCGGGTCAAACAGTCCCACATTGAAAAACCGCTCCACCATCACCAGCACCAGGGTGATGGTCACCACCGGGGTGGCCAGCAGCTGGACCCAGGAGGTGGCGTACAGGCTCCAGGTGAACAGGGGCATCTGGAGCCATCCCATGGTTTTGGCCCGCATCTTGTGGATGGTGGTGATGAAGTTGAGCCCGGTGAGCATGGAAGAAAACCCCAGGATAAAAGCGGCAAACACGGCGGTGGACACATTGGTCTGGGTGGAAATGGAGAACGGCACGTAAAAAGTCCACCCGGTATCGGGAAATCCGTCGGAAAACAAAGAGACAATGGCGGTCACGCTGCCGGCCATGTACAGGTACCAGGACAAGAGGTTGAGTTTGGGAAAATACACGTCATCGGTCCCGATGTGGATGGGCAGAAAAAAGTTGCCGAACACCGCGGGCAGGGCCGGTATGATGAACAGAAAAATCATGATCACGCCATGAAGGGTGAACGCCGAATTGTACAGATCCGGGGACAGAAAGGTTTCCCCTTCAAACATGAGCTCCAGCCGAATCATCCCCCCGATAAGCACCGCCACCAGAAACCAGAACGAGATGGCACACAGATACATCAGGCCGATGCGCTTGTGGTCCAGGGTGATCAGCCAGGACAGAATACCGGTGAACCTGGCCGGTACCGGGGTGTCATAAAATGATTTTACCGCTTCCATATCCGCCTCACAAAACCGGGATCACCGGTTGTACCGTCAAAGTGAACACGAGCTCAATGGTCTTTTCGTTTTCTGGCCGGCCGGAGCAGAAACACCAGAAATCCGGCCAGCAGGATCAGAATGGCAGTGCCGGTGATCCGGAACATCCGGAACACATAGGTTTTGTTTTCCGGATCATAGTCAAAGCAGAAAGACAGGACCCGGCTCTTGATGGACACCCCGGGTTGGCCTTTCTGCGCCTCGGTCAGGGCCATGCCCAGGTCAAAAGGCAGAAAACCCGGACCGTAAAGGTATCTGATGATCTTTCCGTCCGACGCCAGCACCACCATGACATTGGGATGCACATAAAAATGGGGCTTTTTCTTGACAAAATAATACCCCAGTGAATCGGTGACCCGCCGGATATTTTCTGCATCCCCGGTGAGATAGACCCAGTTTTCCAGAGGGAATTCCCGCTGGATCAGGTTGGCATAATTTTTCTTGGCTGCCAGGGCATGGGACGGATTTTCATCATCGGAAAAACTCAAGGTGATCACATTGAAATCGACTCCGGGCTGAAGGTCCACCTGGTTCAGGGCCTTTGCCAGATCCGCCTGGAGAAAACTGCACACCGAAGGACACAGAAACCAGATGGGCAGCAGCACCACCGGCCGGCCGAACAGATCCCCCAGTGCCACGGGCTGTCCCCGGCTGTCCAGGAACCGGGCATCCAGATCCACATATTGGCCCGGCCGTTCATCCACCCGGACCTGGTCTGCCAGCTCACCGGTGGGATCGTTTTCATCAGCCATGACCATGGCGGCATGATCATGGTGGCGATCAGCCTGGGTTTCCGGGGTCTGGCCGGCCGGAGCATGGGCCGGTTCATGGGTTGAATGATCCATGTCGGCGGCATGGGCAGGGCCTGGCAGCCACCCATACAGCACCAGACACAGCATCAGACACAACATCTGGGCCCGCTTTAAGCCGGACCCCTGCCACATCCGCCGGCCGGATATGTCAGCCTGCCGGATCATGCCTATTTGACCTTGACCATCTCACCGGTGGAAAAATCGATGTCATACACGGCCCGGTATTGATGGCTGAGGCCCAAAGAGTCCCGGGAGCCGTGGGCCACCATGACCCTTGTCTTGCCGCTGGTGTTGATGGGCTTGTCCCATTGTTCCGCCGCTTCCACGGACCGGGTAAAGGAGATGGTGGTCACGCCGTCTTTTTCTTTGCCTTCCGGGTTTATCACATGGTTTTTGCCTCCCAGTTTTTCATCCGGGGAGTGGCCCCGTTTTCTGTCGGCATAATGGTCCTCGATCCGGACTTTGTCGTTCTTGACCGCACCGATAAAGATATCGGCACCGCCCATGGCATCTTCCGGATCGAAACCGATGGACACCCATCCCTCGGTTTCAGCGGACAGTTCCATATAGAGTTGATCCCCTTCCAGGGTCCAGGCAACCGTCACCTCACCGGTTTCCACCCGGTGGGCATAGTCGGAGGCAAAGATTGCTCCGGGCAGCAGCATGGCCGCCCCGAATACCATCAGTATGATCAGTCCGGTTTTTCGTATCATTGTAAACTCCTTGTTTTGTCTTGATTTATCATTTTTTACATGTCCATGGCCGGGATTTTTCAACGGCATTTACTCTCACAAACGCCGGAATTTCATGATCCCCATGACGTTATCCGAACATCAGTTCCCCACCGGAATATCCCAGTCCCACGGCAACCAGTGCCATCAACAGATAAACACCGGTGCGTTTGTCCAGTCCGGGGTTTTCCGGATCGTCCTTAATGGCGGTGATGAGCAGCAGAACGGTCAGCACCGCTGCCAGAGTCATCTTCAGGATAATTAAAAATTCCCAGTTTCCGCCATACCGGTGCTGCCAGTCCAGGTAACCGGTGAATATGGTGGGCCCTACGCCGATCAGGGCCAGTATCACGCAATGATACCCGGTTCTGGCCAGTTTTTTCAACCGCGGCAGAAAAGAAGCCAGCCGGAATATCACCGCACCGATGACCATACCCATGGGAATATGTGTAAACGCAGGATGAACCGGATGGGTAAAACCGACTTTACCCAGAAATTCAAAAACAATCTCAGTCATGGAATCACCTTTTCACTTTAGTTCTCGTTCAATAAACGTAAGCAGATCCTTGATCATTGCAATACCGATATATTTTCTTTACAATATTTCAAGGGATATCACAACCGATTACTGACATTCCGGTCATTGCAGGAAACATCCGTTGCCGGACTCCGGGCCGGTGATCCCTGGCAAAACCGAAAAAGAGAGGAGATCATGGATATCAAAATCACCTATTGTGCCGTCTGAAACTATCAGCCCCGTGCTGCCGGTCTGGCAGCCGACATTGAAACCGAACTGAACATCATCCCGGAACTGGTACCGGGAAGCCGCGGGGTATATGACATCACTGCCGACAACAGAATCGTTTTTTCCAAACACCAGGCCAAACGCTTTCCCGACAACAAGGAAATTATCCAACAGCTCCGGCGGCTTTTGAGGTAGGAATATAAAAAAACCGGCGGCCCAAAACTGAAAAAGGCTGCCTCGTGGGAGGCAGCCTTTTCAGAAAAGGAAAAAAAGATGAAAAAACTAATTGGCGATTAGTTGGAAATTCTTTAATGCAACTCATGTGCCAAACGCTTCCCGTTTAAAAACAAAACCGACCGGATCACTGATCATGCCTTTTTGCAGGCATTTCAAGCCGATCAAAACAGTTGCGCCCCCCGCATCACCCATGCATTCCATAAAATTTTTTTCAAAAGGGTTCAAAATTTTGAACTTTTCCGGATACCCCGGAAATTTTTCCAGGGGCATTGCAACGGCAACTATCTGAAATAAAAAAGAAACGAACTCCATATTTTCCTATTCAAAAAAATAAACCCATGAAGGACACGCGCTGGCAACAGTCATGTGCCGCTACTTTTTGGTTGTTTTCTGTTTAGGGGCCGGCTGAGATTCGGCTTTGCCGGTCCCGGACCCGTCACCGGATTTTTC
>JBFLKI010000161.1:0-4072 GCA_040883135.1 Desulfotignum sp. | reverse complement strand
GTACCATGGGGTCTGCGCAGGCTTCACAGGCGTTGCTGTATGTGGCAGGGTTCGTGTCTTTTTTACGGCCGCACCCCGGGTCATATTCCATGGTGCAGACCTCTGGTCTGGGATCCCTGCAGGGAATGAATGCCTGGGCCGGTTGTTCTAACTGGGAGAATTTCATGGTGCCGGAATGAAATTTGAGGTCGAAATAGAGGTCATCAGCCTTGAAAAAGAAGGAGGCCGAGTTCTGCAGGTCCTTTAAAAACATCTGATCCAGTGACCCCTCAGGGCACATGGCCCGGGTGGAGATGATGTCAGACACATTGAGTTGATGCCCGTCGATCCGGTACTGCCCCCGGATCCGGTTGCAGTCGGCACGGCCCGTGAATGTGCCGTCACTGTTGAACCGCACCATATAGAGGCCGGGAGTGTCCGGGCTGTTTCGGGTATCGTTGTTGTAAAGGGACCGGACCCAGACCCAGTCGGTATCCACCAGCATGTCCCGCGCCGGCATTCCCCCGGAAAAAGCCTGCCCGGAGACGATTCCGATAAAACAGAAGATCAGGAGACACCAGGTGTTCCAGCACTTACATTTCATTGTTCTTTCCTTTCCGGGGCGGAACCCCGTCTTTTTCCGCACAGACCCCCCCCGGCCATGCAACCTGATTCTTCCGTGATAAAGAACGGGAGATCTTTGCTTCGTCAAATGAAGCCATTTCACACATGAGTTTGCAGGCCGTGTCTGCAAGATCAATGGCCAGAGCCGCGCCTGTTCCTTCGCCCAGCCGCATGGAGAGGTCGACGACAGGTTCCAGGCCCATATGTTCCAGTGCGGCGGTGTGGGCGATTTCAACGGATTTGTGTCCGGCTATGAAATAGTCCCCCGCAGCCGGGTTGAGCAGAAAGGCGATGAGGCCCGCGGCCGTGGAGATCACCCCGTCCAGGACCACGGCGCAGCCCCTGGATGCGGCGGCCAGAGCGGCGCCGGCAATCCCGGCGATTTCAAACCCGCCGACGCTGGCAAGTATTTCCATGCCGTTTGCAGGATCGGGCCGGTGGAAATTGAGCACCCGCTCAATGACGTCGGTCTTGTGGGACAGGCCCTGGTCGTCCACGCCCGTGCCCCTGCCGGTGGTCCGGCCCGGTTCAAGCCCTGTGACCGCCGAGATGATGGCTGAGGCGGATGTGGTGTTGCCGATGCCCATCTCTCCCAGGCCCACGATCTGCACGGGGGTGTGGTCATGGAGGGACAGGAAGGCATCCATCCCGGCTTCCAGGGCCTGCACGGCCTGGGCCCTTGTCATGGCAGGTTCCAGGGCCATGTTCCGGGTCCCCCGGGCCACCTTGGAACGGATCAGCAGGGGATGGGGCAGGAAGTCTTTTTTCACGCCCATGTCCACCACCTTCATCCGGATGCCGTGGTGACGGCACAGAACGTTGATGGCAGCCCCGCCGTTAAGGAAATTCTCCACCATCTGACCCGTGACCTCGGCGGGAAAGGCAGACACCCCCTCTTCTGTGACCCCGTGATCTCCTGCAAACACAATCAGGGCCCTTCCGTCAATCACGGGATTCAGGGACCCCTGGATGCGGCTGATGCGCACGGCAAGGGGTTCGAGTTTCCCCAGGGCCCCCAGGGGCTTTGTCTTGTCATCCATTTTGGCCCGGGCTTCCGCTTCAAGGTCCAGGGGAAGAGGGCAGATGCCTTTCAGGACGGCAAGGATGCCGGGATATTCTGAAAAGAGCGTTTCCGGATCAGAACCGGCGGGCCGGATCGGCTCCGGCTGTCCGGCTTCCGCCCGGGCCGGTTTGCCTTTTTCTTTACCTGTGAAATCCAGGATAAATTTCAAATGCTGTCCGCTGAGTACTTTGGGAAGCAGCTCCGGTGCCTGTTCCGGTGGCACCACCGCTTCGATGAGCCGGCCCAGCTCCCGGGTGCGGGACACAAGAAAGGGAACCGCCTTTTCCATGTCCGCCTTTTTCATGCCGTAGGCCCCGCTGACACTGGCCTCCCTGTAATGGACCAGGTTGAGCAGGTTGGTTTCCACGGTCTCGTTTTTGGTGATGCCTGAGAAAAACGAGATGTGCCCGCCCTTGTCCACCTTGGTGACGGCCTGGCAGAAGGCGACATGGTCGGGACAGGCGTTGATCACCAGGTCAAAGCGGCTGTCCCGTGTTTCTTTGACGCAGGTGAGGCCCAGTTCCTCCAGGATCGGGCGGATCTTCCGGATCTTGGCGGCATCTTTTTCCATGATCAGGGGATCCAGTCCTGCATGCCGGGCATAGATGGCCGTGATCAGGCCCATGGTGCCGCCGCCGAATATCAGAAGCCGCTTTCCAGATGCCAGGGGCATTTTTTCAAAGGCGTTGATGACACATCCCACCGGCTCGGCAAAACAGGCAGTGTAAAGGTCCAGGCCTTCGGGCATCGGGATGAGGGAGTCTGCGGGCAGCAGGGCCCGGTGGGAAAACCCCCCGTCCGCGTGAAAACCGGTGATCTTCATGTCTTCACAGAGGTTTTCACGGCCGGCCCGGCAATAGATGCAGGTGCCGCAGCTTTTTCCCGGCCATACGATACACCTTCGGCCGCGGTCGTCCCGCACCACCATTTCATGACCCGGGACCCTGGGAAACACCAGGTCCCGGTGACCCTGGTCCCACATCTTTGCGTCTGTCCGGCAGACCGCGCAGGCCAGAACATCCACCAGAACCTGGTCATCCGCCGGGGCCGGGGCCTTTCCGGGCAGCGGTTCCGTCTCCAGCCGCCGGATCCCTTTGAGCACCATTCGGATCATGACAGATCCTCTTCCGTCAGCACCAGTTTTTTTACGACAACGTCCTCAAATCCCCTGTCCCTGGCCCCGGCTGCCAGGTCCCGGACATGGGCCAGTTCTGCCATGGGAAACACAGAGGCCTTGTCCAGGGTCACGGTCAGGAATTCATCCGGTTTAACCCGCAGATACCCCCCGCTGGTTCTGATGATCAACAGTTCCACAGCGGGCCTCCTATACCAGGGCATGGAGGGTGGCCAGTCCCTTTTCCGGGTACCGGTTCTGGGCCGCCACCCAGCTTTGCAACGTGTCAAACGCCTTCCCGGACTCCAGGAGCACGACGGCCTGCTGGATGCCCTGTTCCAGGGAATCAACCCTGCCTGCGGCCAGAAAGATCAGTCCGGCGTTGATGGCCACGGCATCTTTCCGGGGGCCGTTCTCCTGATTGTTCATCAGCCGGGCGAACCGCCGGGTTTCTTTCTTTCGGTCTGCTTCCGGCCGCAGATCGTCGCCGCTGGTGCAGGAGAGCCCCAGGGAAACAGGATCAATGGTAAACGGGTCAATGGTTCCCCTGCCTGTTTCCTCATCCGTCCGGATACGGGCGCAGTGGGTGGTGCCGCAGACGGAGGCTTCGTCCATGCCCAGGCCCGAGTCCCCTACGGACCCGTGGAGGACGATGGCGCTCCGGTATCCGATTTCCTTCATCACTTCTGCCACGGGCAGGATCATCTTTTTGTCGTAGACGCCGCGGACGCCCACGGCGGGCAGGGCCGGGTTGGCCAGAGAGGCGGCAATGTTCAGGGTGGAGCCGAAAAAGATCTGGGACAGGATCCGGCCCAGGGCATTGGGATGGATATGGGGGCTCATGCCGTTGAAAAGACCCAGACCGGCCGATTCAATGCTCCCGGCCACGATGTCTGGGGGGCATTCCACATCCACTCCCAGGGCTTCGGCCATGTCCACCGTGCCGCACGAAGAAGTGATGGCCCGGGCCCCGTGACGGGCCATGGGCACCTGTCCCGCGGCAGCCACAATGGCGGCTGCCGTGGAAATATTGAACGTCTTGAAGCTGTCCATGCCGGTGCCCGAATTTTCAGCCACAGCCAGGTCCAGATTCACCTTGGTGGTATCCAGTTCGTAAATGGCTTCCCAGGCCCCTGCGACCTCTTCTGCCGTCTCCCCCTTGGCGGTGAGGGCCGACAAAAAAGCGCCCTGCTGAAGGTCGGAAGTGGCGTTGTTGAGAACGGTGGAAAAGGCGTCAAACGCCTCCTGCCGGGTGAGATTTTCCCTGTTGATCAGGCGGGTGATAACGGCGC
>JBFLKI010000160.1:0-5497 GCA_040883135.1 Desulfotignum sp. | reverse complement strand
ACGAAACCCTGGCCCTGGTGGGCAGCAACTGCGAACTGGCCGACATCCATGCCGTGGCCCATGTCAACTGGGTGTGCGATGAACTCGGTCTGGACACATGCTCGGCCGGGGCGGTCGTCTCCTTTGCCCTGGAATGCTATGAAAAAGGCCTGATTTCCAAAGAAGAGATGGGCATGGACGTCAAATGGGGAGACCTGGATTCCATCGTTCATATCCTGGAAAAAATTGCCAAAAGGGAGGGTATCGGCGATGTCCTGGCCGACGGGGTGCAGAAGGCCGCCGAAAAGATCGGCGGCGGCAGCTCAAAATTCGCCATCCATGTCAAGGGCCTGGAATGGACCGGGTATGAATCCAGGAATGCGCCCGGCATGATGCTGGGGTACATGACCGCGGATGTGGGGGCCCACCACAGCCGGTGCTGGGTTTTGGGATCGGATGTGGCCAGTGCCGTGGGCGGAAGCCAGGATGCCAATGTCCATGATCTGATCTCCCAGGGTGCGGATTTCGATACCATCCCCAAGGCGGACCACAGAAACGTGGTGCCCCTGGTGCTCAAATCCCAGCACCTGCGGCCGGCATTCGACATCCTGGGCACCTGCCGGCTCCAGTACATGGAGATCGGTCTGGAAACCCATTACTATGAAGAGCTGTATTATTGTGCCACCGGGAAAAAACTGGATTTCAACAGGGATCTTCTTTCTCTGTCTGAAAAGATCTGGCACCTGAACCGGATGTTCAACAAGCGGGAGATTCCTGATTTCGGCCGGAAATACGATTATCCGCCCCCGCGATTTTACGAGGAGCCCATCCCGTCCGGCCCCAACAAGGGCCACAAGGTGGAATTTGCCGTGATCGAAGAGATGCTGGATGCCTATTACGCGGCCCGGGGCTGGGATGAAAACGGCATTCCAACCAAAGATACCCTGGAAAAATTCAACCTGGCGGTTGAATGATCACCATCACTGTGAAACTGTCTGAAAGCCTGCTGAGCATCCTCAGGGATGCCGGCAGGCCCGGACAGCCGACCCGCCGCATCCGGTTGCATCCCGGCACCCCGGTCCGGCAGATACTGGTCGATCAGGGCATCAGCCCCCTGCTGGTGCCCCTGATTTTTCTGGACAGTCGGAAGGTGCCCTTGGACACGCCTCTGGAGGCCGATGGTATCCTGACACTGCACGGGCCCCTGGCAGGGGGATGATACCCCTTCAGGGACACCGAGGTTAGCCTTTGGAACCGAGTCTTAACCCCCCATGAATGAAAAACAAATCCCCGGCAAGCGCTTCGTTTCGAAACAGTTCACAGACCAGGGAGGCAATCTCCTCGGTATCAATGAGCCGGCCAACGGTTCCTCTGCTATGTCACCCAGAACAACCTTGCCGCCGTTTGCCGCCCAGTATTTTGCCATTGAAAGGCCGATGCCGCTGGCACCGCCAGTAATGACGGCTACTGAATCTTTGATTCTAAGCATACCCAATCCTCCTCTTGGATTTATAATTGGGTTTGTGATTGACAGAGAATCTTGTTATCTTTCACTTGCCCCGGCGTTGGATGCGGGGGGCTGACGGTTTCTTTGCTTGTGCTGCCTTGTCCTGTTCCGCCTCGAGATCCATTTGAAACAGAACCGGTCCCCTGTATTTCTTTTCTCCAAAGCGTGTGTCCAAGGCGTAATCAGACTCTGGATGAGACCAGGAAGTAGCAATGGCCACATGGCCTTTGGGAAACGCCGACACTTCCGCATCCACCCAGTCCAGTGGCGCCAGTGCGGTCTCCTTTTCAACCAGATCGTCTGACTCGCCGTAGCAGATGAGCCAGGGAATCTTTTTTTCTTTGATGTAGTTGAAGTTGAGTTTGCGCCCGAATAAAGAAATCGGCAAGGTGCCGTCGGCCGTAATCGGCGTATTGTAGGAGGCAAAGCTCATTTCGGTGATCTTCAGGGGCAAGTCAAATCTTTCGTTGTTGAGCCAGTAGTTGAGCGCCGCGGCGGTTTTACCCACTTTCAACTTGTCGCTTTTTTGCCGACTGAACATCATCAAATCCCGATAAAAAGTTGATACCGGTGATTCAGTGTCAATGCTTTTGAGCTTGTAGACCCATCCCATGAGCTTGCCGTCGGCCACCTGGTTGCCGTTTGGCAGGGTTTTGGTGCCGTACGCCAGGTCATTAAATCGGGTGGGCAGTTTTTTCAGGAAATCCGCAAGGCCCCGGCTTCGGGTCCCGTCCATGGGGGCGACACAAGTGATAAAGGCGTCCACCAGCCCGTCCAGCTCGCCTGAAAGCAGGTCGCACAGGCCTGAATAGCCACCCTGGCAGTATCCGTTTAAGGTCACCGGCCGGCCGTGAAGGGTTTGAATTTTTTCACAAAAAATGCGGGTATCTGTCGCATCGTCATCCCCGGTCATGGCCTGAAGGGCCTCGGTTGTGGCGATGTCTTTGAGAATGCGGATGTAGGTTGGAATTCCTTTGTTGGCAAAACTATGGGCATAGCTTCGGTTTTCACCCGGCAAAAAGGCAAGAATATTCGCACCAAGGACATAGGGCGGAATAATCAGGATTGGTTTGCCGTTCTTTCTGACCGTCACGTCTTTGTCCGTAGGCATGATCTGATAGAGAAGAAACCGATCGGTTTCCGCAACCTTGGGGTTCGTGCCGCGCTCGAAATGAAATCCGTACTCAGGCTCGATGGCTTCGATCGCGTCGGGATACCCCGAATTGATCATCTCCATAAGTTTTTCCTGACGACGTATATAGGCCTTTACACTTTTTGAATCAGCCATTTCAAATGCATCGAAAAGAGCCGCGAACAGGTGTTCCATCTCTATATCGGCAGCCTTTCCGGCATTTTTCAAGTACCCATCAAACCCTCGGTTGAAAAGATCCATGTTGAAAAAGAGAAGATCCATATAGGCTTTTGCGGTTTCAACCGGATCCTTTTGAACAAGGCGGTCTTTTTCAATCTCCCAAAAGTAACTGCTGGCGATAATATAAGGAATAAAGAAGTCAGTGGCGTATCGCGAAAATGAGGTCAGTCTGTGTTGCAGTGCGGCCTGGGTTGCTTGAATCGCTTCCATATTTTTTCCGACACACTCTTGGAGCTCTGACAACTCCGGCAAATTGAATTGATACGGCATGATGAGAATCCCTTTTTAACGGATTGATTTTGACAAAGGTGATGGGTTGTCCGTGACCTGTCGCGGGCAACCGGGCTGGACAGGTTAAGATGAAAAATATTCGTCGACTTTATTGTAGCTGTCTTCAACGGCTTTTTTGAACTCTTCACGTCCTTTTTTGTACGTGTCCACCCAATCCTTAATGGCCTTACGGCCTTCTTCCGGCAGCCAGGTGGCCTGATCCAGGATGGCTGTGCTCAGCCGTTCGGTCTGATCCTCCAGCATGACCAGGGTGTTGAAGGAGTTGTTGAAGGTGGCCCGGTTAAAATCGATCATCTGTTTGAAAAATTGTTTCTGATCCATGTTTTTTTTCCTTGTTTCGGTGTGTTGAATTTAGGTTGCAATCTGTTGCCTGATGTTTTTTTGCAACTGCAAAAAAAAATTAATCTTCGAATGATACTGTATAATGATAATTTATAGTTATGTCAAGAAAAAATGTTGCATTGCACAAAAAGGGTCGGGAGGAATGAAAACAGAGGTTTGAACCAGTGGCTGTCTTCAGGCATGAATATTCCCGATGCCTGCCAGGCAGGATTTCCAGCCGACCCTTTCTCGTTTTTCCTTCAGCCAATTTCCTCATTATATAGCTGCCGCCCTCAATCACAACCGCTTCTTTATGGTGCAGGAGGCGGCCCAGTAAAGCAGGGGACGACTTCAGGTAAAATAGATTTTCAGAACGGAAACTCTTTGCTGGTATCGATCCGGTGTTCCAGGGCCTTTTCCAGGGGTTTTTCAGCGGTTTTATGCACCGGGTTCCCGTCCACGTAGATGGCTTTGAAAGGTTTGGTGGGACAGGCATACTCACATCCCCCGCAACCGACACAGATATCCTGCGTCACTTTCGGGATCAACAGGTCCCGGTCCGGCAGTGTCAGGTAATGAACCATGGCCACCGCTTTGGTGGGGCAATGCTCGGAACAGGCCCCGCAATTGGTGTTGTCCGTATACACCACGCAGTTTTCTCTGATGAACTGTGCCACCCCGACCTGGGCCTGCTGCTTCTTTTCTCTTGAAAAATCCTGGATAGCACCGGTGGGGCAGACTTCCAGACAGGCGGTACAGTCATAGTTGCAATGCCCGGATCGAAAGTCCATTTTCGGCTGCAGCATGCCTGAAAGGCCATAATCGAGAACCGCCGGGACCAGGATCCGGGAGGGGCAAACGGAAACGCAAAGGTGGCAGGCGGTGCACAGGGATGAAAACCGCGTCACACTGCCCGATCCCGGAGGCGAAATCGGGCCGGTTCTTGTTTCCGGAATGGTGGTGGGCCGGCTCTGGATTATTTGACCGGCTGAATCGGCTGAATTGACCGGGTTGGCCGGACCGGCATCCACCCGGCCGGACCCCAGCCCCATGCCGGCCGCAGCCAGACCCAGCAGAAACCCTCGGCGCCCGGGTACCGGCTGGTTGGAGGGAACCTGCCGCCGCCAGTGATTCCGGAGGGTAATGCCCTGTCCCGGACAGGCGGCCAGACAGTTGAAACAGGCCACACAGCGGCGGATATCCACGGTTTTTTTCTCAAGGTCGATGCACCCGGCCTTGCAGACTCCCTGGCACCGCCGGCAGCTGCCGCAGGCATCCTGCGCGATACGGATCCGGAACATCGAGGCTCTTGAAAAAATCCCCAGCAGCGCCCCCACCGGACACAGGGTATTGCAGTAAAGCCGGCCGTGGCGGGCACTCAACCACCCCACCCCCATCAGCGTGACCAAAGCAATCCCCGCGGAAACCGGGACGAATACCGGCAACCGGACCCGGTAAAGAAAATGATTCCCCCATTGCTCCAGCACAACGGCCCACAGGTTGTTTGCAACAAGTACCAGGGGACGAAAAATCGCTGACACCATCCGGCCGAAACTGCTGAAGGGATCCAGCAGGTTGAGCACAAACCCGCTGCCCGCCAGAAAAAGCAGTACCGTCAGGATGAGGATGGCATACCAGAGGAAATTATGGGGTTGGGAATAGGAATACCGGTATCGGTTCTGTTTTTTTCCCGGCCATGCCGGCCATGAGATCCTTTTTCGGGCCAGGCGGCTGATCAGGTCCTGGAATATGCCCAGAGGACACACGAACGAACAGTAGACCCGGCCGAACACCAGGGTGAGGATCAACACCAGGATGAATCCTGACGCTCCGATGGCGGCGGTGTCCAAAAATTGAAGCAGCGACGGGACGAACTGCAGAAACAGCACTTCCCCGGCCAGGGCCCGGTACCCCGAATCCCTGAAATCCAGAAACAGAAAAAGGGTCATCACAAAGAACACCAGGGCGAAAAATATCCGCAGCGGTCTGAGATGTCGCATCCTCATCTATTCAGGGCCCTGTCCTTT
>JBFLKI010000159.1:0-4760 GCA_040883135.1 Desulfotignum sp. | reverse complement strand
CATGGGAATCGGATTCGGGCTGACGGAATTTCGGCAGCTGGATGACACCCAGACCGGAAAACTGTGCAATAAAAGCTGGCATGACTACAAACTGCCGACCGCCCTTGATGTTCCGGAAGAGATGATCAGCCTCCCTATAGAAATCGATGATCCACAAGCCAACAACACCGGAACCAAAGGACTTGGCGAGCCTGTGACCATCCCTACGGCAGCGGCCATTGCCAATGCGGTTTTCATGGCAACCGGCACACAGTTCACACAGACACCTCTCAATCCCATTGAAATCTGCCGCCGGTTGGGTGGACAAGAGGAGGCATGACCATGCTGCCCAATTTTTCCTACGTGCAGCCTTTGACGGTCAAAGACGCAGTGGATGCCCTCTCAGACGGTGCAGTTGTCTGTGCCGGTGGAACCGATCTTTTAGGGTGCATGCGCGAGGGGATCATCACCCCGGACAAACTGGTCAGCTTAGAAGCGCTGGATCCGCTCAAAGGGATCACAAAAACCCCGGATGGCGGTCTGGATATAGGCGCCTTGACCACCATTGCCGAGATTGCCCAAAACCCTTTGGTAAACAGCATGTATCCCGGCCTGGCACAGGCAGCCAGACAAGTGGCCAGCCCCCAGCTGCGCAACCAGGGAACCCTTGGGGGAAATCTGTGTCAGAAACCCCGGTGCTGGTATTACAGAGGTGAATTTGACTGCCTCAGAAAGGGCGGAAAACTCTGTTACGCCAGACGCGGCCAGCATCAGTTTCATGCCATATTCGGTCATGACAACCGGTGTTATATCACCCATCCTTCCGATACCGCCCCGCCCCTGATCAGCCTGAATGCCCGGATCCTGGTGGCGGGTCCGGATAAAAAACGCACCATGCCGCTGGCACAGCTCCATGTGCCACCCTCGTTCAATCCCCGGGCCGAAACCGTGCTGGAGCCCAAGGAAATTATCACCCACGTGGTGTTACCGCCGGTATCAGAAAACCTGAAGAGTGCCTATAGAAAGGTCCGGGCCCGGCGTGCCTGGGATTTCGCCCTGGCGGGTGCGGCCGTTGCCCTGGAAATGGATGGAGATACGGTGGTGGATGCCCGGGTGGTGCTTTCCGGTGCAGCCCCCATCCCATGGCGCAGCCGTGCTGTGGAAAAAACGATCATCGGCCGTCACCTGAACAGTCAGACCATCGCCTCAGCTGCCGCAGCTGTGACTAAAAACGCGGCGTCACTTGAAAACAATACCTATAAAATCCATCTGTTCCAGGGGATTATACAAGAGGAACTTGCCAGACTCATCCCCCGGGATCAGGAATAAAATAACGGATTTAACCACAGAAAAAGAGAGTGTTTATGCTGCAACTACAGAATATTACCTTTACAGCCCCTGCATCGGATTCCGGCACTGAACCGCCCACCGAACAGGCAATTATCAATGATGTGAGTTTTACGTTTGAAAAAGGGGGGTTTTATGCCATCACCGGTCCCAACGGGTCAGGCAAGACCACCATTGCCAAACTGATCATGGGCATCAACAAACCTACGGGCGGGAAAATCATGTTTAACGGCAAGGATATCAGCAGTCTTCCCATAAATGAACGGTCCAATGCCGGCATTGTGTATGGGTTTCAACATCCGGCACGGTTCAAGGGAACCACCTTCCGGGACCTGTTATCCATTGCTTCAGGATCTGATGATGAGGACAAACTTGTCCGCATCATTTCCCGGGTCGGTGTCTGTTCCATGGATTTTTTAGACAAACCCGTGGACAGCAAACTGTCCGGCGGTGAAATCAAGAAGATCGAACTGGCCACGGTGATTGCAAGAAATCCACAGGTGGCCATTTATGATGAACCAGACACCGGCATCGATCTGTGGACCATCGGCCCCATGGTGGATCTGCTCAAGCGCGAGCAAAAAGAACACAACACCACCACCATTGTGGTCAGTCACAACAAAACATTTCTGGAGGCCGCCGACACCCTGCTGCTGATCAAAAAAGGCAAAATCGCCTATACCGGCGATCTGGCCGGTGCCATGCCCATGCTGGAGGATTTAAGTGTCTGTACGTTTGATGAATTATGTCAAGGAGAAAATGATGCTCAATGCTATCGATAAAAAAGTGTTAAAACAGGTCGCTGATCTGGAAGGTCTTCCCAAAGGGGCCTATAATATCCGGAAAAACGGAAAACTGGAAGGCCGGGAGGTTTCCGCCAACATCAACATCGAAACCAATGAAAAAGGAGACGGTATTGTCATTGATATCAAACCGGGTACGGTGAATGAATCGGTACATATCCCGGTAATCCTGTCCCAGGCAGGCCTGCATGACGTGGTGTATAATACCTTTGTTATCGGTGAGGGATCCGATGTCACCATTGTGGCCGGATGTGGGATTCATTGCGGCAGTGATGCGTCTGAAGGCCATTCCGGCATCCATGAATTTCACATCAAAGCCGGCGCAAAGGTCACATATGTGGAAAAGCATGTTGCCATCGGCAAAGGCAGCGGCAAACGTATCTTAAATCCCACCACAAAAGTATTTATGGAAGAAAATGCCCAGGCACAGATGGAGTTGACCCAGCTGGGGGGTGTGGATGAGGCGAAACGCTCCAATGAGGCCCATATCGGTGCCGGCAGTGTGCTGCTGATCACAGAACGGGTGATGACCGAACAAGCGCAGTCTGCAGAATCCAAAAATGAGATCACCCTGGCCGGAGCGGACAGCAAGACAAATATTGTTTCCCGTTCTGTGATAAAAGGGGGCTCCTCCCAGGATTTTTATGTGAATCTGACGGCAAAAGCCCGATGCTACGGCCATATTGAATGCGACGCCATTATCATGGACAACGGTATCAATCAGACCGTACCAGCGCTGCGGGCCCTGCATCCAGATGCGGAACTGACCCATGAGGCATCCATCGGCAAAATCGCCAATGATCAGTTGATGAAGCTCATGAGTCTGGGCCTCGGCTATGACCAGGCCGTCAACCGCATCATTCAGGGATTTTTAAGCTGACCCGATGTTTATCCCAGCAGAATATTACTGATATCTTCTTCCGGTGTTTTTATGGGCATAATATTGAATTTTTCCACCAGAAAATTCAGTATATTGGGTGTGATAAATGCCGGAAGGCTGGGTCCCAGTCGGATATCCTGAATTCCCAGATACAGCAAAGCCAGAAGGACACACACGGCTTTCTGCTCATACCAGGACAGAATCATGGACAAGGGAAGGTCATTGACATTGATGTCCAGTGCCCTGGAAAGGGCCAGTGCGATCTGGATGGCGGAGTAGGCATCATTGCACTGGCCCACATCCAGAAGACGGGGAATTCCGTCAATATCACCAAGATCCTTGTCAAAAAAACGGTACTTTCCGCAGGCAAGGGTTAAAACCATGCAGTCTTCAGGCAGTTTTTCCACAAATTCGGTATAATAATTACGTCCGGGTTTGGCGCCGTCACACCCGGCTACCAGAAAAAAATGACGGATCTTTCCTGCCGTGACAGCCGCAAGTATATCATCGGCCTTATCGAGAATGGTGTTCCGGGCAAACCCCACCATGACCGAGCCCTTTTCCATATCCTTTTCAAATCCGGGAAGGGCCAGCGCACGGTTGATCACCGGTTGGAAATCAGTGTCCTGGATATGGGGTATTCCCGGCCACCCCACCATGCCGGATGTGAACAGATTTTTGTCGTAGGCTTTTTGAGGGCGCTGCAGACAATTGGTCGTCATCAGGATTGCGCCGGGAAAATCTTTAAATTCCCGGGTCTGGTTCTGCCATGCCGTACCGAAGTGACCATAAAAATGATCATATTTTTTCAATTCCGGATATCCATGCAGACTGAGCATTTCCCCGTGGGTATATATGGTGATCCCCGTTTCCCGGGTCTGTTTGAGCAGTTCTTCAAGATCTTTGAGATCATGACCGGACACCAGGACGGCTTTGCCTCGTTTGTGTCCAAGAGGCACCGGTGTGGGGACAGGATGTCCGTATGTCTGGGTATTGCCTGCATCCAATAGTTCCATGGCCCGGTATGCCGCCTTGCCGCAGTCAAGGACCAGTTGTACCAGGTCGTCCTGATTCAGTCCTTTTTGCTGGATGGCAGCCAGTGCCTTGAAAATAAAACGGTACACCTCATCATCCTCGTGTCCCAGAATCTGGGCATGGTCTGCGTAGGCGGCCACCCCTTTAATGCCGAACAACAGCGTATGTTTTAATGATAGTATATCCGGGTTGTCTCCCGGGTATGAAAACAATCCCACAGTTGACGCCTGCCTGAGCAGTTCCTCCCGGGTTCCTGCCGGTTCAAATGTGGCGGGACCTTCTTTCAGCTGAAAATCATACCCGCCCCGTTCCAGTTCATTTTTCATCTCTACCCGCAATGCAACCGCCTGCTGGATAAGGTCCACAAACCGCTGGGAATCAAAATCCACATTGGTTAAGGTTGAAAAAGCGGCTTTAACGGTAAACACACCATATCGCCGATCCTCTATGCCGAACCTGATACCTTCAAGCACCACCTGGGAGAGCCCCATCAGGCTGTATAGAAGCAGGTCCTGCAGGTCAGCCACTTCCGGTTTTTTGCCACAGACACCAAGAACATCACACCCTGTTCCCTTGGCTGTCTGTTCACATTGATAACAAAACATACTTCTCCTTATAAAGCGGCGGCGACCGGACAAAGGCGTTCCGACCACCGCCACCAGGTTATGATGTCAGGAACATTTTTCGCCATCGTCAGATTGACGCTTGTCATAGGT
>JBFLKI010000158.1:0-12370 GCA_040883135.1 Desulfotignum sp. | reverse complement strand
GGCCATTTCGTTCGATCCATCTTTTTTGTGCATCCCAATAGTAATTTGCGGGTAAGATATCAGACAACCCCTTGTCCTGTCAAGCAAAACCCCGGGGTCCATCCGCGCCGTCCGATCTGAGATATGCCGGCACCAGGGCATTGGCCGGATTCGTGAAAAAATCGGGGGTGCCCCGGGCCGCCAGGGCCAGGGCTGCGGCACTGACCGGATGCATGCCCTGGGGCGCGATCCGGGCTCGGCCCCGGGTGGTTTCCACAATCAATGATTCATACACGGGCACACCGGATCCGGCAAACACTGCATCCTTTTCCGGCACCATGGCCACGGCCTGATCCGGTGCGCACACCCGGTCTTGGGTTTTGTCCAGCAGCCGGCCCCGGTCAAACCGGTAGACGGCACAGTACACCTGCCCTCTTCTGGCATCCATCATGGCGCACACCGGCACGTCCGCCATACAAAACCTGAAACCGATGCCGTCCAGGGTGGACACCCCCACGGCCGGCCGGGACAGGGCCGTGGCCAGGCCCAGCGCCGCGCTGATACCGATGCGCAGACCGGTGAAACTGCCCGGGCCTCTGGCCGCCACCACCGCGTCCACCTGGGAGATCTCAAACCCGGCCTGGTCCGGAAACAGGGCCCCGGCCATGGACAGCAGCCGCCGCGAATGGGTCAGCCGGCTGTGCCAGAAGCTCTCGCACACCACCTGGTCCCCGTCCATCACCGCCAGGCTGCACCCGGGTTCCGCCGTACTCAGGGCCAGAATTTTCACACGGCCCCGTCTTGTCCGGGATCTGCTTTCTCAGTGGTGGTCTGCCCGGATGGCCCCGTATCCGGGGAATCGTCTTCATCGGGTGCCGGTTCCAGCGCGATCTCCAGCACCTGGCTCACGTCCCGCACGCTGGTGAATTTGAGCCGGGACTTGACGTTTCTGGGAATGTCATACAGATCTTTTTTGTTCTTTTCCGGAATGATCACCTGCTTGATGCCGGCCCGCAACGCGCCCAGGGCTTTTTCCTTGAGCCCGCCGATGGGCAGGACCCGGCCCCGCAGCGACACCTCGCCGGTCATGGCCACCAGGTTGTTCACGGCACGCCCGGTAAAGGCCGACACCAGGGCCGTGACCATGGCAATGCCGGCGGACGGACCATCCTTGGGGATGGCCCCGGCCGGGACATGGATGTGGATGTCCTGGTTCTCGAATGCATCCCTGTCAATGCCCAGCCGCTCCTGATTCGCCTTTGTCCAGGTCAACGCGGCCCGTGCCGACTCCTGCATCACCTCGCCGATCTGGCCGGTGACCAGCAGCTCGCCTTTGCCCGGAAACAACGAGATCTCGATATACAGGATCTCTCCGCCCACCTCGGTCCAGGCCAGGCCCGACGCCAGCCCCACCTGACTCTCCTCCTGATCCAGTTCCGGCAGGTACTGGGGGGGGCCTAAGTACTGGGTCAGGTTCCGGCGGGTGATGGTGAACCTGCCTTTCTGGCCTTCGGCAATTTTCCGGGCGATCTTCCGGCAGATGGTGTCCAGCTTGCGCTCCAGCTCCCGCAGACCCGCTTCCAGGGTGTGCTCGGTCACAATGGTGGCCATGGCATTGGGATGAATGGTGATGGAGCGCCGGATCAGGCCGTTGTCCCGCAGTTTTCTGGGCAGCAGATGGGTTTTGGCGATCTCTATTTTTTCCTGATGGGTGTATCCGGGGATCCGGATCACCTCCATTCTGTCGAGCAGGGCCGACGGAATGGTGTCCGCGATATTGGCCGTCAGAATGAACATCACGTTGGACAGGTCAAACGGCATGTTCAGATAATGATCGGAAAACGAGGTGTTCTGTTCCGGGTCCAGGGCCTCCAGCAGGGCCGAAGACGGATCGCCTCTGAAATCATTGCCCAGCTTGTCGATCTCGTCGAGCATGAACACCGGGTTGTTGGTGCCGCACTGGCGCAGTCCCTGAAGTATCCGGCCGGGCATGGACCCGATATAGGTGCGGCGGTGGCCCCGGATCTCGGCCTCATCCCGGATACCGCCCAGAGACAGCCGGTGGAACTTGCGTTTCATGGCCTTGGCAATGGCCTGTCCCAGGGAGGTTTTGCCCACGCCCGGAGGCCCCACAAAACAGATGATCTGCCCCTTTTTTTTGGGATTGAGCTTCCGGACGCTCAGGTATTCCAGAATCCGTTCCTTGACCCGTTCCAGGCCGAAATGGTTCTTGTCCAGCACCTCCGCAGCCCGGGCGATATCCAGCACATCTCTGGAGGACTTGCTCCAGGGCAGTTCCACAATGGTGTCCAGATAGGTTCTGACCACCGAAGCTTCCGAGGAATCCGAATGCATCTGCTCCAGGCGCCGCAGCTGCTTCATGGCTTCTTCTTCGCCCTCCTTGGGCAGCTTGCACCGCTTTATCTTGGCCCTGAACTCCTTGATCTCCGCCAGTTTGTCATCGCTGTCCCCCAGTTCCCGGTGAATGGCCTTGACCTGTTCCCGCAGGTAATAATCCCTCTGATTCTTGGAAATCTCGTCTTTCACGTCGGTCTGGATCTTGGCCTGGACCGTGGTCAGCGCCAGTTCCCGGGCCAGCAGATCATTGACTTTTTTGAGCCGTTCCGGGGTGTCGGAAAGTTCCAGCAGCCCCTGGGCGTCCTCGGTGCGCAGGTTGAGATTGGCCGCCACCAGGTCCGCCAGTTTGCCCGGGGATTCGATATGCGACAGCAGATCCCCGATATCTCCGGACAGTTCCCCTTTCAGGGCCAGCAGCTTTTCACAGTTCTCCTTGACGTTGCGCATCAACGCTTCGAGCTGGATATCCATCTCTTCGGGATCATGTTCCTCCAGAAACGCCACCTCCACCTTGAAATAACCGCGCTTCTTGAGCCACGACACCGCCTTTGCCTTGACAATCCCCTGGACCAGGGCCTTGATCCGGCCGTCCGGCAGTTTGATCATCTTCTGGACCCGGCCCACGGTGCCGATCTCGTAGACATCCTCGATGCCCGGACTTTCCACATCCGGATCCTTCTGAGCCGTCAGAAAAATATACCGGTCATATCCGACGCATTCCTCCATGGCCTTGATGGATTTGTCCCGGCCCACGAACAGGGGCAGCAGCATATCGGTGAACACCACAATATCCCGGACCGGCATCATGGGAAGGGTTTTGGGAATATTTTCGATATTTCCCTCTTTTTCGATGACTTCAATCAGGTCATCCATGTCCGCTTCTGCCATCTGATCTCCTTGTATAACATTCATCTGCGTTCAAGCCGCCATACAACTTCGGCCGGCTCACACGCAGGTGGGATTTTTTTAAATCAGGTATTTACATGTGACCGTACAATAACGCATAATTTCAATTTTACAATGTCCAGGACAAAAAAATTACCATGACGATTCCCATGCCGGCCGCACTGGCCCTGTCTTTTGTTTTTGGCACCTGCATCGGCAGTTTTCTGAATGTGTGCATTTACCGGATTCCCAGAAACCTGTCCATTGTCTCTCCCGGTTCCGCCTGCCCGGCGTGCCAAAAAACCCTTCCTTTATATGCCAACATTCCCGTGGTCAGTTTTCTGGTCCTCAGGGGCCGGTGCCGGTTCTGCGGACATCCCATTTCTCTGCAGTATCCGGTAGTGGAATGCCTGACGGGCTTTCTGGCGGCCGGCACCTGTCTGACCTTTGGCTTTACACTGGAGGCCCTGGTCTGGTTCGCGTTTGCCGCCACCCTGGTGGTGGTGTCGGGCATCGATCTGGCATTCCGGATCATTCCGGATTGCATCAGCCTTCCCGGCATCGCGGTGTTCGGTTTTCTGGCCTGGCTTGTGCTGGAAAGGTCCCCGGCCGCCATCGGTCTGGGCATCCTGTCCGGCGGCGGCATTCTGTATGCGGTGGCCCTGGGGTATTATCTGATCCGCCGCACCGAGGGCATGGGCGGCGGCGACATCAAACTGCTGGCCATGATCGGTGCGGCCACCGGGATCTCGGGAGTGATGTTCACCCTGTTCGCGGGATCGGTCCTGGGCACCGGGGTCGGTATCGCCCAGATGATCCGGCACAGACAGCCGGACCGGCAGATGCAGATCCCCTTCGGCCCCTACCTGTCCGCGGGGGCATTGATCTATGTGTATTACGGCGACAAACTCATTCACTGGTATTTTTTCAGGGCCGTTTCATGACTTTTTGCCTTAAAACCCTTTCAGACACGGTTTTTTTTAAAAAAAAAGCAATAAACACTTGACACGCACAGCGCAACGACGTAACGTACCGCTGAAGCTGATTCAAATGAGTGTAACCCTCAGGCAACGCGGTTTTGGACATGTAACATCAAAAATGTCCTCCCAAAACAAAAAAAAGGAGATCAAGATGAACAAAGGCGATTTAATCAACAAGGTGGCTGAAGTCCTGGAGAGCAAGAAAGATGCCCAAAAAGCTGTTGACTGCATGGTGCAATCAGTCACAGAGGCCCTTTCCAACAATGATTCCGTGACCCTGGTGGGATTCGGCACCTTTAAAACAGCCGAAAGAAAAGCCAGAAAAGGCAGAAATCCCCAGACCGGGAAAGAGATCAATATACCGGCCAGAAATGTCCCCAAATTCGTCCCGGGGAAAGCGTTGAAAGAGGCGGTCAAGTAACGGGCCTTTTATCGGCTTCGACGCCTCCAGGCAGTGTCCGGTCCCGGCGGATCATCGCCGGACGCTGCCCGGAGGCGTTATTTTCAGACCTACATCAGATCGCCCATTCACGAAGATAGGCGTCGATGCCATCCAGGGCACGACGCTGGCGGGAGTTCAGTGTGTCCCGGTGTGATGCGATGTCTTTCAGACCGGCTTTTGCCTGCGGCAGGGTGCGTTTCTCTTCGCTGCGAAATCCCGCAATCGACCCGCCTGATGACAATTTTTCCAGATGGGCCTGAAATTCCGGTGATGCCGGCACCAGATAGTTGCGTGTCAGAATTCGGGCCGCCAGGGCCTGAACCCGGGGTGTATGCAAGGTGGCCGGCAACCGGGACAATGTTTGGGCCTCTTTGGTTTCGAACGGCCCGGCGTCATGAAACCGGGCGATATCTTTTTTCTCCGCTGCAGTGAAAAACCCCTCCTGATACAGGGCCGCATCCGGATCAAGCGCCGGGATCCACGGATAGGCAAATTCCCGGTGGGCCTGCACCGTATCCAGAAACTCCGAACAATTTTCCCGGAACATGGCGATCACGCGGGCAGCGGTCTGTCGGGCGTCATTGCTCAATTTTTGGGTGAACCGGTCCAGAGGCGGCAGCACCAGCCAGGCATCCGCCGGTTTCTTGCGGATGGGAAACCAGTCGAACCGCCGGGTGTCCGGATCGATCTCCTGGTACCCGGGTTGGTCCAGACGGATCCACAGCTGCTGATTGGCATAGGGCACGGCACCGCCGATATGCAGCACCGGCGCGAGATACCCGGCGGTTGATCCGAATGAGGCCGATATCATCAGGGCGTTGCGAAAAAACCGGTCCCGGATCCGGCAGGTGTCGGCGATCCCCTGCATCCGTTTCAGATCCGTGGCCTTGTCAAAAAACCCCAGGGCGTACGCCCACATATCTGTCCGGCCGGCAAACCGCCGGCACAGCTGCACCAAGGCCTCCACGTCGGACATGGCGTCATGGGCCGGGCCGGACGTATCAAATTGATTCTCTCTGGCGATATGTTCGAGTTTCAGGGTGGATTTGTTGCCTTCCAGGCGGGGCCACCGGATCACCGGCGGTTCGCAGAACCGGTTATACAGGGCGGTGACCGGCAGAATATCGCCCCGGGAGCACCCGTCGGCATACTGGTGGGTGTAGGGTTCCAGCAGGTTCCGGTAGAAAAAAAACCGCAGAAATTCGTCGTCAAACCCGAACGAATTATACCCCAGGCTGACCGTGTCCGGGGTATTGAACAGTGCATGCAGTTTCTGTGCGGCCTGATATTCGCACAGGCCGTCTGACAGATCGTCAGGGGTCAGACAGTGGGTTATGGCGGCTTCGGGGGACGGGATTACGTCACACCGAAGCCGGAGGGTCAGGCGGGTTCGATCGATTTCCCGAAGCCGGGAATCCGTTCGGATCCCGGCAAAGGTCAACACCTGGTCAAACGCCGGATCAAGACCCGAGGTCTCCAGGTCGTAAAACAGATAGATTTTATCGTTTGGAAAACTGGAAACTGGCCCTGGCCCCTTTTTTGCCGTACTTTTTACGCTCTTTCTGCCGGGAATCCCGGGTCAGAAAGCCTGCGTTCTTGAGCACGCCCCTCAGTTCCGGGTCCACCTGCACCAGGGCCTTGGACAGTCCCTGACGCACGGCGCCCGCCTGCCCGGTCTGACCTCCGCCCATGACGTTGATGCGGATATCGAATGCATCATCCATCTGGGTCAGGGTCAGCGGCGCTGCCAGCGCATCCCGATTCACCCGGATATCAAAATAATCGTCCAGATCCCGGTCGTTCACCATTATTTTTCCGGTACCCGGCACCAGCCAGATCTTGGCCACGGATTTTTTCCGCTTTCCTGTCGCGTAAAACACGTTTCCACTTTCCATTGATCGTATCGCGTCCTTTATCCTTTGATTTCAACGGGTTCAGGTTTTTGAGCCGCATGGGGATGCTGATCGCCGGCATACACGAACAGTTTTCTGTTCAATTTCCGGCCGAGCCGGTTTTTGGGCAGCATGCCCTGAACCGCTTTTTTGATGACCTCTTCGGGTTTCTTTTCCAGCATTTCCCGGGCGGTCATGGTTTTCAGACTTCCCACATATCCGGAGTGGCGGTAATAATTCTTCTGATCCAGCTTGTTGCCGGTCATCCGGATCTTGTCCGCATTGATCACCACCACCCAGTCACCGGTATCCACATGCGGGGTATACAAAGGGTTGTGCTTGCCCCGAATCCGGTAAGCCACCTGGGATGCCAGCCGTCCCAACACCTGGTCGGCCGCATCGATCACACACCAGTTTTCCTGATTGTCCACTCTTTTGGCACTGTACGTATATTTTTTCACTTTATCCCTACTCCTCATTCATATACTCAATCCTGACATTTTTACAGGGGAATCCTTTTTTTGTCAAGCAAAATTTATCTTGATTCCAGCAACCGTTTTGCCCCGGCCGCCAGCACCGCCAGCGACGGGCTGGGCGGGTCCAGATCCTGAAAATCATCTCCGGCGACACGAAGCGTTCCCAGCCCGTCAGACTGGATAAACACCCGGCGGCGGCCCAGCCGATGACGGTCCCGGCCCTGGATCAGCTCAAAGTCCATGGCCGCCACCACCATATCCTGAACCCGGTAAATTCCCATTTGAGAAATCTGTGCCCGGAACGGTTCCCCGGCATCTGCGGCCAGACGGCGCTGATACGCCCAATTCTCCCAGTTTTGGCTGTCCGGCAGCGATCCTGGCAGATGCAGCGCATCAAATTCCTCGGCAGTACCGGTCAGCTGGGTCCGGATCCATCCGGCCACAAACCGGGTCATCTGGATTTCCCATTTTGTGTTCTCTTCTGCATCGGCATACCGGATGGTCTCCTGGATGATCACCGGCGTGACATACCGGGTGACATATTCGGACAACCGGAGCACATCCGCATTTTCCAGGGCGATGCACCCGTTGGTATCCCTGGGTTTCAACGGTTTGTCCGTGCCGTGAATCCAGATGGCGTATCCGGTTTTCTTCTGCCGCCGGTCCAGCAGATGGGGATAATCCGTGGGAAACGCCCTGGGGCCATATGTGGCCGTCAGATCCTTATCCAGATGCTCGTCGATCAGAAAATAGATCCCTTCCGGTGTTTTTTTGTCACCCTCCACCTGTTTGGGGCCCGGGATCTCCCCGGTGGAACAGGCCGTATCAAACACCCGGGTCACGCCACCGGCACCCGTATCCGCCGCGTAGACAAAAAACCGCTGGGTCTGTTTTTCCACCAGCAGGGCATGTTCACCCAACGGCAGCGTGATCACCGCCGCAGGCAACGGCGCGGATCTGACCGCCTCCGGTTCCGACAGCACCGGCGGCAGACCGGTCTGGGCCGAGACCGTCATCCCGCAGGTCATCAACCAGACCAGACACCAGATACTTGTTTTGATCATTTTTATGCCGCCCTACCGGGTCCGGGGGGGTTTTTCAAGATGCCGGTATGCGCTGTCCGAGGCTTTCCGCCCGCTGGACGTGCGCAACACCAGGCCGATTTTCAGCAGAAACGGTTCCACCACGTCCACCAGGGTATCGGTTTCCTCCTGAAGGGTGGCGGCAATGGCTTCGATACCCACGGGTCCGCCATGGTAGAAATCGATGATGGTTTCAAGGTAACTGCGGTCCAGGCGGGTGAGCCCCAGCGTGTCGATCCCTTCCAGTGCCAGGGCCGCGTGGACAACGTCCCGGGTCACCCGGCCGTCCGACCGGACCTGGGCATAATCCCGCACCCGCTTGAGCAGGCGGTTGGCGATCCGGGGGGTGCCCCGGGACCGTTTGGCCAGGGCCATGGCCCCGTCGTCCGTGATCCGGGTATCCAGCAGCCGGGCCGACCGCAGGATGATGATCACCAGTTCTTCGGGTGTATAGAAATCCAGGGTCCTGAACAGACCGAAGCGGTCCCGCAAGGGCGAGGAAAGCAACCCCACCCGGGTGGTGGCCCCCACCAGCACGAACCGCTTGAGCCGGTACCGGTGGCTTCGGGCGTGAATGCCCTTGTCAAACACAAAATCCACGGCAAAATCTTCCATGGCCGGGTATAGAAATTCCTCCACCACTTTGGGAATCCGGTGGATTTCATCGATGAACAGGAACTCGCCGTCCGACAGATGGGTTAAAATCCCCATGAGGTCTCCACCCTTTTCCAGGGTCGGCCCGGATGTGATCGTGAGGTCTTTTCCCATTTCATGGGCAATGATATGGCAGATGGTGGTTTTCCCCAGTCCGGGCGGGCCGTGCAGCAGAATGTGGTCCAGGGGCTCGTTTCTGAGCCTAGCCGCCTGAATGGCGATCTTCAACGTTTCCACAGTGGCGGTCTGACCCACATAGTCCTCGAACCGTTCCGGCCGCAGAGACACCATGTCCGGGACCTGATCCTCGATGGTCTTTCGGGGGGTGACCACGCCTTTGGCATCTGATTGGAAAGAGAGAATATCATCGGTCATGGTCAGGTGCTTTCCTGGTAAACAGCATCCAGCAGGGCCTCCGGGGTCTGGATACCGGGATTTTTCTCAAGCGCGGCCCGGATCATGCGCTGGGCGGACGCCGGGGAATGTCCCAGCTGGTCCACCAGAACCCCGGTCACCATCGTCACCATGTCCGGGTTGTCCGGAACGAGTCCGACCGGGGAAACCGGGGGATGAGAGGGGGTTCTTTCCACAAACTCCCGGGTTTTGCCGTGGAGCGTGGCAATGATTTTCTCGGCGGTCCGGGGGCCGATGCCGGGCAGTTTTGCCAGCACCGACACCTGCTTGTCTTCGATGGCTGCAGCGATCTCCCCCACCGGCCGGATCATGGCCTTGACCGCCTTGACCGGTCCGATGGCGGCAACCGAGAGAAACAATTGAAAAAACGCCTTGTCCTGTTTCTCCGGAAACCCGATCAACACCGGTCTGGGCTGGCGTTCGGTCACATGGTAAAAAATATGCAGCCGCACCGGCTCTTCCGGGGACAGGGCCATCACCCGGGACCGGGTGAACGGACTGACCAGCACTTCATACCCCACCTGCCCCGCCAGCAGCAGCACCGCATCCGCATGGCATTCCAGAAGCTGTCCCTCAAGATATCCGATCATTTAATGTTTCCTGTACCGGAAATATCCGGTGATGGCCAGCCCCAGGGCGTCGGATGCATGAAACGGCCTTATGGGCTCCGGATGGTTCAGAAAATGGCGGACCGCCCGTTCCATCTGGAACTTGTCGGCATTGCCGTTGCCGCAGATAATTTTTTTGGCTTCCCGCACCGCAATTTCCTCCACCCGGGCCCCGGCCCTGAATGCCGCCACCAGCAGCACCCCGGACACCTTTCCCAGCAGAATACCGGAACCCGGATATTTTTCCAGTGAATAGATATCCTCGATCACCACCAGATCCGGGGCCTGGTCTGCCAGAAACGACCGGATACGGGTATAGATGGTGTCCAGCCTGAACGGCAGTGAATCCGTCGATGCCGTGGCCACACAGCCAAAGGAATACCGGATCACCGAACAGGCATCCCCTTCCACCATGCCGATGCCGGTGCCTGCCAGACCCGGATCCACCCCGACCACCCTGAATGTTGTGTCCCTCACTGGAGCTTTTTCAGCTTCTCTCTGGCAAACCCGGCTTCCCGGGAGTCTGGATACCGGGTGATCAGCTCGTTTAAAATCAGACGGGCATTGGCGTTTTCCCCCAGCTCGGCAAAGGCATATCCCTGTTTGAGCCGGGCCGCCGCCACTTTATTGGAATCCGGGTATTCTTCCAGCACCTTCTGGTATTCCAGAATCGCTTTCTCATACCATTTTTCCGCATAATAGCTGTCTGCGATCCAGAACCGGGCGTTGCCGGCCAGGGATGATTCCGGAAACGTATTGATGAAATTTTCAAACTGAATCCGGGCGGCTTCCATGTCTCCGTCGTCAAAGGTCTTCTTGGCCTGCTCATAGGCGGTTTTATCGGACACGGGCACCGGTGGTTGTCCGTCATCGGCATCCGGCAGCGCCTTGTCCGGTTCCACCGTGTCATCGGTGCCCGGCACGGTGGGCTCGAATCCCATATAGGTCTCCAGCCGGGTGATCCGGCTGTGATTGCGGGAAACGGCACGGTCCATCCGGTCCAGGATCTCTGACAGATTTGTCCGGGTGTCCGGGTCTGTGCTGCCGAGCTGATAGGCGGTCTCCTCCATCATCCCCTGCAGCTGGCCGTATTTTTTGTGCATCTGCTGGAGGTCTTGGTTGATCTCCGCAATCCGTTCCCGAAAATCCTGATCGTTTGTTTGAACTGTTTTCTCCAGCGCTTCAACAGCGGACGACAGACCGTCGAGGTGTGCCTGCTGCGCCCTGAGCCGGGCCGTTTCCATTTCCAGGGCATTGACCCGATTCTCCAGTGCCTGGTATTGGCCCGTTGCCACACACCCTGACAGCAGCAGCAACACCGCCATACAGATTTGAAACGCGATGTATTTCATGATTCCTCCCTGGGCCTGTATATACAGCCGGGGTCCGGCCCGACATGATGCATGCCCGGCCGGACCCCGGAAGATCCACCCACAGATGGTTATTTCAACACGAACTGAGCCCGACGGTTCATGCTGTAAGCCGCTTCGTTCTGTCCCGGATCCAGCGGCCGCTCCTCTCCGTAACTGACCGTGGTCATCCGGATTGCGCCGATACCCAGATCCTGTAGGTACTGCTTGGCGGCGGCGGCACGGCGTTCGCCCAGCGCCAGGTTGTATTCAGTGGTACCCCTTTCATCACAGTGCCCTTCAATGACGACGCTTTTTTCCGGATTGGCCTTGAGCCAGTCCGCTTTTTCCCGAAGCAGGGCCTTGGCCGTATCCGATAACTCCGCACTGTCAAATTCAAAATGAATGTGGTGGTTCAGGAAACGGGTTCTGGCCTGTACTTCCGCCTCTTTCCTGGCGGCCTCTTCCTGAAGTTCCTGCTGCCGGATCCGCTCCTGTTCCGCCTTTCTGGCTGCTTCAGCTGCCTCTTCCGCCGCGGTCTTTGTCTGATCCTCAATGGTCGTGGCATCGGAAACCACGGTTTTTTTCGCACAGGATGCCGTCAAAAAAAGTCCGCCCACAAGAACCGCCATCAATACATAAAATCCCAGTTTTCTGTTCATCATACCCTCCTACAATTGATAAAATTGCCTGTTTATTTCCTGTCCCTGATTTCTAATCCCCGTCTGTCACGGGCCCGGACCAGCGGGGCTGGGTCTGTCGCCCCGGCATCTGCATAAGACGGCGCTGGTCCGTTCCCGCCGCCGTCATCATGAACAGTGCCTGCCCCTGTCCCTCCCGGGTCGAAGAAAAAACGATCAAATTTCCGTCCGGTGACCAGGACGGATCCTCATTGTCCCCCTGATCCCGGGTCAACTGCACCGGCATACCCGGCCCCCTGTCCAGCTGGATCAGGTAGATATCGATGCGGTTCTTTTCAATGCCCACATACGCGAGTTTGTTTCCATCCGGCGACCAGGCCGGTGAGGTGTTGTAGCGTCCCTGAAACGTCACCCGGGTCACATCCCCGGTCCCCAGATCCTTGATATAGATCTGGGGGGTTCCGGACCGGTTGGAAACAAACGCCAGTTTGCCGCCGTCGGGTGAAAACTGCGGCGACACATTGATTCCCCAGCTGCTGGTTACCTTTTTAATCATTTCTCCCTGCCGGGTCAACAGATATATTTCCTGGTTCCCGGAAAAGCTTAAGGC
>JBFLKI010000157.1:0-3020 GCA_040883135.1 Desulfotignum sp. | reverse complement strand
CTTTAACAGGCTTTAACAGGTCATCTTCGCTGACGGAGATGAACAGAGCCGAAACTTAATTTTCAGGAGGAAAAAGATGAAGAAATTGTTCGTATCCCTGTTTGCTCTGGCATTTGTTCTTGTGTCTGCACCGGCATTCAGTGCCGATCTGGAACTGGCCAAAAAATCGACCCTCGAATCCATTGTCAAGGCGGGCGAAATCCGTGTGGGATTTGAATCCGGCTACCTTCCCTTTGAAATGACCAACACCAAAGGGCAGTACATCGGATTTGACATTGACATGGGAAAACAGCTGGCCAAGGCCATGGGGGTTACATTTACCCCGGTGAACACCGCCTGGGACGGTATTATCCCCTCGCTGATCACCAACAAGTTCGATATCATCATCTCAGGTATGACCTGTACCCAGGAAAGAAACCTGGCCGTGAATTTCACTGATCCCTATATCGTCGTGGGCCAGGCCATTCTGCTGAACAAAAAACATGAAGGCGTGGTCAAATCCTACAAAGACCTCAATGATCCCAAATATATCATCACCTCCAAACTGGGCACCACCGGTGAGCAGGCCGTCAAAAGAATGATCCCCCGGGCCACCTACAAAAGCTTTGAGGTGGAAACCGAAGCGGTCATGGAAGTAATCCAGGGCAATGCCGATGCCACGGTCTATGACCTGCCCCTGATCGAGATCATGCAGGCCCAGCACGGTGCCGGAAAAACCGTTGCCTTGACAGAACCCTTTACGTTTGAGCCCCTGGCCATGGCGGTCAGAAAAGGGGATCCTGATTTCCTGAATTTTCTGAACAACTTTATCCGCCAGTACAAAAATGACGGCAGATGGCAGCAATCCTATGACAAATGGATCAAATCCGATGAATGGCAGAAAGACTTGCAGAATTAAGTGGTTTTGTCATCATTGCATCAGGAACTTTGAATGAATCCGGGCCGGCAGAAGAAGTCATCTGCCGGCCTGTTTTGTAAGGTTAGATATATGGAACAAAACATATCCAACATCAAGCGGCTGAGCAATCCCCTTGCCTATATTTTATCTGTGTGTGGATTTTTTGTGCTCCTGTTCATGGTAATCGGGTCGGTATATTACGCCACAGTGGCTGTGGATTACCACTGGCGCTGGTTCAAGGTGCCAAAATATTTTATGTATAAATCCACCATCACCCTGTATGCGGAAGGGTTTGGGGAGATCGATACCATAGAGGAAAAAAAGGATAAATTTGACGTCACCGTGACCACGGATGCCGGTGAGCGGACCTACACCGTGCCCAAGGGATCTTTTGACTGGAATGAAGGCGATATGGTGTCGCCGGGGGATATCATTGCCAGTTATGAAGGGGGATGGAAGCCCGGGATCCTGGCAAGGGGATTGTGGGTGACCTTGAAAATTTCTTTCATATCCACCATCTTCGGCATTCTGCTGGGAATCATCGGAGGCGTCGCCCGGGTGTCGGACACCCCGGTGCTCAAGTGGTCGGCCATCACCTACGTGGAAATCATCCGGGGATCTCCGCTGCTGGTGCAGATCATGATTTTTTATTTTGTCCTGGGAACCACCATGAATAAAATTTTAATCATGAACGGCATTCCCAAGCTTGATCCTGAATGGTACGGAGTCATGGCCCTGTCCATTTTCACCGGTGCCTATGTGGTGGAAATTGTGAGAGCTGGTATTGAAGCCATTCATCCCGGCCAGGTGGAGGCGGCCAGATCTTCGGGCATGACCTATTTTCAGTGCATGTTTCATATTATCCTGCCCCAGGCCCTGAAAACCATTCTGCCGCCCCTGGCAGGCCAGTTCATCAATCTGATCAAGGATTCTTCCCTGCTGGGCATGATATCCATCAGAGAGTTGACCAAAGCCACAAGGGAAGGGATCACCACCAGTCTTCAGACCTTTGAACTGTGGATTCTGTGCGCTATTCTCTATCTGCTCATGACCTTCACGCTTTCCATGTGTGTCCAGTATCTGGAAAGGAGGACCGCCACCAAATGATAGACGTCAAGCATATTTACAAAACATTTTATGTGCCCCATGAGGTCAAGGCCCTGGTGGATGTGTCCAACACCATTGAGGCCGGTGAGGTGGTGGTGGTCATCGGGCCGTCCGGTTCCGGAAAAAGTACGTTTCTGCGCTGCCTGAACCGGCTGGAAACCGCTGATCACGGTCAGATCCTGGTGGATGGGGTGGATATTTTTGACCCCAAGACCAATATCAACAAAGTGCGGGCGGAAATGGGCATGGTGTTCCAGTCCTTTAACCTGTATCCCCATCTGACGGTGCAGGGAAATGTGACCCTGGCCCAGAAACTGGTGAGGAGCCGTTCCAAAAAAGAGCGGGACGAAAAAGCGATGATGCTGCTGGAAAAGGTGGGCATCGCCAACAAGGCCAAGGCATGGCCGTCCAACCTGTCCGGCGGACAGCAGCAGCGGGTGGCCATCGCCCGGGCTCTGGCCATGGATCCCAAGATCATGCTGTTTGATGAACCCACATCCGCCCTGGATCCGGAGATGATCGGCGAGGTGCTGGATGTCATGAAAACCCTGGCCAAAGAGGGCATGACCATGGTGTGTGTCACCCATGAAATGGGCTTTGCCAGAGAAGTCGGAGACCGGGTGATTTTCATGGACGAGGGCATGATTGTGGAGGAGGGCACCCCGGAGAAATTTTACAAAAATCCTACCCATGACCGCACCAAACTCTTTTTGAAGCAGATTTTATAGCGGTCCTGCCGGAAAAATCCAGGCATCGATCCGACCGGCAACGGCCAATGCCTGATTTGGACGTGAGAGATTTTTTACAGTCTGAATGCCTCGGCCCACCGGGAGAACCGGTGGGCATGGGTCGGGTCGATGGCACAGAGATCCGCCAGAATCTGGTCGACGGTCCGGGGCAGGTGACGGGCCGGCCCGGTTTTGGAAAAAAATTTGTCTGCACAGCAGATGATCTTTTCCGTCAGGGACACCGGCACCAGGTCTCGCCGGGGCAGCGGCAGGTTGTGGCGGACAAT
>JBFLKI010000156.1:0-21039 GCA_040883135.1 Desulfotignum sp. | reverse complement strand
GTTTTGGTGGGGGTGGCGAAGATGGGGCTCACCCCCAGGTAATTCACATCCAGGTCCTGGGCCGCTGACACATCTTCCCAGGTTTCCACGGACAGCCCGATGACCGCATCCGGTCCCAACAAACGCCGGGCCGTCGCATACGGCATATCGGTCTGGCCCAGGTGAACCCCGTCGGCGTCGACGGCCAGTGCAATGTCCACCCGGTCGTTGATGATCAGGGGGATGCCCGCCGATGCCAGAATCGGCTTCAGGGTCAGGGCCTGGTTCAGAAAATCCCGGGTGGACGCTTTTTTTTCCCGCAGCTGCACGCAGGCAATGCCCGCCCGGACCGCTTCGGTTACAATCGATGTCAACGGCCTGTCCAGGCACAGAGGCCGATCCGTGACCAGATAAACACCTTTCATGGGATTACGCCTTGACCCGCGTTTGAATATCAGAACCGGATATCCGGTACAGGGCATCCAGAAACCGCACCTGAAAACTGCCCGGACCTTCGGCTGTCTCACCGGCCATTTCACCGGCGATTCCCATGACCGCCATGGCATGGGCCGCTGCCTGGAACAGGACCGGATTGACGGCCGCAAACGCACCGCAAAGCGCCGATGCCGTGCACCCCAGACCCGTGACCCGGGGCATCATGGCATGGCCGTTTTCAATCCGGATAACGCCGTCTGAATGGACGATAAAGTCTGTTTCTCCGCTGATGCACACCGTGCTTCCGTGCGTCCGGTTCAGTGCCCTGGCGGTCTCCAGGGCCTGATCTGAAGAACTGGCACTGTCAACCCCCTTGGTGACGGCGCCCGGATCGCCCAGGGCCAGGATTTCCGATCCATTGCCCCGGATGATGGCGGGCCTGAACCGGTGTATCAGTTCTCTGGCCGTGGCGGTGCGGTAGCGCGTGGCACCGGCTCCCACCGGGTCCAGGACCATGGGAATGCCCTTGTGCTCTGCGGCCTGTGCCGCCTTGATCATGGCGGCAATCCAGGGATCGCTCAAGGTGCCGATGTTGATCACCAGGGCCCCGGCAATGCCGCACATATCCGCCACTTCGTTTTCCGCATGGGCCATCACCGGGGAGGCGCCCAGGGCCAGCAGGGCGTTGGCCGTGTTGTTCATGACCACGAAATTGGTGATGTTGTGCACCAGCGGGGAAGTCTTCCGAATGGCCTGTACATCTTTGAATATGGTTTCCGGGGATATTATCATAGGTCCTCCTTGGTTCATGGGTTACGATTACAGGGTAATGCACCTGGCGTCACTGCATTACCAGCATCTATTGCCAGGTGTGAATCAAACGGGCGGTATCCACATTGTTCTGGATAAGCCCGTGGGTCAGGGCAAAATCCGCAAACGTCTGCCATTTGTCCGGATCATGGCCCAGTGTCTTTGCAAAATAGGGCCGGGTCAGGGCAAACGCGTCTGTCTCCATTTTCCGGTTCGCCTGGGGCACGGCATCCAGATACGTGGTCAGGGATTTTTCCGGATGGTCTGCCACATACGCAAACGCTTTCTCAAGCGCGAGAACAAAGCCTTTGACCGCATCCTGTTTTTTATCCAGCACCGCCGGGCTGCATACAAAAATCAGTTCCTCATAATCCGGGATGCCCCATTTTTCCAGTTCAAAAAATGCCGCCTTGTACCCGTGCTGGGCCATGCCCACGGTTTCATAAGTCTTGAACGGTCCCATGACCGCAGCCACTTTTCCGGACACCAGGGCCGGCAGAATGGTGAACCCGACATTCACCGGGGTGTAGTCCTGGATCTGGTTGATGGAGGCAAAGGCATTCAGGAGCACATCCATGAGCCCGGGCACGGTATACCCGATCTTTTTCCCGGACAGGCTCCGGGGGTGGTCAATGCCTGAGTCCGCCAGAAACAAAAGCGTGGTCAGGGGATGCCGGACCAGGGGGGCGATCACTTTCAGGGTCAGTCCCTGGTCGGCGGCAATGATGGTCTGGGGCTGGTAGGAAACCGCCAGGTCCACGTTGCCGACGGCAGCCAGTTTCAGGGCGTCTGCCGTTTCCGAAGGAGAGATGATCTCCACCTGGATGCCCTGTTCTGTAAAATACCCGTTTTCCCGGGCCACGTAAATGGGCAGGTGGTCCACATTGGGGAACCAGTCCAGCATCAGGCGCAGGGCGGTTTTGGACGGGTGGTCCGCTAAGGCGGTGGTGCCGGCACCGGCCGGTACCATCGGGGTCAGGATAAGGCTGCTGGCAATCAGACAGCCAAGGGTCAGACACAGGATGGATGGTTTCATGATAACAGGTCCTTTTTTTATGATTTCCAGGGTATGGTTTTTTTCTCCACAAATCCCACCAGGGCCCACAGGAACAGCCCCATGACCGCCAGCCACAGGATGGCGGCAAACACCAGCGGGGTCTGGAGCCTTGCATTGGACTGGATCATGAGAAACCCCAGTCCATGCTGGGCCCCCACCCATTCGCCGATCACCGCCCCGATGGTGGCCACGGACACCCCCACCCGGAGCCCTGAAAAAAAATGGGGCAGGGCCCAGGGCCAGTAAAGAAGGGAAAGGGTTTTGAAAAACGGGGATCCCATGAGGGTGAACAGGATCTGGTATTCCGGATCACAGGATTTCAGCCCCTGGAGCAGGCTCACGGTGATGGGAAAAAAAATGATGATCCAGGCCATGAACACCTTGGAGGCCATGCCGTATCCCAGCCAGATCACCAGCAGGGGGGCCAGGGCAAACACCGGGATGGCCTGGGATGCCACCAGAAACGGAGACAATGCTTTTTCCAGCACCGGTTTCGCAAACATGGCCACCGCCAGGGGCACGGCCGTGGCCAGGGCCAGAAGAACGCCCAGGCAGATTTCCGCGCCTGTGACCGCGGCATGGGGCAGGATCAGAGGGGCCTTTGCGACCGCCACCCAGCCAATCAGTGAGGGCGGGGGCAGAATGAACACCGGGACCTCCCATATCCGAACCGCGCCCTCCCAGATGCCCAGCAACAGGCAGCCCAGTATCGCAGCAGAAACACCGGTCCGGTTCATAATACACCGCCTTTTTTCAGATGGTCCAGGATCACGGCCTTGGTGTGCAGCAGCGCGGGATCGTCAAATGCCCGGGGCTTGGGTAGTTGCGGAGAGAATCGGCAAAAGCGGGTCATGGGCATGGGGGTCAACAGAAAAATATCATCCCCCAGCAGCAATGCCTCGTCCACATCATGGGTGATCATGAGAATGGTTTTGCAAAATTCGGTCTGAAGCAGCAGCAGCAGGTGCTGGTGCCGCTGCCGGGTGATGGCATCCAGTGAAGACAGAGGTTCGTCCAGCAGGATCAGGTTCCGCTCGAACATCAGAGTCCGGACCAGGGCGCAGCGCTGGCGCATGCCCCCGGATACCTGATCCGGCCGGTGGGTTTCATACCCCTTAAGTCCCAGGCGCATAAACAACCGCCCGGCCCGGTCCTGTGCCGCGGCCATGTCCTTCCCCCTGGTTCGGGCCGGCAAAAGGGCGTTGTTCATCAGGGAAAACCAGGGCAAAAGCAGGTCTTTCTGGTGCATGTAGGCGCACAGATTCCCCAGGTGGGGCACAGGTTCGCCCTGCCAGGTGATGGTCCCCGCATCTTTGGGGATCACACCGGTGAGGGTGTTGAACAGCGTGGTTTTGCCGCATCCGGAAGGTCCCAGCAGTATCTGGAACCGGCCGGCCGGCAGATCCAGGTCAAATCCTGAAAACACCGGCTGTCCATGATAATATTTTGCCAGGTCGGTTACCTGGAGCATCCCATAGGCTCCTGACATCCTGTGACAGGGGTTAAAAATTTTGCAGCTGGCCGGGCTTAGGTGAGATGGTCGGGCAGGAGAACCCGCAGGAAAAGAAAGAGTTGTCTCGACTTTCCTTCGCCAGTATGACCTGGATCAGGTTCCAGGGGTCGAAACCGTGATATGGTTTCCTCTCAGCCGGCTCTTCGGCTCCCCCAGTCCGCCACCGCAATTAGCACGGTTGTCGTTGATATCTATATACAGCCCGCCGGATTTTGTCAACAGGGATGTCAGGGCCGAATCTGTGATTCGGTGGGGAGGCGGTTGATCGGAATTCCAGTTGAATGCCCCTTGGAAAGGTGTTATGAGTGGAATGATTTCGGCACGCGGCAAAGAGGCCGTGCCAGCCGACTCGCTGAAGAAGCGTGAAATGACTGCAAGAGGTGTGAAAAAACCCATGTTTAACAGCAAGGCAAAAAAACAGGAATCGATTCTGATACTCGGGCTGGGCGGGGTCGGGTTCTATCTGGCCAAGCGGCTGATTCATGAGGGGTATGCGGTCACGGCCATCGAGCCGGACCCCCGGCTGATCAGCCTGGCCGACGGCAGTATCGATGCCCGGCTGATCAACGGGAACGCCATGAGTATCAGCTGCTGGGAAGAGGCGGAGGCCGGTAAAATCGATTGCCTGATTGCCGTGACAAACAATGATGCGGTCAACATGATGAGCTGTATTATCGGCGACCGCTTCGGTATCCCGCGTAAAATCGCCAGGGTCCGCTCCACTGATTTCGGCGGAAAGAATTCCCTGTTCAAGGCGCAGGACCTGAAGATCGACATGATCATTCACCCGGAAGAGCTGGCGGCACAGGAAATATACAAACTCATAAAACTGCGGGCCGGCAATGACATCATCGATGTGGCCGACGGCCAGATCCAGGCCATGGCCACCCGGATTCAGGAAGACTCCCCCCTGGCCAACAGACAGCTCAAGGATATCGCCCGGACATTTTCCGCATTTCCCTTCAGGGCGGTGGCCATTGCCAGGGGGATCTCCACAGTGATTCCCGGTGGGAACGATGAACTGCTGCCCCAGGATCTGGTGTTTTTCATGGTCCGTGAAGACCATCTGGAGCAGCTCATGCGCATTACCGGGGTGGAAAAGGAAACACAGCACCGGGTGATGATTATCGGCGGAGGCCTTGTGGGACGCCGCCTGGCCGAGCTGCTGGGAAAGGCCTTTGACGTCAGGCTCATTGAAAAGGATGAAAATACCGCCAAAGAACTGTCTTTTTCACTGAGGCATGCGGAAATCCTCAACGGCGACGGGTCTGATTCTGATGTGCTGCTTTCTGCAGGGCTTCTGGATATGGATACCTTGATTACCGCCACCGGTGAGAATGAAACAAACATCATGAGCTGTGTCATGGCCAAACATTTGATGAATTCAGACAAACATGCCGGCAACAGCCGGCAGAGAAAATGTATTTCCCTGGTGAACAAAGAGGATTATGTGGTGCTGGCCGCCTCCATGGGATCTGATCTGGCCATGAACAAAAAGATCCTGGCCAGCAATGAAATTTTAAAATTCATCCGGCGGGGACAGCTCATCTCCGTGGCCCATCTGCATGGATTTGATGCGGAAATGGTGGAAATTTCCGCCGCACCGGGATCTCCCATTACCCGGAACCCCCTGTCCCGGCTGGGGGCTGCCTATAATGGAAAAATCATGGTGGGCGGGCTTTACCGCAAAGGGATCTGGGAGGTGGCGGTGGGGGATACCCAGATTCAGGACAATGACCGGGTCATTGTGGCCTGCCGGTCTCAGCACCTCAAAGATGTCCAGTCCCTGTTCCAGTCCTAAATACGGCCGGATTATTTTTTCCAGAAGGAGGGATAAAAGATCACCAGGGCGGAAAACATCTCCAGCCTGCCCACCAGCATGTTCCATGACAGAAACCATTTGCCGGTATCGGAAATAAACGCATAGTTGTGGCTTGGACCCACGCCGCCGAATCCCGGGCCGATATTCATCAGGGTGGCGATCACCGAACTCATGGCAGTGATATAGTCCATATCGTCTGTCAGCACCATGAAACACCCGCCGCCCAGCACCATGAAAATATTGACGACAAAGTAGCAGAATGCCAGGTGGATGATGTCGGATCCCACAGGACGCCGGTTCATGCGGACACTGACCACGGACATGGGACTGAAAAAAATCCGTTTGATGACGGCAGCACCGAACTTGCACATCAAAACATAGTGAACCACTTTAATGCCGCTGGTGGTGGAGCCGGCACAGGCCCCGATAAAACACACGGCAAAAATAAACATCTGGGCTGCCTGGGGCCACTGCTCATAATCAGCAGTGGTGAACCCGGTGGTGGTTAAAATGGACACCACCTGAAAACTGCCATACCGCAGGGCATCCAACATGCCGTATGTGTTTTCCTTCCATAAAATCCAGGACACGATCGTGCAGAAAAACAAGACCAGTCCCAGGTACCATTTGAATTCCGTGTTGACCCGGATAATCTGCCAGTGCCGCTGCACCATGTGATAAAACAGCATGAAGGTCATGCCGCCCAGAAACATGAAAACAATGATCACCCAGTCAAAATAAGCGTTGTTGTAATGGCCGATGCTGGCGTTGTAAGGAGAATACCCGGAGGTGGAAACCGTACCGAAGGCATGGCACAGGGCATCGAAAAGAGTCATGCCTCCGAGACACAGCAGCACTGTCTGCAGGGCATTCAACGTCAGGTAGATGCCCCACAGCCAGATCATGGTATCCCGGTTTCTGGGGATGAATTTTTCTTTGGTAATCACCTGGCCCGGACTGGATTCCGCACGGAATAACCGCAGCCCACCCATGCCGTGGGGCAGAAAGATGATGGTGAGCGTTAAAAACCCCATTCCCCCCAGCAGATGGGTCTGACTCCGCCAGAACAGCAGACCCCGGGGAACCACTTCAATGTCTTCCAGAATGGTGGCCCCGCTGGTGGTATACCCGGACATCATTTCAAAAAAGGCATCTGTGACAGAGGGGATTGCCCCATGAATGATAAACGGGAGAGCGGAAAAAAAGGAAATGAGAATCCACCCGAAAAAGGCGATGAAAAATCCGTCTTTCAGATTGAGGTCATCAAAATGTTTAAACCGCCGCCACAAAAGGGTCCCCGCACAGATGGTGACGGCCGCACTCACCATCAGGGAAAACAGGTCGTCTTCCCCGTAATACAGCGAACAGATAATGGGAAATATCAGGGAACTGCCGGTGACAATCAGCAGTTTTCCCAGGACATTGGCAATGGTTTTATAATTCATTCCCTTTCCCATTTTTTTGCAGGTTACAGGCCGTGGGCATACTCGTCATTTCCTTGTTTTTTGACGGCATACAACTGGGAGACGAGCATCCCGGCCAGCATCAGTGCACACCCGAAAATGGCCCGTCCGGACAGGATTTCATCTAAGATGATCCATCCGCCGATGGCCGCCGTCACCGATTCCAGACACAGAATGATGGCGGCATGGGACGCCGGGCTGTTTTTCTGGCCGTAAATCTGGAGGGTGTAGGCGACACCCACGGAAAACACCCCGCCGTAGAACAATGGAAATGCCGCCGCCATTATATCGGCCAGGACAAAGGTTTCAACCACCATTGCCACCGCCAGGCTCAGCCCGGAGCAGACAATGCACTGGACCAGGGACAGGGCGGCTGTGCTGAACCGGGTGCAGAACCGCTCGATGATAATGATGTGACCGGCAAAACAGAAGGCGGAAAAAAAGACCAGAATGTCTCCAAAACCGATCTCCAGGCCTCGGGTGACACTGAGCAGGTACATGCCGATGCTGGCCAGAATGGCCCCGGCCCAGGTGCCGGCACCGGTTCTGGCCGTTCTGGCAACAAGTCCCAGAATCGGAACCAGCACCACATAAAGTCCGGTAATGAACCCGGCTTTGCCGGCGGTGGTGTAGACGATTCCCACCTGCTGGAATGAGATCCCGGCAAACAGAAACAACCCCGACACCATGCCGGACCGGATCAGATCCCCACGGCTGTCGGACGGCGTCTTTTTTCCGGACATCCAGACAAACGGCAGCAATGACAGACCGCCCAGCAGAAACCGCAGTCCGTTGAAGGTAAACGGACCCACATGGTCCATCCCCACCCGCTGGGCCACAAATGCCAGTCCCCAGATGGTGGCGGCCAGCAGCAGAACCAGATCAGATTTGATGGTGGTGGATTTCATGGCATGGACCTGTCGGCAGGAAGTTTTGGGAGCGGTGGCCCCATCATGCCCGGGACATGAATTTCCGGGTTTCCGTGTTGACCCGGACCTTTTCTCCGGGTTCCAGATATTCAGGGATCTGGATTTCCACTCCGTTGGAAAGCAGGGCCGGTTTGGTCCGGGCCGTGGCACTGGCTCCTTTGATGCCTGGCGCGGTCTCTTCAATTTCAAACACCAGACTGGCCGGGATTTCCAGGGCCACCATGTTTCCGTCCACAAACAGGCCGGTCAGGTCCTCCATGCCGTCGGTCAGCCATACCAGTTCATCCTCGATGGTATCGCCGGCAATCAAATGCTGGGCATATTCCAGGGTGTCCATGAACACATGAAGCTCTCCATCCGGGTACAGATACTGCACCGGTTTTCGTGACAGCACCACATCCTCCAGAACATCATTGCCCTTGTAGCTGCTTTCAAATTTCTGCTTGGTTTTGATATGGGTGAACCGGACCTTGTACAAAGTGACGGCTCCCCTTGCAGACGGGGTCTTGACCTCGATATGTTTGACCATGTATATATCCCCGTTGATATCCACCACATTTCCTTTTTTCACGTCACAGGCTTTTGGCATAGGCACCTCAGTTAAGCAACAAATGGTATTCATGGTTCAAAAAACCTTTTTTATCATTGTGACATGAAATTGGAAAGCCCAATTGCATACCGGTCATTGAATCAGGGATGAATTTGATCGGAATTCCGGTTGAACGCTCCCTGTAATGGTGTTACAACTTTTTAAAACAATTGAAAAGGAAACCGCCTGTGAAAACCATCGGACTGCTGGGGGGCATGAGCTGGGAAAGCACCCTGGAATATTACCGTGCCATCAATCAAGGGGTTAAAAGCGCCCTGGGAGGCCTGCATTCGGCAAAAATCATCCTGTACAGTGTGGATTTTGCGCCCATTGAAAAAATGATGCAGGCCCTGGACTGGACCGGCACGGCAGCCCTTCTGTCGGATGCGGCCCGAAGGATTCAGGGCGCCGGCGCCGATTTTCTGGTCATCTGTACCAATACCATGCACATCGTGGCCCCGGACATTGAAAAAGCCATCGATATCCCGTTGCTTCATATTGCCGATGCCACCGCAGACATGCTGGTCCAGGACAATATACAAACCGTGGGTCTCCTGGGCACGGCCTTTACCATGGAACAGTCATTTTACAGACACAGACTGATGGATTCATACGGACTCAAGGTACTGGTGCCCGATGAAAAGGACCGGCAAACGGTTCATCAAATCATTTTTCAGGAACTGTGTCTGGGAGACATCATGCCCGATTCAAAGGCAGCCTACCTTCGGATCATCCAGGAGCTGGCGGAACGGGGGGCACAAGCCGTTATTTTAGGATGTACGGAAATCGGAATGCTGGTCAGCCAATCAGATACCCGGGTCCCGCTTCTGGATACCACGGCCATCCATGCGCAAAAAGCAGTATCAAAAGCACTCGAACAGGAACTTTGGACTGAAAAACGACACGATGCAAGTTGAAACAATGAATAAAAAAACCATCGGTACCATTGTGATCGGGTCTGTTTTGCCGGCACGGAAAGTTCGGACCATTACGGCGGATATCTCGAGGGTGCCCTGGCCAGTGCCATGCGGGCTGTCAGGGGCATCGTATGAAATATGATGTGATCATAACCGGTGCGGGACCTGCCGGCACCGCTGCCGGGTTCGATCTGGTGACGGCCGGATATTCGGTGCTCCTGCTGGACCGGCACGAGTTTCCCCGGAAAAAGCCCTGTGCCGGCGGGCTGACCCCCAAGGCGGTCAACCAGTACGCGTATGATATTTCAGGGCTGATCGAACGGACCTGTCATGAGATCATCATACACCGGCCCGATGGATCATGTTTTTCCATAAGCCGGAACCGGCCGTTGTGCCACATGACGCAGCGAAAAGATCTGGACCTGTTTGCCCTGAACCGGTTCCGGTCCGCCGGGGGATCGTTTCAGATTGCGGGCCGCATCCATGCCATGGTTCAGGGGGCTTCGTCCGTGACCCTTCATACCTCCGGAGGATCGTTTGCCGCCGACTATCTCGTGGGCGCGGACGGCGCCAATTCACGGATCCGGACCCTTCTGAACGAACAGAACCGGCCATACCGGGTACGGAAATTATTCGGGCTTGAGGCGGACGTCCTGGTGAGCCGTCCGGATCACATATCCATGGCATTTGCGTTTTTCCGGGATCTGCCCGGATATTTCTGGATTTTTCCCAAAAAAGACCATGTCAACATCGGTATCTTCAGCCGGGCCAGAACCCCGCAGGTGTCGGTCAGAAACCTGGCTGCCTTTGCCGGGCGGTATCTGGACACGACTCATTTGTCTGATGTCACCGGATATCCCATCGCTACCGGCGGCGGACGGCTGTGCCAGTCCCCGGGGGCCGGCCGGATACTTTTGGCCGGGGATGCGGCCGGGTTTGCCGAATCTGTTTTCGGAGAAGGCATCTATTTTGCCGTTAAATCAGGACGGGTCGCCGCCGCCGCCATTATGGGCGCACTGACGAAAAAAAATCCCGCCGTGTCTGTTTATTCAAGGTCTCTGGCCGGCATGCGCCTGGATCTGCAGGTGTCCCGGTATGCTGCGGCTGCCTTGTACCGGTGGACCGGTCCGTGCCTCTACCTGGCCGGCATCCCGGCGGTTCATCGACATTTTTCCAGCGGATATGCTGCCGGCCAACCGCTTTCCCGAATATTTCTGCCATGAAAATACTGCATACATCCGACTGGCATCTGGGCCGCACCCTCTATGGCCGCAAACGATATGACGAATTTGCCGCATTCCTGGACTGGCTGGCGGACACGATCGAGACACAGAAAATTGATATTCTGCTGGTGGCCGGGGATGTGTTTGACACCACCACCCCGGGCAACCGGGCCCAGGCCCTTTACTACCGGTTTCTTTACCGGGTGTCGGCATCCAGGTGCAGTCATGTGGTGGTGATTGCCGGCAATCATGATTCTCCCTCCTTTCTGGATGCCCCGGCAGAACTGTTAAAGGCGCTGAATGTGCATGTGGTGGGGGATATCTCTGACAATCCGGCCGATGAGGTGATCGTGGTGTCAGGGTCAAATCAGCCCGCTGTGGTGTGTGCGGTGCCCTATCTGCGGGACAGGGATATCCGAACGGTGGAACCCGGCGAGACCATGGAAGATAAAAACAGTAAACTGGTGGCAGGAATCCGGCAGCATTATGGGGATGTGGTGGCCGCCGCGGAAAGAAAACGCACGGAACTGTTGGAAAATTTTGAGAGAACCGGCCCCGTTCCGCACATTCCCATCATCGCGTTAGGCCATCTGTTCACGGCCGGTGGCAAAACCGTTGACGGAGACGGGGTCAGAGATCTGTATGTGGGGTCTCTGGCCCATGTGGACAAAAATGTGTTCCCGGCAGCCATTGATTATCTGGCCCTGGGACATCTGCATGTGGCCCAGAAAGTGGGCGGTGCCCAACAGATCCGGTACAGCGGATCTCCCATTCCCATGGGGTTTGGCGAAGCAGGCCGTTCCAAGCAGGTGGTGATCGTGGAGATTGCGAGCGGCCTTAACCCGGAGAAAAACGCGGATGAATCAGGGAAACACCGGGCCGTTTCCATCACGGAACATCCGGTTCCCTGTTTTCAGGAACTGGCGCGCATTACAGGGTCCCTGGACGAAATCTGTGAAAGAATCGACCGGCTTAAACAGGCCGGGAGCCGGGCATGGCTGGAGATCGAATACACCGGCCGCGATTTGGTGGCCGGCCTTCGGGAAGTTCTGGATGAAGCGCTGGCAAATTCAGGCATGGAGATCCGCCGGATTAAAAACAAACCGGTGATGGACCGGGTGTTCAAAAAAATACAAACACAGGAAACCCTGGATGATCTGGATCCGAAAGATGTGTTTGACCGATGCCTGGAAGCGGAGGGGGTCACTGAGGAGGATCGCAGACAGCTGACAGCCGCCTACCAGGAGATTGTAACTTCCCTTCTGGAAGAGGACAAACAGGCGGAATAATCCTGGATGGAGAATATGAATCAGGCGGACGTCCAATGAAAATCATATCCCTTCGATTCAAGAACCTGAATTCGCTGTATGGCGAATGGGCCATTGACTTTACCCATCCGGAATATACCGGGAGCGGTATTTTCGCGTTGACCGGACCGACCGGTGCGGGCAAATCCACCATTCTGGATGCCGTCTGCCTGGCCCTGTATGGGGCCACCCCCCGCCTGGGAAAGATTACGGCCGGCGGCAATGAAATCATGTCCCGCCAGACCGGGGAATGTTATGCGGAAGTGGTGTTTGAATCCCGGGACAACCGCTTCCGAAGCTTTTGGGGGCAGCACCGGGCCCGCAAAAAACCGGACGGGAACCTGATTGCGGCCCGGCATGAAATCAGCGATGTCCGGACCGGCCGGCCCATCGAAACCCAGAAAAGCCGGGTGGGCCAGGTGATCGAAGAAAAGACCGGCATGGATTTCGACCGGTTCACCCGGTCCATTCTTCTGGCCCAGGGCGGTTTTGACACGTTTTTGAAAGCCGATGTGGAACAGAAATCCCGAATTCTTGAACAGATTACCGGCACCGGCATTTATTCGGAAATTTCCCGCCGGGTTCATGAACGGCTGCGGGATGAAAAAGACAAATTAAAACTGCTCGAAGCGGAGACGGCCGGGATTGAGGTGCTGACACCGGAAGAGGAATCACAGCTTCAGCAGGACCTGGCACAGAAATACAAACAGGAAACCGATATGGCGGCCCGAACCGTTGAGTTGCAAAAAGCCGTGGCCTGGCTCACCGGTATCCAGAAACTGGAAAAGGAGATCCAGGATCTGTCAGAGGAAACCAAAAGATTGCATGCGGACATGGTGGAATTCAAGCCGCTGCGAGACCGCCTAAACCGGGCGTTGACAGCGGCCGGCCTGGAGGGAGCGTTTGCGGCACTGTCTGCGGTACGCAAACAGCAGGCGGCCGATCAGACGCAGTTGACGGCACTGGAACAGGAAATGCCGAAACGGGAAACCTGTTTTCATAACAAGGAGGCCGATCTGAAAGCGGCGGCCCATGCCACTGTCCAGGCCAAAGAACACCTGAAACAGGCAGCCCCGCTGATCCAGAAAATCCGCCTGCTGGACCAGGCCCTGGCTGAAAAAAAACAGGCGCTTCTTAAAGACCGGGAACGCTGTAACACAGAAACCGCCGCAATTGACTCTGACCAGCACCGGTTGAAACAAAAACAGGAAAAACAGGTTCAGGCAGTCGCCGCACTCAAAAAGGTAGACGCTTTTTTTGAAACCCATGCCCGGGATGAATGGCTGGTGGAAGGGTTTGCCGGTATCAAGGAACAGCTGGATTTTTTGAATGCCCAAAAAAAAGAGATCGACCGGATCACGGCGGATGAAAAAAAAGCAGGTACCGCTCTCCAGAAAGCGGTTGAAATTCTGACGCAATGCACCAAACACAGCCGGGATCATCGACAGAAGCTGTCCCGCGCCACCGGCCGTGTGGAACAGGCGAAAAAACAGTTGTCGGATCTGCTGGGGGATCGGCTCCTGCGTGAATACCGTGCAGAAAAAGACACCTTGCTCCGGGAGATGGCGCTGTTGAAAACGATCGCCCAGCTGGAGGAGTACCGGAACCGGCTTAAAGACGGGGCCCCGTGCCCTTTGTGCGGTGCCAGGGAACATCCCTTTGCAAAGGGGAATGTACCGGTGCCGGATCACACGGAAAATAAGATTTCAGCCCTTTCCAGGCTGATCCAGCAGGCTGAAGATCAGGAAGCCCTCATTAAAAAGCTGGACACCGCAGAAAGCCAGGCCCGCAGAACCCTGGCAGAAAAAGAGAAACAGGAAACCGCTCAGACACATGAAAAAACCATGGCCCAGAAACATCTGGCAGATGTGACACAGCGGTTGCGCATGGCCAGGGAATCGTTTGAGCAGTTGAAAAAAAAGGTGTCTACAAGGCTCCGTCCTCTGGGGGTTGAAGAAATTCCGGATTCGGATGTGCCGTTGTTGCTCACATCACTGGAGCAGCGGCGGAATCAATGGCAGAAACAGGTTCAAGCCAAAGCGCAGTGCGAAAAACATCTGGGTGAACTGAACAGTGACATCAAGCGGCTGGCCGCGGTGATCGATACCCGGACCCGGGGACTGGCTGAAAAACAGGCGGCTCTGGCAGCTGCAGAAACCGTCCGGAAAGCGCAACGGAAAACCCGTCGGGAACTGTTTGAAGGCAAAGACCCGGAAGAAGAGGAAAACCGGCTCAACCAGACGGTTGCCGACGCGGAAGCCGTGGAAAAAAAGGCAGCCGGTCAACGGGATGAAGCCCGGCACCAATGGCAGAGCACCGTCACCCAGATGGCCACCCTCAGGGGGCGTATCCAGCAGAGCGCCACGGAATTGAAATCTATGGAACCAAACTTTCAAAAAAAGCACCTGGCCGCCGGATTTTCCAATGAAGAACAGTTTTTAAAGGCCCGCCTGCCGGAAAATGAGAAGGAAAGGCTTCAGAAAAAGGCCAAAGACCTGGACGACCGGCAGACCGATCTGGCCGCCCGGCAGAAGGATCGGGAACAGCGGCTGGCTGCGGAAAAAACCAGGCAGGTCACCGATCGCCCTCTCGAACAGCTGGAGCCGGCGGTCAGAGACCATGAACACGCGTTGAAACGGCTCCAGAACGAGGTGGCCGGCCTGAGACATCGGCTCAAACAGAACCGGGTGGCCAGAGAACGGATCAAAGAAACACAGACCCGCATCCAGGCGCAGCAAACCGAGTGCCGCCGCTGGGAAAAACTGCACGGCCTGATCGGGTCTGCCGACGGCAAAAAATACCGGAATTTCGCTCAGGGATTGACCTTTGAATTGATGGTGTCCCATGCCAACCAGCAGCTGGAAAAGATGACGGACCGGTATCTGCTGATCCGGGATGAGGATCAGCCACTGGAACTCAATGTGGTGGACAATTACCAGGCCGGAGAGATCCGTTCCGTAAGGAATCTGTCAGGTGGTGAAAGTTTTATTGTGAGCCTCACGCTGGCCCTGGGTCTTTCCCGGATGGCAAGCCGGAAAGTGCGGGTGGATTCCCTGTTTCTGGACGAGGGGTTCGGGACCCTGGATGAGGAGGTGCTGGAAACCGCCTTGGAAACCCTTTCCAGCCTGCACCAGGACGGCAAGCTCATCGGCATCATCTCCCATGTGTCCGCACTTAGAGAGCGGATCAGCACCCGGATTTCGGTCATCCCGGTATCCGGCGGCAAAAGCCGGTTGTCCGGACCGGGATGCCGGAAAATTGGATGACCCATATCAGACCGTCGGGGCGGGCATTGTTATTTTCGGCAATTTCTGCTATCAATACAATTTACCAAAACCCTATTTATCAAAGGAATTTTTACATGACATTGAAAAATCATTTTCTGGCTGTGGTCCTGGCGGCAGCCCTGTTCTATTTGCCAGCTTCTGTATGGGCCGATGATCCTGCCGCGAATTCTGAACTGCAAAAAGCCGGTGTACATGACCGGATCAGCTATGCCATTGGATATGATATCACCAACCGGCTCAAAGAGAGTTTTGACATCAACCCGGACATGTTTGTGAAAGGAATGAAAGACAGCCTGGCAGAAACACCCGCCATGACCCCGGAACAGATGCAGGAAACCCTGATGGAGTTCCAGGCCATGGCCCAGCAGAAGCAGATGGAGGCACAGAGTCAGAAAGCCGCGGAAAACAAAGCGGCCGGTGAGGCATTCCTGGCGGAGAACAAAACCCAAAAAGGGGTGACAACTCTGGATTCAGGGCTTCAGTATAAGGTGATCACACCGGGAACCGGAAATTCTCCGGATCTCAACGACAAAGTGAAATGTCATTACCGGGGATCTTTGATCAACGGCAAGGAATTCGATTCTTCCTACCAGCGCAACGAACCGGCGGTATTTCCGGTCAACGGTGTGATCAAAGGCTGGACCGAAGCGCTTCAGCTCATGAAGGTGGGCGCCAAATGGATGCTGTATGTGCCATCAGACCTGGCATACGGAGATCAGGGCGCCGGAAACGTCATCGAGCCGGGATCCACCCTGATTTTTGAAGTGGAACTGCTGGAAATCCAGGAGATCTGATTTCAAGTATAACTATCGAAGAATTCCATGACCATTGAAAATTTAGACCGGGTGTTTGATCCCGGGGCCGTGGCCGTGATCGGTGCCAGCGACAGACCGGGCAGTGTCGGAGCCGCGGTGATGCAGAACCTGACATCCCGGGGGTTCAAGGGGACCATTCTTCCTGTGAACCCCCGGCGTGCTGTCGTGATGGGCATCGAGGTCTGTAGGGATGCACGGGATCTCCCCCCGGATGTGGATCTGGCCGTGGTGGCGGTGCCCATTCGACAGGTTCCGGAAATTCTCGCAACCTGTGCGGCGAAAAATGTGGGAGGCGCGGTGGTGCTTTCAGCCGGGGATGCGTGGCAGAATCCCCATCAGAACGCGCTTTACCGGCAGATCAAAGCAGTGGTCGGAAAGTCGCGCATGCGGATTGTGGGGCCGGATTCCGTGGGCATCATCCACACCGGAACCGGATTGAACGCCGGCTTCATGCACCAGACCCCTTTGCCCGGGCGCATGGCATTTCTGTCCCAGAGCGGCGCGGTCTGCACTTCAGTGCTGGATCTGGCGGTGCGGGAAAACGTGGGGTTCAGCCATTTTGTCAGCCTGGGTGCCAAGCTGGATGTGGATTTTTCAGATATGCTCGATTATCTGGGAACCCTGCCGGATGTGGATTCCATTATCATGTATGTGGAATCCCTGACCCGGATGCGCCGGTTCATGAGTGCGGCCCGGGCCGTGTCCCGGATCAAGCCCATCATCGCTTTGAAGTCCAGGCGATCCGGGGAAATCGGTGATCCGGCCGGGGTGGATGAAGACCAGATGTACGAGGCGGCATTCAAGCGGGCCGGTATTCTGCGGGTGAATGAATTCGAAGCTTTGTTCGACTGTGCCGAATTTCTGGCCAAGCAGCAGCGGCCCCGAGGATCCCGGCTGGCCATCGTCTCCAATGGCAGAGGAATCGGCGAGATGGCCCGGGATGCCCTGGTCCGTCACGGTCTGGCACCCGCCGCCCTGGATGCCGCCACCATCGAAAACCTGGATGGTCTGCTGTCGGACGGCTGGAGCCGGACCAATCCCATTGCACTGCTCCGTGCCGCCACTCCGCGGCAGTATGTCGAAGTGGTGAAGCTCTGCATCCAGGCCCCGGAAATCGACGGTCTGCTGCTGCTCAGCTCGCCGGTGGGAATCTATGACTGCACCGCCATTGCCAGGCCCCTGGTGGCCCTTTTGGCGACCACCCCGTTTCCGGTGTTCACAGCCTGGCTGGGAGGCATGACCATCGATGCATCCAGAGAGATTTTCAACCAGCACGGCATCGTCACGTATGACACCCCCGAGCGGGCGGTCCGGGCGTTTGTCAATCTGTATCAGTACGGCCGGAACATGGAAGCGCTCCAGCAGATTCCCTATACCACAGACAAGCGCCTTGTGATCGACAGGGAGAAAGCCTCCCGGATTATCGATGACGCACTGGCCCGGGGAGAGAAGGTGCTGCCGCCGGAAAAAGCCGAACATCTGGCATCGGCCTATGGCATTCACAAAACAGCGCTTCCCGCCGGGGTCCAGCCGGCGTATGCCCTGGACCTGTCCGCGGAATACACCGATCTGTTCGGGCCGGTGATCCGTTTTGGCATCGGCGGGCTTATGACGGAAGTGCTTTCCGACATGGCGGTGGCGTTGCCGCCGCTGAACCGGATGCTGGCCCGGCGGACCATCAGAGGCACCCGGATTTACCGTCTGCTGGAAGGCCGGGGCAAGGTGCCCGGGGTGGAGATCGGGGTACTGGAGGAAATCATGATCCTGGTCGGCCGGATGGTCACGGACTATCCGGCGATACAGACCCTGGCACTCAATCCCATCCAGGTGGCTGAAGGTGGCATTCATGTTTCCGAAATTGCGGTGACAGTGACCGATCCGGCCGTATGCGCACCGGCCCATCTGATCATCAGTCCCTATCCCTGGTGGCAGGAGTCGGAATTCATCACCCGGGACAACGAACGGATTTTCATGCGGCCGGTGCGGCCCGGCGATGCCCAGCAGATGATCGATCTGTTTTCCGATCTGTCTCCGGAAACCATTTTCATGCGGTTTTTTTCGCCGTTGAAACGGATTTCAAGGTCCATGCTGGTGCGTCTCAGCCAGATCGATTATGACCGGGAAATTGCACTGTGCGCCTTTGCCGGAGACGGTGATGTCCGCAAGCTGATCGGGGTGGCCCGGATCAGTTTCATGCCCGACGGAAAAACCGGGGAATTTGCCGTGGTGGTGGCGGACGACTGGCACGGCAAGGGAATCGGCAGCGTGCTGCTCAAACAGGCCATGATCAGTGCGAAAAAATACGGCCTGTCCGAGGTTACCGGACTGGTGTTGACCAACAATGCCGCCATGCTGGCCATGGGACAGAAAATCGGATTCACGGTGGCCCGTGATCCGGATTCCGCAGAATACCGGCTGACCATTGCGCTCAAAGAGCTGGCGTAAGAGACTGAAATGAAACAGACATGGTTGATCAGCGCCGTGCTGCTGGCCCTGTTTCTGGGGGCGTTGGATGCCCTGGTCATGTCAGCGGCCATGCCCACCATCATTGCCGAACTCTCGGGGCTGCATCTGTATGCCTGGGTGTACACGGCCTATTTTCTGGCCCGGGCCGTGGCGCTGCCGATTTTCGGCAAGCTGTCGGACCTGTTTGCCGTCAGACAGCTGATGCTGGCGAGTGTGACGATTTTTATTGCAGCGTCCATGGCGGCCGGAGCCGCCCCGTCCATGGGGTTTCTGGTGGGGGCCCGGGTCTTTCAGGGCATCGGGTCCGGGGGCATTTTCGCCCTGGTGTATGTGGTGCTCTCGGAAGCGGCGCCAGAAGGACAGCGGGCCAAGACCCTTTCTATGGCCTCTTTTATCTGGGGAGTGGCATCGGTGATCGGTCCCACAATGGGCGGGGTGATTGTCAGTTTTTTTTCCTGGCGGTGGATTTTTTTCATCAATCTGCCGTTAGGCCTGCTTTCCCTGGCAGGCATTGCCCTGTATTTGACTGAGTTCCGGGAAAAAAAGAAAAACGCATCTCTGGACTGGTCCGGGCTGGTGTCTCTGACCGGGTTTCTGATGTCGGTACTGACCCTGGTGATGATCGGGGGGCGAAATATCGCCTGGATCTCTTTGCCGTCAACATTGCTGGTCGTAACATCCATCTTGTTCGGCACCTGGTTTGTCAAGGCGGAACTAAGTGCAACGGATCCTATCCTGGATCTGCGGTTTTTCAGACGAAGAGGCTTTGCCATGGGCAACCTGGCCGGATTCTGTGCCAGTTTTTCCATGTTTTCCCTGTTCGGATATGCCCCGCTGTTTCTCCAGGGTGCGCTGGGTCATACCCCGTTGCAGGTGGGAGTGGCCATGCTTTCCCTGAGTCTGGGCTGGTCTGTAGGATCTTTGATTTTAGGAAGAATCATGCATCTCACCACCCAGAAAACGGCGGCCATGGCCGGTGGCATCCTTCTGGTCACCGGTACGGGATTGACCCTTGGATTTTCCACCACCACCACCATGATCCATAGTTTTCTGGTGTTTCAATTGGTGGGGTTCGGCATGGGGTTCGTGGTCCTGTCCACGCTGCTGGTGGTTCAGAACAGCCTGGCAACCTCAGATCTGGGAGTGGCGACATCTTCTCACCAGTTTGCCCGGACCCTGGGCGGTACCCTGGGTGTGGGGGTCAGTGGCGGCATGGTCACCCATCATCTGCTGAACCGGCTAAAGACCGTGACGGTGTCCCTGCCGGAAACCCTGATGGATCAGTTAAAGGAAAACATGGAAAATCTGTTTCGCCCGGAATTTCAGGCCTTGATACCGGACGCGGCCCGGAATGTTTTGAAAACAGCCGTGGCCCAGGGGGTTTGGAGTACGTTTCTGCTGGTGTTCCTGGTGGCATTGGTGTGTCTGTGCCTGGTGTTGTGTCTGCCGGCTCAAGAGGGGGGATAAATCATTTTTCCAGTCATGGACAGGTCGTATCCGCCGTATTTTTCAGCTGTCTGAACAATGACTTTTCCTTTCAGCAGAGACAGAAACAACTGGATGCCCTGTTCGAAAAATTTGTCTTTGGCAATGAGCAGGTCAAAGCGCTCCCAGCAGAGCGGAATGAAATCCAGTCCCAGGATGTTGGCCACCGGCCGGATGGCCGGCCCGGCATCCGCTTTTTCATTAAGAATTTCCAGGCCCACATCCATGTGCCGGGACAGGACCTCTTCATATCCCGGAATGGTTTCTCCCTTGATGTCATTTTCCAGCAGCACCTTGTCGAACAGCTTCCGGGTGCCGGTTCCCAGCTGCCGGTTCACGATGCGGATGTCGGGTTTGTTTAGATCTGTGATCGACCGGATGTTTTTCGGATTGCCCTTCTGGAGCACGATGCCCTGCTCTCTCTGACAGAAATTTACCACAGCCGGCGTTTGATGCAGGTCATCTTTGAGAAAGGGGAAGTTGTATTCATCGTTGTCCCCGATGAGATGGCTTGAAGCGATGTGGCACAGGTTCTGTTTCAGGGCGTTCAATCCGCCCAGGGATCCGGCCATGCCAAACATGGCCATGTGGTGCTCATGTTTGATGTTGAAAGTGGCGATGAGTTTGTCCAGCAAAAGATCGTTGCTGCCGGCGATGAGCACCAGGCCGTGGTAGGGAGGCAGTTGCGCGGACTGGGGATAATTTTCCGTGCCCGCTTCCACCCACTGACGGACCAGATTGATGGGAAACAGCCATTTGCCTGTAACCTTGGTGGCGGGCAGGCCTTTTTCAGAGATCAGGGAGTACACCATTTTTTCGTTGATATTTAAAAACTTGGCAATTTCCTTGGTCGTATAAAGTTCTCCCATTTCCAGGCCCCTTTTGTTTCAATTAATAGTCATTTGATTATCATATAAGGGGGATCATTTTTTGTAAAGGTCC
>JBFLKI010000155.1:0-5635 GCA_040883135.1 Desulfotignum sp. | reverse complement strand
TTCCGGACCCCGGCACCATCCTCCCGGAGATGGTGATCAGCAATGGAAAAATCATTTTTGACAAAGGGCGGATGCAGGTATCCCCTCGAAAACATTCGTTTTCACCCGCCTGCCGCCATTCCGTTCATCTGCCCCGGCCCCTGACACCCGAAGATTTTGCCGTCTCGACCGAATGCAATCAAAAAACCGTGCCGGTCCGGCTCATGGAACTGGTCACCGATTTGGTGACCCGGGAGGCCATCCTGCCGCTGCCGGTGGTCCGCGGTCAGGTCCGGGCGGATAAAGATCGGGACATTCTCAAGATCAGCGCCATCGACCGGGCAATTGTCCCTGGCACCATGTTCACCGGGTTCATCAAGGGATTCGGCTTGAAAGACGGCGCCATTGCTTCCAGTCAGGCATGGGACACTTCGGACATCGTGGTGGTGGGCGTCCATGATGCAGACATGGCAGAGGCGGTCAACCGCATCCACGATCTGCAGGGAGGTGTTGTGGTCTGGGCCGAAGGCCGCTGTCTGGCAGAGACACCCTTACCGGTGATGGGCCTCATTTCAGAGGCCCCGGTTCCCGGGCTGGTCGGGCAGATCAAAGCGGTTAAAACAGCCGCAGAACTCCTGGGCATAAGGTTTCCCGATCCGCTGCTGACCCTGATCACCCTGACGGGAGCTGCCATTCCTTATTTACGGATCTGCGAACAGGGTCTGATCAACCTGAAAACCGGTGAACGCTTTGCAGACAGCATCTGTGAATCCTGATTCCTGTCTTCAGACCCGGATGACGGACTACCTCCGATGGCCGGAATCTGAATCCCGGGCAGCCCTCATGACACAATCCATGTGCCGGTCAGAGCATCGAACACAGTGGTTTCACCGTTTGTTTCGCGGAACACAACGAATTAATTATATTTGTCTAACTTTATTAAAATCATAAAACATTTTTGTTTGCTTTTAATTTTTTTATAATTGTCTTACTATGTCATTGAAAGATAAAAAACCAGGACCCTGAGATGGAGACAGACATGGAAAAAACCATTCCCCTTTCCGAAAACGTCGAAGATTACCTGGAAACCATCCTGAGACTGCAGATCAGGAATACCGTGGCAAGATCCAAGGACATCGCCGAAGAACTGGATATCAAGCGGGGGTCTGTCACAGGCATGCTCAAAAAACTGGCTGCGCGGAAACTGATCAATTATCGGCCATACGGATATGTCACCTTGACCCCGGAAGGCGAAAAAATCGCAAAAAAGATCGAGTACCGCCATACAGTACTCAGGGATTTTTTATTCAGGATTCTGGCGGTGGATGAAGCACAGGCCGATGAAACCGCCTGCCGGATGGAGCATGCCATGGACAGTCAGTCTTTCAGAAAATTCGTGGAATTCATCGCCGCGCTGGATGCCTGTCCCGGCCGTAAACAGAACCCGGACCAGGCATGAAAATTACCACCGGTTTTTGGACCAGACCGCCGTGGCGGTAAGCCCCTGCTGCATCCGGCTGATCCACCCGTTTTCCTGAATACCCGTCAGATAGGGTTCAATGATCTTTCTGAGTTCTGTTTCAGGCAGGCCCTTCACCTTCTGGAAAAATGCTGTCTGGTTTTCAATTTCCCGCTCCAGGGAAGTGGTCTGGTCCCACTCCATTTTGTCAAACCAGATATCTGGAAAAAGTTTCATGGCAAACAGCAGATTGATTTTATACAGGATGGACTGGGGCCGGTCATCCAGAGGCCGGTCCATGATCTTTTCCCACAGGGCATCCATGACCGGGTCCGGTTTTTTATCGGCCCACCCCCGGACGGCAAACCCCTTTCTGCCGCAGGCCATCATTTTGGAAAATGACCTGAATGTCGACAGCGCCGGTGCCATGAATCCCGTGACCAGATCAAACCGGTTTTTCCACCCGTATTCTTCGATATCCACCTTGTCCCAGTCTTCACAGCGCATTTCAATCCGGTCCCTGAGATGGGGAGGCACGATCTGGTGAAACCGGTCCAGCATGGCGGCCGAAAAATCTAAGGCTGTCACCCGGGCACCGTTTTCAGCCAGGCCCAACGCCAGTTCTCCGGTGCCGCACCCGATGTCCAGCACGGTCATGCCCTCGAACACCAGCCCGGCCTCCCGGAACCGGGACAGGGTTTTGGTCACTTTCCGGTGCTGTCTTTCTTTTTTCCCTCTGTTGTAGGTCGCCGCCGCCTTGTCCCAGTATTCCGGCGTGGAAAACCCTTTGTGCACCGCATACGTGTCATCGGATTTGTCCTTTTCCCATTCATGAATCCAGAAATCAGTGGTAAAAATATTGTCCATGTCATTATCCTTTTCACCGCCTGAAAAGGCGGATACGAATTGTCACGGGATTTTGGGTTTTTTGCCGGGAAAAACACAGATACCGAACAGGGGGCAGATGCCGCATTTGGGTTTTCTGGCATCACAGATCTCTCTGCCGAAATAGATGAACTGAAGCGACAGGTCACTCCAGGCCGATTCCGGAATAATTTTCATCAGATCGAATTCCACCTTGACCGGATCAGGCGATTTTGTCAGTCCCAGGCGGTTGGATATTCTCAGCACATGGGTATCCACCACAATGGCCGGATGTCCGAAAGCGGCCGACCGGACCACATTGGCGGTTTTCCGCCCCACCCCCGGCAGTTTCACCAGAAGGTCCAGGTCATCGGGTACCTGCCCGGCATGGCGTTCCAGCAGGGCCTGTGCACATGCCTTGATATTTTTGGCCTTGTTGTTGTAAAAGCCGGTGGAATAGATGAATTTTTTAATGTCTCTCAGATCGGCTGCGGCCAGGGATGCCGGATCCGGAAACTGTGCAAACAGATGCCCGGTCACCTGGTTGACCTGCCGGTCGGTGCACTGGGCCGACAGAATGGTGGCGGTCAAAAGCTGGAACGGGGTCTGGTGCACCAGTTGGGTCTTGACATCCGGGTACCGCTTCTTTAAGGTGCTCAGCAAAAATGGGATATCCACGGTTTTCATGAAAGCTATTTATATATGAGAGAAAGAAAAAGCACAAGTCCTGTCCGGGCGTTAGGGCTTTGTTCCGGCGGACTGGACAGCATGCTGTCCGGTTTGTTGCTCAAAAACCAGGGCATCGAGGTGACCTGGATCAGTTTTGAAACCCCGTTTTTCACGTCGGAAAAAGCAAAAAATGCGTCCGATGTCTGCGGCATTCCCCTGATCATCAAAGACATCACCGGGCCTTACCTGGAGATGATGGACGCACCCAAAGCCGGTTTCGGAAAAAACATGAACCCGTGCATGGACTGTCATGCGCTCATGTTTGAAACGGCCGGGCATCTCATGCAGGCACAGGGATTTGATTTTCTGTTCAGCGGCGAGGTGGTGGGCCAGCGGCCCAAATCCCAGACCAAAAACGCCCTTCAATACGTAGAAAAAAACAGCCGGTTCAAGGGGTCCATCCTGCGCCCCCTGAGCGCCCTGTGCCTGCCGGAAACCCCCATGGAAGCCGACGGCCGGGTGGACAGAACTCAGCTTTTGGATATCAACGGACGGTCCCGAAAACAGCAGATGGCCCTGGCCCGGGAGCTGGGTATTACCCAATACCCAGCCCCGGCCGGGGGATGCCTGCTGACGGATCCGGGATTTTCCAACCGGCTCAAGGATCTGTTTTACATTCAGAAAACCCGGGAAGTCCGCCAGATTCACCTGCTCAAATACGGCCGCCATTTACGTCTGACCGATACCTGCAAACTGATCATCGGGCGGTCAAAGGCAGACAACGATCAGATCATGACCTGGGCAGACCTGACCGCGGATGTGCGATTCAATCATGCGTGGCTGCCGGGCCCCACCGCCCTTCTCACCGGCCGGTTCACAAACACGGAAATTGAAAAAGCCGCTGCAATGACAGCGGCTTATATCCGAACGCCTGAAAATGAAGCCACTCAGATCCAGGTGACCGTCAATCAAAGCCATAACCGGATGACAGTAATTCCTTTAAAAACATCGGAATTTTCATCCCTGATGATCTGACCTTTGCCTGGAAAAGGATCAATAGTAGATCATTTTTTCCCAGAATTCCTTTTCATCCTTGTCCCAGTCCTTGCCGAATTTTCTTTCACAAAATGTTGCCAGGCGCTTGTACCAGCTGGTCCAGGGATTTTTCCCCTCTTTTTTGGCTTTCAGCACATCCAGCAGAAACGTTTCAATATTGATCATTTCTTCTTTGGGAATATATGAACAGGCGCCCCCCAGGTAAGATTTCTTGATATTATCGGGACTCAAGGCGTGGGCCGTAAGCATCACGGTGACAATACCCTTTTTGTTGGCCGTCTCCAGCAGCTGATATCCATCCACACCCATGATATCGAGTATGGCAATATCAAATGTCTGCTCGTTCAAAAGCTGATCCGCTTCTTCAAAGGACTGGGCCCGGACCAGGGTACACATGTCCAGCAGTTCTTCCAGAGAATCCAGCACATCGGGTTCATCATCAACGATCAATACTTTTTTGTTTTCCAAACTGATATCTGTCATGATTTTTTCCATTCAATGTAACGGGGTTTGTATACTTTTCCAGAGATTTGACACAAATGTCAACCCATGTATCAAAAATAAGGCCTTTTCAACCGGTTTCAATGCCGGAATTCTTGTGATGCGCCCTGAGCTGCCCACAGGCCGCCAGGATATCCGCGCCCTTGCTTTTCCGGACAATGGCGGTCATATTTTTATCCAGCAGGATCTGGAGAAATCCTTTGACCGTATCCGGATCCGGTGCCTTCAAATCCGAACCCGGATGGGCATTGCAGGCAATGAGATTGACCTTGGCCCTCAGCGGCGTCAACAGACGGACCAGCTGTCTGGCATGTTCCGGGGAATCGTTCACTCCTTTGATCAGGATGTATTCAAAGGTGATCTTGTTTCTGGGTTTCATGGTGACATTTTTGCAGGCATCCAGCAGCTGTGCCAGGGGATAGGTGCGGTTCAACGGCATCAGCCGGGACCGGGTATGGTCGTCTGTGGCGTTGAGGGACACGGCCAGGTTCACGGCACATGCTTCTCCCAGAGCCAGGATTCCCGGCACCAGGCCGCAGGTGGACACGGTGACCCGCCTGGGTGAAAACTTCAATCCGAAATCGGTGTCCGTGATCACCTCAATGGCCTGAATCACGTTGTCATAATTGGCCAGGGGTTCCCCCATACCCATGAACACGACATTGGACAGTTTCTGGGGATCTGTTCCCCTGTCCGCCAGAAAGGTGCGCACCGTCCGGACCTGGGCGATGATCTCTCCGGCGGACAGGTTCCGTATCCATCCACCTTTGGCCGTGAGGCAGAAACGGCAGTTCATGGCACATCCCACCTGGGAAGACACGCACAGGGTGAAATGGTCTTTTTCCGGAATGAGCACCGATTCGATGTAGGCCCCGTCCGTCAGCTGAAACAGATATTTCTCCGTGGTGTCCGAGGACACCTGCCTGTCCGCCAGGGTCAGGCAGTCAATGTAAAAGTGTTCTTCCAGCTGCGCCCGAAGGTCCTTGCCAAGATCGGTCATCTGACTGAAATCATTGGCCAGTTTCAGATAGAGCCATTTAAAGATCTGCCTGGCCCTGAACGGCCGGACCCCGTTTTCCTCAAGCCATCGGGAAAGGTCTTCCCGGT
>JBFLKI010000016.1:0-29799 GCA_040883135.1 Desulfotignum sp. | reverse complement strand
TCAACCAGGTGACCTCTGAAGTGGTGAACACCGATGCCGAAGGCCGGCTGATTCTGGCCGACGCCCTGGCCCACGGTATCAAGACCTATCAACCCGACTGCGTGGTGGATATCGCCACCCTGACCGGGGCTGTGATCATCGGTCTGGGTCATCATTATACCGGGATGGTGTCCAACAACGACGAGCTGGCCCGGCGCCTTGAAGCAGCCGGAGAGGATGCCGGGGAACCGGTGTGGCGCCTGCCGTTGAACCAAGACTATGTCAAGCAGATCGATTCCAAGGTGGCGGATATCAAGAACACCGGGGGAAAAGCCGGAGGCACTATCACTGCGGCCGCATATCTGTCCAAATTTGTGGGAGACACCCCCTGGGCCCACCTGGACATTGCCGGCACGGCCTGGGATTTCACTGAAAAATCCTATATTCCCAAAGGCCCCTCCGGCACCGGTGTCCGGACCTTCATCCACCTGATCCGGTCCTGGAAAAAATGGAAATCCGCGTAAATCCGGCCAAAAAGCAACAGATTCAGCAGGCTCTGATGCGCTGGTACCAGACCCATCAAAGACGTCTGCCCTGGCGGGACAGCACGGATCCTTACCGGATCTGGGTATCAGAGGTCATGCTTCAACAGACCCAGGTCAACACCGCGATTCCCTATTTCCACAGATTCTTGACCGCGTTTCCCTCCATCAGGGAGCTGGCTGAAGCCGATCTGGATGCGGTGCTCAAGCTCTGGGAAGGGCTGGGCTATTATGCCCGGGCCAGGAACCTGCACAAGGCGGCCCGGCAGGTGGTGTTTGCGTCGAAAGGCCTCATTCCGAACCGGTTTACCGATTTCCAGGCCCTGCCAGGGGTGGGGGATTACATTGGATCCGCTGTGATGAGCATCGCCTTTGGAAAACCCCATGCCGTGGTGGACGGCAATGTCAAGCGGGTCCTGTCCCGACTGTTCTGCCTGGACATACCGGTGAACCATCCCTCGGCCCATAAAACGTTCAAACCTTTGGCGGAAGCCCTTCTGGACCGGAAAGATCCCGGCGAATTCAACCAGGCGGTCATGGAACTGGGGGCTTTGATCTGCACGCCCGCCTCCCCGGATTGCCCATCCTGTCCCCTGACCGGTCTGTGCTGTGCCAGCAATGAGTCCCGGATCAGGGATTTTCCAGTGAAACTGGCACGGAAAAAAACCCCTTGTCACCACATCAGCACCGGCATTGTCATCAAAAGCAATGCACTGCTGATCACCCGGAGAAAACCCGAGGGCCTTCTGGGCGGGCTGTGGGAGTTTCCCGGCGGCAAGGTGAAAAACAATGAAACCGCCCAGGCCGCCTGCATCCGGGAAATCAAAGAGGAAACCGGGCTCACGGTCCGGATTTCCGGTTTTCTGACCCGGGTGAGGCATGCGTATACCCATTTTAAAATTGAAATGGATGTGTTTTTCTGTGATTATGTCTCTGGAGATGTGGTGCTGGAAGGTCCGGTGGATTTTAAATGGATCGATCCGGCAGAGATCCGCCGGTTTGCCTTTCCAAAGGCCAACCTGAAATTCATTGACATGATCGACCTGGAAGGAGCCGTTCGGGAAAAATCGGGAATAAAACTGGATTGATCTCCGTCTTTTATTATGAAAAAGGATTGATTTGCGTCATCACCTGATTATGTTAATGATCATGGAGGCGAGGTCAGGATGATGATGACATGAAATCTGAAACAACTGTTAGCAACCAACGGTTCAAAACGCTGACATATCCGCATATGTCGCTTTTGTACAACGTGGCTCTCAAATACACCGGGAATGTGTTTGACGCCCATGACCTTGTTCAGGAAACCTATCTGATGGCCTTTAAAAATTTTGCACAACTCAGGGATCCGGACCGGATCAAATCCTGGCTCCTTAAAATTCTGCGCAACAATTTTCTGAAAACATGCCGGGCTGACACGGAAACACAGGCGCAACGGAAGATCGATTACATCTCGTATCTCAAATCCTGTGCAGAAACCATCGACACGGACGACCGGCTGGCCCTGGCCGCTGACAACCGGCTGGTGAACCAGGCGGTTGATTTGCTTCCTGTCAAATACAAAGAGATTCTGACCCTGTATTACATGGAGGATATGCCCTACAAAGAGATTGCGGGGGTCCTGGATATCCCCATGGGCACGGTCATGTCCCGGCTGAACCGGGCCAAGGAGCGGTTCAAGACCATACTGCTCAGACAGGTGCAGGAGCGCCGGCATATCTTCCAGATCACCCTTGAAACGGAACCCACCTGACCCATGAACTGCGACGAATGCCTAAAATGGATGAAAATCCATACCAGCCTGGGAGTGCCGGAAAGTCCGGAACTGTCGGCCCATCTACAGTCCTGCCCGGCATGCCGACAGATCTTTGCCCTGGATGCCTGCCTGGAGGCCGGTATCCAGAAGGCATTCACCCCCCACCGGCTGCCTGCGGGCCTGGAAGAAGCCATTGACACCTGTGTGGATCGTTACAGCGGGGCGCAAAAAAAACCAGGACCGGCCGGCGATGACCCGGCGTCTTTGCCGGAAACGATCCTGCCTGGTCTCCGAAAAAGACCCCTTTAAAATCAGGGTTGCAAAAGATTTTTCCCGGAAACAATACAGGTATTGAATTTTACTGCCACAATGTGATATAAACCCCTTGTTATGACAACCCATCTGAAAAAAGAGGCCCGCGCGTGAAAATCGTCTCCATTGCCGTCAGCAGAAAAAAAGGCACCACCAAGCAATGTGTGGGCCAGGCAGAACTTGTAAAAAATCACGGCATCCAGGGGGATGCCCATGCCGGCGACTGGCACCGGCAGATCAGTTTTCTGGCATCCGAGAGCATTGATGCCGTCAGTACCCCGGACTTTGTTCTGAATTTCGGAGATTTTGCCGAAAATATCGCCACCACCGGCATTGACTGGAAATCCCAAAAAATCGGGCAGAAAGTCCGGCTGGGGAACACCGCCTTGGTGGAGATCACCCAGATCGGTAAAGAATGCCATAAAAAATGCGCCATCTTCTACCGCACCGGCGACTGTATCATGCCCAAAGAAGGGGTGTTTGGAAAAATTCTCTCCGGCGGCACCATCCGCGTGGGCGATGAGATCACACTTGTCACATGACAGGCATCCAAATCACCCTCGGGCCACCACCCATTCAAACCTGAAACAGGAAACTTGCTTTCATGACGTATACCATCAAACTCAAGGATGCGGTCAAAGGCTATACCTATGACCAGGACAAGATTATCTCTCCGGAAGAAACCGTGGCACAGTTCAAGAAAAAAGCCGCTGAAGCCGGACTGGATATTTTGAACCGGACCCGTCGCATTGACAACGGGCGTTTGAATATTCCGGTGTTTTTCAGTGAATGCGGGGCCCATGCCAGACAGGTCATCGGCACCAGTAAACAGATGGGAAAGGGCGGAACCCCGGCCCAGTCCGAAGCCAGCGCCGTGATGGAACTGGCGGAACGGTTCAGTTTTTTTTCCTTTGTCAAAACCCCCACCCATTTCTTTGAGGCCCGGCCCAAAGATCTCGACGACACCGCGCTTTCCTTTGACCAGATCATCCGGTCGGTGCACGATATTGAAGAAGAGGCCCTGAAAATCAAGCCTGTGTTCGACGATCTCACCCTGCAATGGACCCGAGGGTACAATCTGACCCTGGGCAAAGAGGTGCTGATCCCGTTCAACTGGTTTTACATGATCAACGAATTCAACGGTCCCTGTGCGGGCAACTGCAATGAAGAAGCCCTGATTCAGGGGCTGTGCGAACTGGTGGAGCGGCACACCTCGTCTCTGGTGAGCCACGGTAAACTGCCGGTCCCCGGGATCCGCACCGACACATTCACCGATCCCCTGGTCAAAGAGATGCTGGCCAAATATAAAAAATGCGGGATCCAGGTCTATGCGTCTGATTTTTCCCTGGATACCGGCATCCCCACCATTGCCGTGCTGGCCTGGGATCCTGCCACATTCCCGGAAACCAGCGAGATCGTCTGGACCGCCGGCACCGCGCCCGACCCCCAGAAAGCCATGAGCCGGGCCCTGACCGAAGTGGCCCAGCTGGCCGGAGATTTCAACACCGGATCCAATTACGTGGCCTCGGGCCTGCCCAAATTCACCCGCATGGAAGATGCCGCCTTTATCACCCATCCCGACACCATGGTAGCTCTGGACGATCTGCCGGACCTGTCAGATCCCAACATCCGGGTGGAAGTGGAAAATCTGATCGCCGCCCTGAAGAAAAAAGTCTTTCAGGTCCTGGCCATTGACACCCGGCATCCGGACCTGGATATCCCGGCGTTTTACACCATCATCCCGGGCGCCCATTTCCGTGAGCGGGCCGTATCTGCCAGCGTGGGCATGTTCGCAGCCCGGCTCATCATCGAAACCCTGGACCCGATCCAGGCTCTGGACCGGCTTGAAGCACTGGAAACGGCCCTGCCCGACAAATATTACACCAGTTTCTACAAAGGCCTGGTGTACCATGCCATCGGAGAATACCCGACCGCGTTAAAGGAATTTGAAACCGCGCTCAATAGAGAACCGGTCCGGCTGAACCTGCCCGACATCTGTTCTCACATGGGGGCCTGCCTCAAGGACCTGGGCCGATATGACACGGCCGTGGAAATCTGTGACAAAGGACTGGCCGTGGACGACCAGCGCCCGGACCTGCTCAACACCATGGGTGTCTGCTATTTTCTGCAAAAACATCACCACAAAGCCATCACCTGCTTTGAACAGGCCCTGGAAATCGATCCATCCCAGGCCATCAACTATGCCAACATCGGCTCCAACTACCGGGAACTGGGAGAAACGGCTTTGGCCATCAAATTCTATGAAATGGCCCTGGAGATCGATCCCACCATCGAGTTTGCCAGGGATAATATTCAAAAACTGCAAAAAAAGCGCTGAGAGATCATTTGTTTTTCAGCAGATCTCGGATTTCGGTAAGCAGCGTTTCCTCTTTCGACGGAGCAGGCGGCGCTGCAGGAACGGATTCCTCCTTCTTTTTCAGTGCGTTCATCCCCTTCACTACCATAAATATTGCAAACGCAATGATCACGAAGTCCACAGCGGTCTGGATGAAATTACCATAGTTCAGTGTCACGGCGGGCACATCTCCACTGGCCTCTTTCAGTGTAATTGCCAGATCGGCAAAATTGACATTACCAAGAATCATCCCAAGCGGCGGCATGATAACATCGGCAACAAATGACGAGACAATCTTTCCGAAAGCACTGCCGATAACGATGCCGACAGCCATATCGACCACATTGCCACGCATTGCGAATGCCTTGAATTCCTTGATCATACTCATTTTTCATCCCCCTAGATATCGTGTTGTGTCGGTCTGGGAAAAGTCTACCTTATCCATTATGGCCCCATTGTGTCTGTCCCAACCGAGATTAGCAGATTTTAAACAGAAGTGATATCCATTATTCTTCTTGATCGTGACTATTCATGCAGGGATAATAATACTTGGCGCCAAAATCGATGGATAAAAAATTTCTGATTATATCCTTGAAATAGTCTGTGATGGCACAGACTCTCAGATTCCGGAATTGGAGAGTCTGTATTGATTTTTATCTTGACTTGAAAGCCCCTCCCCTGATACAAGCACAACATGTTGTGCTTGTATCAGGGGCAGAGTAATATTTTTTATTTTGAGGAAATTTCAATACTTTGTTTAGCAAAAAGCAACTTCCTATCCTTTTTATAATTGAAAGGGGGGTGGCTCATTTATTAATGCACATAAGTTAAAATCGGAGTCAAACAAAGGGGGGGCACAATGAAAATGAATTCAATTAAGGTGAGCATTGTATTGAATTGTGGTGACCGATTAACCGGTGAAGTCAATATTCTCGAATTCAAACGATTTTCTGATTTTATTGAGCAGAATAGCGCAAAACATATAAAATTATTTAACACAAAATTAGATAATGCCTTATATGAATCCTCCGGAGGCTTTATTTTGATTCCAAAAACAAATATTCGTTATTATGAACCACTTGAAGAAGCTGAAACAGAATAATGATAATTCCTCTATTATTGCAGCTTAGTTGAGGCGATCGCCTCGTCATCCGGCCCCTTTTCATTTTGTGATGTCTAACTGCACAAATCCAACTTTTTAACATATCAAAGAGAGCACTTCTTTATTTTCTGCGGGAACGGCCCAGCTGCCCGCAACCGGCGGACACGGAACGGCCCTTGCTCCAGCGGCGGATCACGAACACCCCTTTTTCTACCAGTTGCTGGGAAAACCGGTTCATCGCTTCATCGGAAGGACTTTCAAAACCCAGGCCCGGCAACGGGTTGCAGGGGATCAGATTGAGGCGCACCGGCAGGGGCTGAATGAATGCCGCCATCTGTTCCGCGTGAGCCGGGGAATCATTCACCCCTTTGATGAGAATGTATTCAAACAGGAACGTGCCTTTATGGGGCAGGGGGAACCGTGACAGGGCGGATTTAAGGGTTTCCAGGGGCCAGGCATGGTTCACCGGCATCAGCCGGGACCGGGTCTCGTTGTCCGGGGCGTTGATGGAGACGGCCAGACGGATGCCCGGCAGATTTTGTTCCGCCAGTTTTTGAATGCCCGAAACCAGGCCGGCCGTGGAGATGGTGATGTGTCTCAGGGCAATGCCAAAGCCCTGCTGCACATTCATGACCTTAACAGCGCCCATGACCGCATCGAAATTGTCGAACGGCTCCCCCATGCCCATGAACACGATGTTTTTGACCGGTTTTTTCAGTGTGTGCCGGGCATTGAACAGCTGACCCGTGATTTCGTGCACATGCAGGTGCCGCTTCCATCCCATGCGACCGGTTTCACAGAACGTGCATCCCATGCGGCACCCCACCTGGGTGGACACGCACAGGGTGTTGTAGCGGTTCATGGGAACGATGACCGATTCGATCTTTTTGCCGTCGGACAGCCGGGTGATGAATTTGGTCAGATCTCCTTCCTGAAATGTGTCCACCACCTCTCCAGGTTCCACGGAAACCGTTTTTTCAAGGGATTGGGCCAGGGCCGGAGAAGCTTTAAATTCCGGTGCCGATGCGAAACTCAGGTTTCCTTTTTCAAAAATTTCCCGGTACAGGGACCGGGCATGAAACCGGCCCTTGCCGTATCCGGTTTCAAGTTTGTGAATAAGTTCGTCCAGGGTGAATGAAAGCAGGTTCATGGGTGTCGGGTATCGGGTTTCAGTTTTTGGGTGCCGGGAAATCTATCCCAGCGGGAACGGACTGTCAAGCCGAACGTATTTTCGTTGGGTACCGGGTTTTTTTAACTGTGCGTTCCCGGATCGAACCATTTGACGAAATATTGAGTTTGGTTTATTATATGAATATGGTTTATTGGGGTGTGTCTCCTTTTCATTTCAATCACAAGGAGGATATCATGAAACGGCCCGTGCACAAAATCATCGAAGAACAGATCAACCGATGGGAACGGGGAAAGATAAAAACCGAACCCGTTGAAGAACATGTCACCGTCATCACCATTTCCAGAGAGGCGGGAAGCCGCGGCCGTGAAGTGGCGGAAAACCTGGCTCTGAACACCGGGTTCGACCTGTTTCACAACGAAATTCTGGAAAGCATGATCGAGACATCCAAAAACAGCCGAAGACTTCTGGAAACCCTGGATGAGCGGGGCATGAACATTGTGGAAGACATTGTATCCGCTCTGGTCAACGAACACCATCTCTGGCCGGACGAATACGCGAAACTGCTGCTCAGAATACTCAACACCATCGGCAAACACGGAAACGCCGTCATCCTGGGCAGGGGGGGCAACTGCGCACTGGCCAAGATGAGCGCCCTCAAGGTAAGAATCGTGGCCCCGGCCGGAATGCGGCGGAAATACCTTCAGAAGACCCGGGACCTTTCCTATGATGATGCGGAAAAACTGATGCACAGCACGGATGCCAACCGAACCGCCTTTGTCAGACGCTACTTCAACAGCGACGCCACTGATCCTGCCAACTACGACCTCATCCTCAACACCGGTTTCCTGTCCGTTGACAAGGCGGTTCAGGTTATTCAATGCGCCATCCGTGCCAATTAGCAATAGCCGTTTAGAGATACCTCCTATTTTATTCTTTTGACAGATATCGTATGATGCTCATCAACCGGAATCAATGACAACCCGGAAACACCCATCAAGGAGGTATCATGACAAACACCCGACTCATCAACCCCACCCCCAGTGCCCATGCCTATCCGCTGCTCATCAAGAACCTGCTGGACACCCCGCTGATCTATTCTCCGGATCAGGAGATCGTTTACCGGGACCAGCACCGGTATACCTACAAGACATTCAGCCGGCGGGTCCAACAACTGGCCCTCATGCTCGAGAACCTGGGTGTCCGTCCCGGGGATACGGTGGCGGTCATGGACTGGGATTCCCACCGGTACCTGGAATCTTTTTTTGCCGTGCCCATGATGGGGGCGGTGCTGCACACCATCAACATCCGGCTGACCCCGGAACAGCTCATCTACACCATCAACCATGCCGAAGACGACGTGATTCTCGTGAACACGGAATTCGTGCCGCTTCTGGAATCCGTCAAAGACCGGTTCGACACCGTGAAACAGGTGGTGGTACTGTCCGATACCGGGGAGATCCCGGATTCAACGCTTGCATTTGCCGGAGAATATGAGGCCCTCATGGCCCGGACACCGGCGGAATACGAGTTTCCGGAGTTTGATGAAAACACCATGGCCACCACGTTTTACACCACCGGCACCACCGGCCTGCCCAAGGGGGTGTTTTTCAGCCACCGCCAGATCGTGCTGCACACTTATGCCACCCTGTCCGTGCTGTGCGGCTATGCCCACCAGGCCAACATTACCTCCAATGACGTGTACATGCCCATGACCCCCATGTTCCATGTCCATGCCTGGGGCATGCCCTATCTCATGACACTGTTGGGCGCCAAACAGGTGTATCCCGGCCGATATGAACCGGAAATGCTGCTCAAGCTGATTCTCACGGAAAACGTGACCTATTCACACTGCGTACCCACCATCATGAACATGCTGGTCACCAGCCCCGCCATCAACCAGGTGGACCTGACAGGATGGAAGGTGATCATCGGCGGGTCGGCTCTGTCCAGGGGATTGTGCGAGCAGGCGCTGAAACACGGCATCAACCTGTATACGGGATACGGCATGTCCGAGACCTGTCCGGTACTGACCCTGGCCATGATCAAGCCCCCCCTCATGGAAAAAACTGCGGACGAACAGGTGGCCATCCGCTGCATGACGGGCCTGCCGTTACCCCATGTTCAGATGAAAATCGTGGACATGGACGGCAATGAACTGCCCCATGACGGCAAAACCGCTGGCGAGGTGGTGGTCAGGGCCCCCTGGCTCACCCAGGGTTATGTCAAATCCGAAGAAAAAAGCGAGGAACTGTGGGCCGATGGCTGGCTCCACACCGGAGACATCGGTGTCATCGATGCCGAAGGGTATCTTCGGATTACGGACCGGCTCAAGGATGTGATCAAAACCGGCGGGGAATGGATCTCCTCTTTGGAACTGGAGGACATCATCAGCCGGCACGAAGCGGTCAATGAAGTGGCAGTGGTGGGCGTTGCCGATGACAAATGGGGGGAACGGCCCCTGGCCATGGTGGTGATCAAGGACGCTTTCCGGGGCAGGGTCACGGAAAAGGATATCCAGACCCACTGCATGACCTTTGTGGAAAAAGGATTGATCCCCAAATACGGGGTACCCACCCGGATCATCCTGGATGCGGACATCCCCAAAACCTCAGTGGGGAAAATCAGCAAAAAAGATATCCGGTCCCAGTACCAATGATCATGACATATTGAACATGCCGATATTGAGGTCCGGCCGGAACCATCAGCCGGGCCTCAATATCCTCTGTACGGTTCGATTGTCCGGTTCAATCTCCCACAAACAGATTGAGGGGCTCAATATACACCGGGTCTTGCTCATCCAGCACCTGAATCAGGTCTTTGTGCATCCGCTGCTTCAATTCCCTGAAAATGCCCCGCTTCTTGTCAAACGCCGCCGCAAAGGCCAGGGCCTCGATCATAAGATGTTCCTGGTCGTCGCAGGCCTTGACGATCACACCAGCTGCCTCAAGCTCTTCGGCGGTCATGCGCCGCCCGGACAGGATCATCCGGTTGAACAGCGGTTCGGGCACGGCCTTGCGCACAAATTCCACCATGCCAGGCAGAAACGGAATGCCCACATCCACCTCAGGAAAACAGAAAAATCCTCTGTCCTTTTTCATGAACCTGAAATCACAGGCACAGGAAACAATGGCGCCGTTGCCAAAGGCATGGCCGTTGACGGCTGCGATCACCGGCACGGGAAACAGCAGCAGGCGCTTGAAGATCCGGTTCATGTCATACATGAACGCCTTGACCGTGTCATGGTCTTTGTCCTGGATCTTTTTACCGATCCACTCGACATCGATGCCCTGTGAAAAGTTTTTTTCATCCGTCGCGGTCAGAACCACGGCCCGGACATCGGTATCATCCTCGATCTGATCCAGACAGGCGTTCAACTCTTCTGAAAATATCCGGTTCATCCGGTTGGGGCCGTTGCACATTGTCAACACAGCCGTTCTGTTGTCCTTTTTCCATGTCACCACCGGCATAGGGTCTCTCTCCTTGTGTGGTTAAAGTTACTCTGTCCGCAACATGCGGCCGATGCCTCTATTTATAAGGTGTGGGCCATGACATCAAGATTTTTCATGATTCAGTTTTCCAATCCCTTGTAAAACGGCCCGTTCCCGCACCCGCCCCGGGTGATTTCCTCCCAGTTCCGGAAGGATGCATACGCATCCGGATCAATGGGATAATCCCAGGAACCGGCCCGGTGAACGATCCTCCCCCCGAACCCGGTCTTGAACCGGTACAGCCCGAAAAAAGGATGATCCGGAAAACAGGCCGGAGAGACGGCCCCCATATCATAACTTTTGCAGTTCAGGACCTTGGCGTATCGCATCGTTTCCCAGTGCAGGGCATAACCGGCCATGAAGTTCCGTTTTTCCATGGCGGATGCCCCATACAGAAAATATGCGGTTTTCTCTGTAACGGCAAGAATGGCCCCGGCCAGAACATCTTTGCCGTGAACCGCCAGCATCAGTTTGATCTCACAGGGATCGGATGGTTCCTTTTGAGAAGCAAACAGGGTCGCAAAATACGGATACTCCCTGACCAGAAACCCTTTCCGTTTGGCGGTTTCCAGGTGAAGCTGGTGAAAAGCCGGCAGCGCTCTGGTGGAAGCGGCATACACCCTCACCCCTTTTCGCTCGGCCAGCCGGATGTTGTACCGTGTTTTGCTTTTCATGCGTGACAGCATCATGTCTTCGGTGCCGTCGATATCGATGACGTATGAATCCGCCACGGTCATGTCCACGGGTGTTTTTCTCAAATTCCAGTTTTTGGTTCCGAAATTCATGCGGATTTCCCGGATTCTTTCGTCGGGAAACTCATGGGCCGGTGTTTGGTCCAGTATGTCGGTGTAAGGGGATTCCCAGGGAAGATCATATCGAATGAATGCCACATCCGACCCCATCTGATCGACAATGGATTCTGACAGAGATTCAAGATAAGGGCCATAGTTTTCCCGGCTGGGGCCAAATTCGGGGCCCTGGGGGATATATGCGGCACACGCGCCGTCGCTCAACGGTTTGACCAGCACCAGCATGTCTTTTTTCGACACCCGGTCCTCGATGTCATAGGCACGCGGCTGCCAACCAAGCCGGGCTTTGACCTGGGCCCAGTATTGTGTTTGAAAAATAATATCCGTCGGCAATAGATGTTTGACGTTTTTGGGTTTTACCAACAACTGCATGAACGGTCACCTTTTGTATCACTTTCTTTTCATCTGGCTTGTCTGCGGCGAGGATAACAATTAATTCTTGACAATTAAATACCACAAGGTGATATTAATTCTTTCAACCTGCGATGAGGATGCTATGAATCAACCACTTCACTTTGATACACGGGCCATTCATGAGGGCATCAAGGCCCATGACTGGGAAGGATCCACCCTGCCCCCCATTTTCCAGACCGCGGCCCATTTCCATGACACCGCCGCCCAACTGGGCCAGACCTTTGCTGGAGAACGGCCCGACCATATATACATGCGCCTGACCAATCCCACCAACCGGTTTCTGGAGGAACGACTGGCCTCCCTGGAATCAGGACAAGCCGCCGTGGTCACGGCGTCGGGCATGGCAGCCATCAGCAACGCCTGCATGACGCTTTTGCGGGCCGGAGATGAATTTGTGGCATCCTCATCCCTGTTCATGTCCACCTACGCCCTGTTCACCAACATTTTCAAAAAATACGGAATCACCGTGCGCCTGGCCGATCCGCTGGATCTGAATGACATTGCCGCACAGATCACAGACAAAACCCGGTTTGTGTACATGGAAACCATTACCAACCCGGGCATGGAAATACCGGATCTAGAAAAAATCGCAGCCCTGGCCCATGAAAACGGCGTTCCTCTGATGGTGGACAACACCCTGGCCTCCCCCTGGCTGTGCCGGCCCATCGAACTGGGGGCCGATATCGTGGTGCATTCCACCACCAAGTATTTTTCCGGCCACGGCGCCGCTTTAGGCGGCGTGGTGGTGGATGCCGGAAATTTCAACTGGGACGCGGGCCGGTTTGCCGATTTTGCCCCGTTTGCGGCCCAGAAAGGCAGCCTGGCATTCATCCACCGCCTGTTCAAGGAACACCATGTCAATTTCGGCACCACGGCGGCCCCGTTTCACTCGTTTCTGACGGTGCTCGGCCTGTCCACCATGGGGGTGCGCATGGAACGGCACATGACAAACGCCCTTCAAACAGCAACGTTTCTGAGGGAGCACCCCAAAGTGACATGGGTCAACTTTGTGGGATTTTCCGACCATCCCTGCCATGGGATGGCCAAAAAGCAGTTTGGCGACAAAGGATTCGGCACCATGCTGACCTTTGGTCTGGCAGACCAGGACGCCTGTTTCCGGCTGGTGGACAACCTGTCCCTGATCCTGAATCTGGCCAACCTGGGCGACTGCAAGACCCTGATCATCCACCCCTACTCGTCCCAGTATGTGTCGTTTCCCCAGGAATTGAAAGACCGGCTGGCCGATCCCTGCCTGCTGCGGTTCTCCGTGGGGATCGAGCATATCGATGACATCTGCAAAGACCTGTCGGCGGCCCTTGAAGCGGTGTGACCATGAGTGAGTATATCCATCATGATCACAACGGCACCACGGTGGGACAGGTGGAAAAACAGTTTTTCATCTTTGCCGGCAAAGAGGACCCGTTCCTTCTGGAAAGCGGGGCTGCGATCCATCCGGTCACCCTGGCCTATGAAACCTGCGGCACCCTGAATGCGGACAAATCCAACGCCGTTCTGATACTCCATGCCCTGTCCGGTGATTCTCATGTGGCCGGCTACTACACACCGGAGGACCCCAAACCCGGGTGGTGGGATATCATGGTGGGGCCGGGCAAGGGCATTGACACGGACAGATATTTTGTGATCTGCGCCAATATTCTGGGATCGTGCATGGGCTCCACCGGCCCGGCTTCCGTCAATCCGGAAACCGGCATCCCTTATGGCACAGATTTCCCCCTGATCACCATCGGGGATATGGTCCGGGCCCAGAAAGCCCTGGTGGATCATCTGGGCATCAAAAAACTGCTGGCCGTGGTGGGGGGATCGGTGGGCGGCATGCAGGTGCTGGAGTGGTGTGTGCGGTATCCCGACAACGTGGCATCGGGCGTGGCGCTGGCCACCACCTGCCGCCATTCCGCCCTGGCCATCGCGTTCAATGAGGTGGCCAGACAGTCGATCATGGCAGACCCCAACTGGTGTAACGGCCATTATTACGAGGGGCCCAAACCCGGCATGGGTCTGGCCATCGCCCGGATGATCGGGCATATCACCTATCTGTCCGATGAATCCATGCGGCTGAAGTTCGGCCGGCGGCTCCAGAACAAAAGCGCGCTCAGTTTCGAGTTCGGGGCCGAATTCCAGGTGGAATCCTATCTCCAGTACCAGGGCAGAAAATTCATCGAACGGTTTGATGCCAACTCGTTTCTCTACATCACCAAGGCGGCGGATTATTTCGATCTGGCCCGGGAACACGGCAAAGGGTCCCTGGTCAAGACGTTTTCAAAATGCCGGTCCCGCTTTCTGGTGGTGTCCTACACCTCGGACTGGCTCTATCCCACCTATCAGTCCAGAGAGATGGTCACGGCCATGAAAAAAAACAACCTGGATGTCAGCTTCTGTGAAATAGAGGCCCAGTGGGGTCATGATGCGTTCCTGCTGCCCAATGACAAGCTGGATCAACTGATGAAAGGATTTTTAAACCGTGTGGACCATGAATCCGCTCCGGTATGATTTACAGATCATCGCCTCCTGGATCACGCCGAGTGCCAAGGTCCTGGAGCTTGGTTGCGGAGAAGGGGATCTGCTGCTGTGGCTTCGGCAGAACCGGCAGGTGAAGGAACGGGGCATTGAAATCAAAGAATCCAAAGTGGTTCGATGCATTGAAAAAGGGATTTCCGTACTCCAGGGAGATATCAACACAGAAATCATGGATTATCCGGACCAGGCCTTTGATTTTGCCATCTGTTCCCAGACCCTTCAGCAGGTGTATGACCCGGTGTTTTTGATCCGGTCCATGCTGAGGGTGGCGGACCGTTGTGTGGTGAGTTTTCCCAATTTCGGGCACTACAAAACCCGGATCCAGCTGATGTTCACCGGATGTGCCCCGGTAACCAGAGAACTGCCCTATGACTGGTATGACACTCCCAATATCCGGGTGCTCAGTCTCAGGGATTTTGAAAATTTCACCCGGCAGGCCGGGTTCAGAATTCTGAAAAAAGCAGCCATCAACACGAAAAATCATCAGATGGAAGGAAAAATCGTTACATTTTTACCCAATCTGACCGCCACTTATGGTATCTTTCTTATCGGGCACCAGTAACCATGCCTGACAATAATCATTTTGATCACTTTCGTAACCCATTGACAAGGAGCTTGCCATGGCACTTCAAGACATTCTGGTAACCACCCCGGCCGATCATGTGGGAACCATCACATTGAATCGGCCCGAGCAGATGAATACCTTCAGCACCCGCATGGCCCGGGAACTGAACCAGGCCCTGCTGGAGCTGGATGCGGATCCCGGTGTCCGGGTGATCCTGCTGAAAGGGGAAGGCAAGGCGTTCTGCGCCGGTATCGATGTCAATGAACTGGCCGGCAAAACGCCTCTGGAATACCAGACATGGATCGAGACCATGGAACATCCCCTGCTCACCATTTCCCGGCTCAACAAACCGGTCATCGCCCAGGTGCATGGTGTGGCCGTGGCCAACGGCATGGGGCTGGCCGCCGCCGCCGATCTGGTCATGGCGGCGGACAACGTGCGCATGGGCCTGACCGCCATCAATGTGGGACTCAACTGCGTGGGACCGGTCATTCCGGTCTCCCGGTGCGTGGGCCGTAAAAAAGCCCTGGAACTGCTGCTGTACGGCAACCTGATCAAAGCGCCGGAAGCGCTTTCTTTAGGACTGGTGAACCAGCTGGTTCCCAAAGAGGAACTGGAGACACGGGCTTTGGCATGGGCATCCGAGCTGGCGCAAAAAAGCCCGGTGGCGGTACGGATCGCCAAAACCGCGTTCTACCGGTCCGAAGACATGCATTACGAGGCCCGTTTCGCCTATATGAACGAAGCCTTTGCCCGGCTGTGCACCACACAGGATGCAAAGGAAGGGGTCAAGGCGTTTTTTGAAAAAAGACCGCCCCAGTGGCAGGAAAAATAAGGAGCGATCATGACTTCATCAACAGACTGGCACCCCGGCACTCTGCTGGCATTGTCCGGGTCCTACTGGAAAACCTGCACGCTTCATGCCGGGGTCAAACTGGATCTCTTCACCTGTATCGGCAAGGACACCATGACCGCTGAGCAGACGGCACAAAAACAGGGGCTGGATCTGCGGGGTACCGCCATGCTGCTGGATGCTCTGGCCGCCATGGGGCTTCTGACCAAAACGACTTCCGGATATGCCAATACGCCCGCTGCAAACAGGTATCTTTCAAAGGATTCCGATCAATACATCGGGTATATGATTCTGCACCATCACCACCTGGCCGACTCCTGGATCCGCATGGACGAGGCTGTCACCCGGGGGGGGCCTCTCCGGGAGCGGTCAACCGTCTCATCAGACGAGTGGCGGGAGGCGTTTCTGATGGGCATGTTCAACAATGCCATGGCCATGGCACCGGATGTGGCAAAATCCGTGGATCTGTCCGGGTGTTCCCGATTGCTGGACATGGGCGGCGGACCCGGCACCTATGCCATCCATTTCTGCAAAGCCAACCCGGACCTCACTGCCGTGGTTTTTGATCTGCCCAGCACCCGGCCGTTTGCCGAAAAAACCATTGAGCGGTTCGGCCTGTCAGACCGGATTCAATTTACCGACGGCGATTACACCACTGCAGATATCCCGTTGAAACAGGGATTCGATGCGGCCTGGCTCTCCCATGTCCTGCACGGAGAAGGACATGACAAGGCCGCCGGTATCGTGTCCCATGCGGCAAAAACGCTTAAATCCGGCGGGCAGCTGCTCATCCACGACTTCATCCTGGAGGACACCCGGGACCGGCCCGAATTTGCAGCCCTGTTTTCCCTGAACATGTTTCTGGGAACTGAATCCGGACAGTCCTACACGGAATCGGAAATCCGGGAGATGATGACCGCTGCCGGCCTGATGGATATCACCCTCCTTGATTTTAGCGGCCCCACCCAGTCCAGGATACTCAAGGGGATGAAACCATAATTTCATGGAACGGAATCAAAGAATTCCCTCTCTGAATAAACCACCACCCGGTTTCGGCCGGCCTGTTTGGCCTGATACATGGCATCATCCGCCATTTTGACAATCTGATCCCCGGGATCGGCATTGTTTTTGTCTGCCATATCCAGAGACGAAACCCCGAAACTGGCGGTCACATGAAACACAGATCGGTCCGGCGCAGAGAGCTGATGCTGTTCAATGGCGGTCCGCAGTTTTTCCGCCGTCACTCTGGCGGCTTTCTGTTTTGTTTCCGGCAGAAGCACCACAAATTCTTCACCGCCATACCGGGCCACAACATCGGCGTTCCGGGTTTTGGCGCGCAATATGGCGGCAATGGTTTTAAGTACGTCATCACCGGTCTGGTGGCCGTACCTGTCATTGATTGTTTTAAAATGATCGAGATCCATCATCAACAGGCTCATGGGATGGTCATACCGCCGGGCCCGTCCAATCTCCTCATCGAGCCTGGCATGAAAATGCCGGCGGTTGAACACCTGGGTCAGATCATCGGTGATGGACATTTTTTCGATGGTGCTGTAAGCGTCTGAGAGACGACCGGCCAGCCGGAATATCAAAAAAAGAATGATCCCCAGCAACAGCAGCGTGGCGGCAATACCCAAACCGATGAAGCCAAACCGGTTTCTGGCCATTTTCTTTTCCGTGGCCGTCACATCAAAAGTCACGCTGATTCCGCCCCGGACATCCCCGACCCTGTAACCCTGCTTTGCATGGCAGGGCATGCAGCTGTCTTCCACATCAAGCGGCGCCATATACCGGTAAATGGCCTGTTCTTTGTCCCTGATCAGCGTATGTTTCTCTTTGTCACCCGCTTCAAATCCTTTCAGGGCATCTCTTTCAAAATCATCCGGGGCATTGCCCGGATTCAGCGGCATAAGGCTGGTGATATGGTATATGAAGTCCCCTGATTGCCGGGCATATTCAGAGATTTCCCGGGTCATGAGGGCCGGGTTTTTCATGGTATAGACGGTTCCGTCCACAGCAGTGATGTCCGGGTTTTCCAGATAGGCGTTGGAAGGATTGTCAGGGCCTTTTTTGACAAACACCCCGCCATGTTTTGCATTCCACCTCCGGGTCAAAACGATGTTCTTGAAATGGGCCCGGGCCGTGGCCAGGTATTGTTCAGAGATCAGACGACTTGTCTGGACGGCAAACCCGATGAAAATGCCCATGAGAAAAAGCACGACAATCAGGCTGACATGAATGATGAACCGTTTCCACAACTGTTTCTTTTTCACTGCAGGTGCCGGGCTGTCCGCCATTGTCTCGCCTTGAATAATTTTTCACCATCTGGGTTCGTAATGATATGCAGTTTAACATAGCCAGAATGGAAACCCATAGATAAATATCGTGAAGGGCGCGAAATTTTTCCCGGTGAAGCCGGATGACCCGCCTTGTATTGCTGTGACCCAAACCCGGGGAAATGACCTGTTTGTCTTGACACCCCATTGTGCCTGAAACACGAAGATGATATATATCCGTCAATAGCAAGGAATATCGGATCTGTGTTTGTTTCAAGGAGCCAGAAAAATGAAAAATGATCCTCTGACGTCGGAAGACAGGGCACAGCACAAGAAGCTGCTGATAGACACCCGGGGCCATGTGCTGCTCATGGGGCTGAACCGGCCTGAAAAGCGCAACGCATTTGATCTGGACCTGTACCGGGAATTGAGCCGTGCCTATGGCGAGCTGCAACGGAACCCGGATCTTCGCTGCGGGGTGCTGTATGCCAAAGGAGACCATTTTACGGCCGGGCTGGATCTGCCGGAATGGGCGGATTGCTTTTCAAAAGGGCGGTTTCCTGAACTCCCTGAGAATGGATTGGATCCTCTGGGTCTGGATCCAAACCGACAGGTGAGCAAACCCTTGGTCATGGCGGTCCAGGGAATCTGCCTGACCATCGGGCTGGAGCTGCTGCTGGCCTGCGATATCCGGGTGGCGGCGGACACGGTCCGGTTCGGACAGATCGAGATCAAGCGGGGTATTTATCCGGTGGGGGGCGCCACGGTGCGTCTGTTTCAGGAAGTGGGGTGGGGAAATGCCATGCGGTATCTGATGACCGGTGATGAGATCGATGCACATGAAGCGTTCCGCCTGGGCCTGATCCAGGAGGTGACCCCGCCGGGAGCATGTCTGGACACGGCCATTGAAATCGCTCAGACCATCTCAAAACAGGCCCCTTTAGGGGTTGCCGCCTCTCTGAAATCCAGCCGCTTGGCCCGGTCTCACGGGGATCAGGCCGCCATCGACCGCCTGCTGCCGGACCTGGTGCCCTTGATGACATCCCGGGATGTCCGGGAAGGCCTGGCCTCTTTTCTGGAGCGGCGGGAGGCCCGTTTCAAAGGAATTTAACGGGATACGGATCGATCAGCAATCACAATCTGGCTTCAAATTTTGGAATGATGCCGCCCACAATCGGCTCATAGTAGCGGTACGTGGTTTCTTTTCCGGTCAGCTTGTCAATCTGGTCCTGAATGGATTGTCTTTGTTCACTGCTCTTCCAGTGGTTCCAGGATTCAATCGTATCCCAGATACTGACAACCAGATACTCCCCTTCTGCATCCAGGGCTGAAAACGTCTGATCCGTAATGTATCCCGGTTGAATACTGGCCTGGGATCTCAGGCGGACAATCAATGGTGCCAGCTGGGATGCGATTTTTTTATCGTCCACTTTTCTTTGAATGATGACACAGACTGACATAACGACCTCCTTTTCGAATGCGCCATGGGCATTTTGTCCAGGACGTTTTGTCCAACAAACAAACTCTACCAGATCCAAAGTTTTGAAGCAAACGGTTTTACTGTCCGGGTTGGCTCTATATGATGGTATCAGACGACCCTTTCCGCAGGGCCACGGGTTTGCCGATAATCTCGGCCCAGACCACCGCCTGCCGCAGGCTGGGCCGGCGGCCATACGGGTGAATGGTGGGCGGCGGCACCGCTTTTGACGAGGAAACGGTTTTGATTTCACGGTCCTGAACCTGAATTTCAGGTGCCGTTTTCTGAACCGGATCCTCGGTCTGATCCCACGTATAGGCGTGTTCCGGTTGTTCCTGAGTCTCCTCTTCGTCGGACAGCTCATCCCAGAAAGTGGTGTCTGAAGGTTCCGGTTCCAGTTTCGGTTTCTGTTGCTGCCGTTGTTCCCGGGCCTGCCTTTCCAGGTCTTTCAAAGATTCCTGTATCTGGTCTCTGATTTTGCGGAAAAACGGAAACACCGATGGTTTGGCGGCCTGTCGTTGTTTTTTCACCTTTTTTTTCTGCAGTTTTTGTTTTGCCTTCAGCCCCCTGACAAGGGTGGTGATCAGCAGAAACAGAAAGACCAGAACAATGTTGATCAGGGTTTCCAGATCCATGATTTCTCCTTGGGACGCGGCGGGGTTTCCGGGAAAATCATATTCTGCCCGGAGCCCGCCGCTTTATGCCTCAACAATTATGATGATTGATCCCCCCGGCCGGCACCGTCTTCTCCCTTGGAGATCTGATCCCGCATCCGGGTGTCGGCGGCCACGTTTTTCATCTTGTAGTAATCCATGATGCCCAGATTACCGCTTCTGAAGGCTTCGGCCATGGCCAGAGGCACCTGGGCTTCGGCCTCCACCACCTTGGCCTGCATCTCCTGAACCCGGGCCCTCATCTCCTGTTCCTGGGCAAAGGCCATGGCCCGTTTTTCCTCGGCCTTGGCCTGGGCGATCTTCTTGTCCGCCTCGGCCCGGTCGGTTTCCAGTTCCGCCCCGATGTTCTTGCCCACATCCACGTCCGCGATATCGATGGACAGAATTTCATAGGCGGTGCCGGCATCCAGCCCTTTGGACAATACGGTTTTGGAAATCATGTCCGGATTTTCCAGCACTTTTTTATGGGTTTCCGCCGACCCGATGGTGGTGACGATGCCTTCCCCCACCCGGGCCAGAATGGTTTCCGCCCCAGCGCCGCCCACCAGGCGGTCGATGTTGGCCCGCACCGTGACCCGGGAAATGGCCTTGAGCTGAATCCCGTCCTTGGCCATGGCAGCCACCATGGGGGTTTCAATCACCTTGGGATTGACTGACATCTGCACCGCCTCCAGCACATCCCGGCCGGCCAGGTCGATGGCGGCGGCCCGGTTGAAGGTCAGTTCAATATTGGCCTTGTCCGCGGCAATCAGGGCCTGAATCACCCGGGATACATTCCCCCCGGCCAGATAATGCGACTCCAGACTGTCCGTAGGGATCTCCATGCCGGCTTTCACCGCCATGATCTTGGATTCCACGATCAGTTTGGCCGGCACCTTTCTGAACCGCATGAAAATGATATTGATCAGCCCCACCTTGGCCCCGGACACCAGGGCCTGGATCCACAGGGCGATATAGGAAAAGATAAAATAAAACAGGGTCAGCGCGATAATACCGGCAACAATCACCAGGATGTACATAATTTCCATGGAAATCTCTCCTTAAAAGTTATTCAATTTTTTCTACCACCATTCTGTTTCCCGACACAAGGGTCACCTTCACCGGTGTGCCGGAACTCACATAGTCTCCATCGGTCACCGCATCCAGCCGGGTGTCACCGATCATCACGGTCCCCGACGGCCGAAGGTTGGTCACGGCCACCCCTTCTTTCCCGACCCAGGCAGCCAGATCCGGTGACTGTGATGCCACGCCGTCGTCTCTGGACAATCTTTTGTGCAGGGACCAGGAAGAGGCTCCCAGTGCCTTGAATCCCAGGAGCAGAACCACGGGAATGACAAAGATATCCACCCCCACGAACACCAGGCCCATATTCACCGAAATGGTGGTAAACACCAGATACAGGGAATACAGCAGCAATCCGGCTGCCAAAGCGGCCAGAAGCCCGAACGACGGCACGAAAATCTCTATCACGATGACCCCCAGCCCCAGCAGCTGAAGCACCACAGGCAGCACATAGGCACTCATGACCGCTCCTTTCCAGAATCTTGGGGTTCCACCGCCCTGACGGTGACATGGTTCTGCGCCAGCGTTGTCACCCGGACCGGTGTGCCCGGAGCCAGGAATTCCCCCTGGGTGATGGCATCGATTTTCCGGGATCCGATTCTGACTTTTCCGGAGGGCCGCAATGCCGTGACAGCGGTGCCGGTCTGGCCCACAGAGACAGAGCGGGCCTCATCGGAACCCACCAGGGCCTCTCCCAATGTGGCATTCAGATACGGCCCTTTGATCACTTTTGCCACCCCGGGCAGAACATACCGGACCATGGCCAGTGACATGACCAGAGCCCCCGCAAACAATCCCACCACCAGGGCCAGGTTCCGGATCATCAGACGTCCCTCCCAGGGCATTTCCGGATCCGGCAGCACAAATCCCTGAAAAGAGAGCACCAGCCCGGCGGACAGCACCAGGATACCGGCAATACCCGCCATACCGAACCCGGGCAGCACCAGCACTTCCACGGCAATGAGCAGAGTACCGATGAGCAGCAGCAGCAGTTCGGTGTAATGGGCCAGCCCCACCAGGTATTGATTCAAGAACACCAGCGCCAGACACAAAATCCCCACAACCCCGAACACCCCGAACCCCGGTGCCTTGATCTCCGTGTACAGGGCACCTAACCCCACCAGCATCAAAATGGGCAACATGGGATGAAGAAGCCGGACAAACCGTTCCGACCAGGTCTCGGTCATAAATTTCAATGTATAGTTTTTATATCCCAGATGCGTCAACGCCTGATCCAGATCAGGGACGCTGGCCTTCGAAAAATCCAGTTCATGCGCTTCCACATCATCCATGGTCAGCAGTTCGCCTTCCGCCACAACGGTTTTTTTCTGAGTGATCCGGGATTTTTCCGCTTCCGTGAGATCATTGAACCGCACTTTGTCCATATAGACGGTTTCTTTATCCAGAACCAGCTGATACACCTCCATGCTCTTGGTGACCATGGATTCCGCCAGGACTTCCGGATAGTTGTTTTTTTTGGCCAGGGACCTGAACTGGGCCCTGAGAACAGTCTGGGTTTTTTCTCCCATCTCCTTCTGGCCTTCACTGGTCTGGATAATGGGCGCACAGTCGCCGATCAATGTATTGTGTCTCATGACCAGCACATTGCCGGCTAAAGCGATCAGTGCCCCGGCGGAAATCGCCCGCTTTTCCACAAAAGAGATGGACTGACCCTGGGGAATGTCCGACAGGGTCTCCACAATATCCAGTGCCGCATCCACCCGGCCGCCAAATGAATCCAGTTTGAACACCATCAGGGCCCCCGGATCGCCGGCCAGAATCTCATCAACGCTTCTTTGGATGAAAGCCGCCATACCCGGTTCCACTGTTCCGGTCACAGGGATGACATGAATGGTTTTACCGGCTGCAGGCAAGGCCTCCGTCCTGAAAAAAACACACAGGGTCGCTGCAGCCATAAACACGATCAGCCGGATTCGGCTGTTTGTGAAACGATGGTTCACATATTTTTTCATAGCCCTTTGTCCTCTATGGGTGATGACTGCTCTGATCTGCCAGTATACCATGAAACAACCTGTTTTGAAAAAACAATCGGACAGAATTTCATAAAATATGGACCGCTGCCCGATTATGACAAAATCCCTGATGCGGATGGCCAAATCTGGGATTGCCAAATCCCTGCTTTTTTTTTATAAATCAAGCTTGCCTGACTGGTCAATCCACAGGTCAATTGTAATTGCAAAATTTTTATCACATTCTTCATCATAAAAATATAAGGAAACCAACACATGGCTTCGCCCGATGATAAAAAATTTAATGCCATTCTTTCTGAAGTTCATAAAACCCGGAAGGAGCGGGAAAAAACCTACCGGGAGAAAGCCCTCAAACTGTTTCCCTGGATCTGCGGTCACTGCGGCCGTGAGTTTGAAGGCAAGCGTCTGCGGGAATTGACGGTCCACCACAAGGATCACAATCATGACAACAATCCACCGGACGGAAGCAATTGGGAGTTGCTGTGTATTTACTGCCATGATAATGTGCACTCCCGGGATCAGGTTGCCGATGCCTATGCAGAAGCGCCGTCTGACCGTTCTTCGGAAAAAGGGGGGGGCTCCAATCCCTTTGCCGGGCTCGGGGATTTACTGAAAGGCAAGCTGGATTGAAAATCCGGTTTACAATACTGTCGAAAACTGAATACAAAACATGCATTGAATCAGGAGGAAACATGAACCTACAACAGCCTAATGCCAATGACGCCTTGCAGACCAAAAACCGGTCCAGAAATGTCGCCCCGCAATCAGGCTTGTGCAGCCGGTGCATCGACGGATGCAAAGGCAACTGCGATCTTTTTCACGCCACGTTCAGGGGACGGGAACTGCTGTATCCCGAGCCTTTCGGCAGCATCACCGCCGGTGCGGACAAGGATTATCCCGTGGATTACTCTCACCTGAACATTATGGGATATGCCCTGGGCGCCAAAGGCATGGATCCTGACCCGGACAAAGCCACGTTTCCGGCCGTGAACACCGAAACCGAATACGGGGCGACCGACAAGGTGAAAATGAAGGTGCCCATCTTCACCGGTGCTTTGGGCAGCACGGAAATCGCTCAGAAAAACTGGGAACATTTTGCCATCGGCGCGGCCATCAGCGGCATCACCCTGGTGTGCGGGGAAAATGTCTGCGGCATCGACCCCCAGCTGGAACTGAACAAACACGGCAAAGTCACCCGATCACCGGAAATGGATCGGCGGATCACCGAATACCGGCGGTTTCATGACGGATATGGCGACATCCTGGTTCAGATGAACGTGGAGGACACCCGCAACGGCGTGGCGGAATACGTCATTGAAAACTTAGGCGTGGAAACCATCGAGCTCAAATGGGGGCAGGGGGCCAAATGCATCGGCGGCGAGATCAAAGTCAATTCTTTGAAACGGGCCATTGAACTCAAAAAGCGGGGGTACATCGTCACTCCGGACCCGGAGATGCCGGCCTATCAGGCAGCGTTTAAAGCCGGGCCCCTCAAGCAGTTCGAGCGTCATTCCCGACTGGGATTCATTGACCAGGACAGCTTCATGAAAGAAGTGGCGCGGTTGCGACGTCTGGGGGCCAAACGAATCACCCTCAAGACCGGGGCCTATCCCATGCGGGAACTGGCCATGGCCATCCGGTGGTCATCGGATGCCAAAATCGATCTGCTCACCATTGACGGCGCTCCGGGAGGCACCGGCATGAGCCCGTGGCGCATGATGACCGAATGGGGCATTCCGTCCATTTACCTGCATGCCATGGCATATGACCTGTGCCGGCGCCTGGAAAAACGGGGCCTGCCCGTGCCCGACATCGCCTTTGCCGGCGGATTTTCTTCTGAAGACCATGTGTTCAAAGCCTTGGCCTTAGGCGCCCCCTACTGCAAAGCGGTCTGCATGGGTCGGGCATTGATGATTCCTGGCATGGTGGGAAAAAACACGGAACGCTGGCTGAGAAACGAGGATGGCGGCCTGCCGTCCACCGTGTCCAGATACGGCACCACCAGAGATGAAATCTTCATGAACTATGAGGTGCTCAGAGAAACTTACGGCAAAGAGATCGACACCATGCCTTTAGGGGCTGTCGGTATTTACAGTGCCGTGGACAAGATCAAGGTGGGTCTCCAGCAGATCATGGCCGGATCCCGGAACTGGGCCGTGCCCCACATCAGCCGGAAAGATATTTTCGCTCTGACCGAAGAGTGCGCCAAAATCACACAGATCCCCTATGTCATGGATGCCTATCGGGAAGAGGCGTTGCAGATCATTGACGCGTAACCATACAGGAGAGTGTATATGTCTGATATTCTGTCTTTCATCAAGACGAAAAATCCGGAGGAACATGAGTTCCTTCAGGCGGTGGACAAGGTGCTCGCATCGGTAAAGCCGCTCATCGACCGGCATCCGGAGTACCGCCAGGAAGCGGTGCTCAAACGCATCACCGAACCGGAAAAAGTGTTCATGTTCTGTGTTCCCTGGGTGGACGACCAGGGCCAGGTGCAGATCAACCGGGGGTTCCGGGTGGGCATGAACAGTGCCATCGGCCCCTATGTCGGGGGACTGCGTTTCCACCCGTCCGTGACGTTGAGCATCATGAAATTTCTGGCCTTTGAACAGGTGTTCAAAAACGCCCTCACCACCATGAACATGGGCGGGGCCTGCGGCGGATCGGATTTCGATCCCAAAGGCAAATCCGATCGGGAAGTGATGCGGTTCTGCCAGAGCTTCATGACGGAACTGCATCCGTACATCGGTCCCCACAAAGATATTCTTACTGCTGACATCGGGGTGGGGACCCGGGAGATCGGTTATCTGTTCGGCATGTACAAAAAGATCCACAGAGAATTTTCCGGCATTCTCACTGGAAAAAGCCTGACCCTGGGCGGCAGCCTGATCCGGCCCGAAGCCACCGGATACGGTCTGGTGTATTTTGCGGCCCAGATGCTCAATACCCGAAAGCAGAGCCTTAAGGGCAAAACCTGCCTGATTTCAGGTTCCGGCAACGTGGCCCAGCATGCGGCGGAAAAGCTCATCGAATCAGGGGCAAAGATTTTGACCATGTCGGATTCTTCGGGGTATATTTTTGATGAAGAAGGCATCGATGCCGGCCGGCTGGATTATATCAAGCGGCTCAAAAATTTCCGGCGGGGTCCCATCAAGGAATATGTCAACAAGTATTCAGAAGCGGTCTATGTGGAACGGAATGCCGATCTGGATCATCAGCCCATGTGGGATATTCCTGCGGACTGCGCGTTTCCGTGCGCCACCCAGAATGAACTCAATGCAAAAGATGCGGACAATCTTGTGAAAAACAAGGTGAGCCTGGTATGCGAAGGGGCGGACATGCCCTGTGATCCGGAGGCGGTGGACCTGTTTTTGGATGCAAAGATTCTGTATGCGCCGGGCAAGGCGGCCAATGCGGGGGGTGTGGCCGTGTCCGCCCTGGAAATGGCCCAGAACAGCATGCGGTTGAGCTGGCCCCGGCAGGAGGTGGATGACCGGCTGAAAACCATCATGAAAAACATTCACCAGACATGTCTGGAGGCGGCCGAAGAATACGGGTTCCCCGGAAACTACCTGGCCGGTGCCAACATCGCCGGGTTTGTCAAGGTGGTGGATGCCATGCTGGACCAAGGCGTGATTTAATCTGACCCCTGGACACCCCCATCTCAGGGGGCCTGACCCGACGGATATCTTCCGGGTCAGGCCCCAAAATCATCCCGGACCCAGGAGTGAACCGACAGGCTCAGAGGCGGGCTGTGTTTTTTGTTCACCGCCACAGCGGCCATGTATTCGGGCACCGGCGAAAACTGAAAAAACTGCCACTGTCCGGAATGGTCCTGACCGGGACCGGACCGATGAAACCGCACCTGAATATCAGGCCGGTCCAGGACAAAGCTGAATTGATCGAGCCCGATGGCAAGTCCTCTGCCCGTGGCTTTGGCATAGGCTTCCTTCAATGTCCAGAACCGGAAAAAAAGGGCTTGCTTCAACGATTCGTCCGCCTGAGAGATGGCGTGAGCTTCCTGGTTTGAAAAAAACCGGTCCGCAATGGAGAGATCCACTTTGCGCCGCATGTGTTCAATATCTACCCCGATGTCATACCCAAGCGTCAAGGCACACACCACCAGATCTCTGGTATGGGAGAGATTGAAACAGACCGGCAGATCGGTGATGCCCTGGGCCAGGGACGGCTTGCCATCCCGGCCTGCTGTGAACCGAAGGGCCTCCACGCGGTTGTTCGTGCACCGGGCCAGGACCTGTTTCAGAAAAGCGTGTGACACCCGGCGGGGATCCCGTTTTTGCTCAATGACCGTATAAAAAAACAACACTCTGCCGGATGTGATTTCAAATCGATCCAAGATGTCTGCTCCACAACAATGATGCAGGTTTGCATCTGAAAATTTTTCCAGGTATATTACCATGAAAAATCGGTTATCACAGCATATAGTTGAAATCCCGACATAGCAGAGATTCAGGAAGCAATCCCATGGAAATGCTGAAAACGGTATTCGGGTATGATGATTTCCGGCCCCTGCAGCAGGAGATCATCGACCACATCCTGGCAAAAAAGGACACCTTGGTGGTGCTTCCCACCGGCGGCGGAAAATCATTGTGTTTTCAGCTGCCGGCCCTGAAGTTTGACGGGCTCACCATTGTGGTGTCTCCCTTGATCTCCCTGATGAAAGACCAGGTGGACCAGCTGCAGGAAATGGGGATATCAGCGGTGTGCCTGAACTCCAGCCTGACAGCGGACCAGTACCGGCACCAGGTGTCTCTGATCCGTCAGAATCGGGCCAAACTGCTGTATATCGCACCGGAATCCCTTGTCCGGCCCCAGATCCTGGACATGCTCGAAACCGTGACCGTGGACTGTCTGGCCATTGACGAAGCCCACTGCATTTCCGCCTGGGGTCATGATTTCCGGCCGGAATACCGGCACCTGGCACAGCTCCGGCAGCAGTTTCCCGAAGCGGTCTGTGCCGCGTTCACGGCCACGGCAACGCCTGCGGTACAGAAAGATATCCAGGCATGTCTCGGTTTTTCAACCGATACCGGGTTCAAGGCGTTCACCGGCAGTTTCGACCGTGAAAACCTGCTGATCCGGGTGATGTTCAAGGACAACCCGCTGCAACAGACCCTGGAATTCCTGAAATCCCATAAAAAAGATTCCGGTATCATCTACTGCCTGTCCAGAAAACAGGTGGAGACGCTATCCGACCAGCTGGCGGCCCTGGGATTTTCCGTCCGCCCCTATCATGCGGGCCTGGAAGATGCGGACCGGCACCGCTTCCAGACCGAATTCATTCGGGATGATGTCCAAATCATGGTGGCCACCATCGCCTTTGGCATGGGCATTGACAAACCCAATGTCCGGTTCGTGCTTCACTATAACCTGCCCAAAAGTGTTGAAAACTATTACCAGGAGATCGGCCGGGCCGGACGGGACGGGCTGGAAGCCGAATGCCTGCTGCTTTTTTCCCATGGGGACATCCCCCGGTTAAAATCCCTTGTCACCGGCCCGGATGAACAGCGTAACCAAGCCGCCCTGTTTCACCTGGAGGACATGGTGCGGTTCGCTGAATCCGAAGACTGCCGCAAAAAACGGCTGCTGACCTATTTCGGAGAGAATGCGAAACACGATGACTGTGGCAAGTGCGACAACTGCCTGACTCCCCGGGACCGGGTCCAGGATCTCACCATCGAAGCCCAGAAATTTCTGTCCTGTGTGAAACGCACCGGTGAACGGTTCGGGGCCGGTCATGTCATAGATGTGCTCCGGGGGGCGGAAACCAAAAAAATCTTCCAGTTCAGACACCATCAGCTCTCCACCTACGGCATCGGCACAGATCTGTCCAAAAAACAGTGGTTTTTCCTCTTTCGGCAGTTTCAGAGCAAGGGCTTTGTTCTTCGGGAAGACGACCACGGCGGCCTGACCCTCACCCCGGCAGCCTGGGAGGTGCTGAAAGGAGAGACAAACGTGTCAGGGTGGCTGGATCCCCGGCAACGGCTTCCCCTGACCGCCGATGAGGCAACCGATGACGAAACAATTGAATCAACCATCCATCCCCATCACCCGGACCTGTTCGAATTTCTGCGCCAGAAAAGAAAAGAACTGGCGGATCAGGCCGGTATCCCCCCCTATGCCGTATTTCCCGACAAAACCCTGATAGAGATGGCCACGTGTTTTCCCAGAACAGAAGACGATTTTCTTAATACCTTTGGTGTGGGCAAAACCAAGCTGGAAAAATACGGCCCTGCATTCATGGGACTGATCCGCGATTTCTGCAGTGCTCATGCCATTTCCGATGTGCCGGAAAGAAACGCCCCTGTGTCTGCTGACACTGAAACCTCTCCAAAAGAAAAACGTCCAGTTCTGGTGGGCCGGCTGTATCAAGACGGCATGTCTGTCCGGGATATCGCCAATCAGTTTCATGTGAAACAAATCACTGTCATCCACCATCTGTACCGGTATTT
>JBFLKI010000154.1:0-69128 GCA_040883135.1 Desulfotignum sp. | reverse complement strand
TTTCCGATGACCCGGGAAATGACATTCAGGCTTTCACCAAATAGAATCATGTTTTCCATGTTCTTGTCCTTTTACTGATTTAGGATTGACACTGAAAAGCCGGAACAGCCCGCAGACCGCCCCGGCGTTGGTTGTTACTTTCTTGCTTTGAGGAATGCCGGCAAATGGGCCGCTTCTCTGGGACCGACGGTAATGGTCCAGCCGGGCAGTTCTTCTTCCACATCCCCGGCAATGGCGGCGGCATAACCCGGAATGATCAGTTCCTGATGTTTGACCTTGTCCATGATACCGCATTTTTTGACAAACAGGCCGACATCATCCCCGCCGAATTTTCCGGCAGCCCATGCTGTCAACACGGACAACCCTTCGGAATCTTTGACCAGCAGCCATGACGGGACTTTGCTGGCTTCAATTTCACCGGATACGATAAAGTAGGTCAATGCAAAGTTGGTGGTCACCAGCACCGGTGAATTTTCATCCGGATTGTTGATCTCAAAAATGCCTTCGGTCACGGTCATGGGCCGCTGGGGATCGGTATAGATATTGAGCCGTTCCAGCAACAGCGGAAACAGTGATTCCGTAGCAAAATCCGACATAACCACGATGCCGCCGTATTTGGCCACGAACATGGCGCCGATCAAAGTTTCCATATCCAGGTTGGATGCCATTTCACACGGGAACACGATGGTGGGGAATCCCAGTGATTTGTTGGCAGCCTTCAATGCGGCCCGGCGGATAGCCACCTGGTCTTCCAGGGCCTGTTTGATTTCCCGGGCACCCGAATCGATGACCAGGTCTTTCAGGCCCATGCCGGTGAGTTTTTCCGTCAGCGGGATTAACGCTTCCACAGAATCTGCCTTGACGGCCAGCGGCAAATCGGCTTCCTTGGCCAGGGCCCCGAATTCATCCGCATTGCTTTCAGTGGCTGCATACAGCAATGGCCGCTTGAACCCGGCTTTTTCAATACCTGCCTTCATGACACCCGCATCTTCGGTCATGAGAACCAGGTTGAATTCCGATTCCTTGGCAATTTTTTCGGCAACCGCTGCAAATGCGTCCGCACCGTTGCCCGCATCCTTGACCACCAGCAGTTCCGGGCGGAGATTCAGTCCGACCCGTTCGTACTGGAATGCGTTGTAGACTTTCAGTTTGGTATCAAGGGCTGCAGGATCAGTGTCAGATGGCACTGTGGCGGCCAGTACCGTAGGATTGAAAAAGGTTTTCTCGTGTCTGTAAAGGACGGTTTCACCGCCGGTTGCGGTTTTTCGGACCCCTTTGCCCAGTGCTACCGGACGGATCGGAGGTGCGGATGCTTCCGCCAGCTGTTCCTTGGCTTCATCCGACACATAGGGGCAACTGTCCAGTTCCGCTTTCCCCGATGCCAGGTTCATTGCAAATGCAAGGCAGGTGGGAACACCGCACTCCTTGCAGTTGGTCTTGGGCAGGAGTTTGAATATCTGTATACCGGTTAATGCCATGTTAGTCTCCTTAAAAGTTTAAACAACCATATGGTAAAGGCAGGGCAGCGTTATATCTGGTGGAAGGCTGCCCCGCCTTTTGTGTTAAATTCCTATCCCACAATGGGGTCCATGTTCAGGGCCGGATGGCCTTTTTCCTGGAGGAAGGGAAGGATTTCCTCTTCGGTGATGCCCACGGTTTCGTCTGCGATCTTGTCATACAGATCAGGCACTCCCAGTTCCTTGCCCCGGGCCACGATTCTGTCCTTGAGCTCTTCTTTGAGCATCTTGGGCATCCAGACCATGCGCAGCAGGCCACCGTCTCCCAGGATGAATTTTCCCTGGGTGATGTTGTGTTTTGAATGTCCCACAAAGCCCGGAGAAGAAGCACCGCCGCCCATGACGCCGGCCAGGGTGGTGAACTTCATGCCGCAGGGGGTTTCTCCGGTATAATCCCGGCCCACGGTCATCACCCCGTTGCATGAGGGCAGCAATGCGGCGATACACTCACAGCATCCGCAGGTGGTCATGGGATCATGCACCATGGAATAGAAGTTGTAGTGGGTCACCGCCCCTCTGGAAGCTTTGTAGATAAACTCATTGACCCCTTTCCACTGCCCCAGTTTGGGATCCAGGCACTCACCTTTTTCAATGGGCTGATTGGGGCCGGTGGGGTTGATCTCGTAGGAGGCCTTGCAGTCCATCCAGTTGTAGGCACCGCACAGCCCGGTTCTTTCCGGGGATACGGAGCACACATGGCTGGGGGCGAAAGACTGGCACAGGGTGCAGGAGTAGTAGGTTTCCACATCTTCATCCCGCATGTTATCCACCCGGGCATCCCTTGCCAGGTAATTTTCCCTGGCTGTGGCCGTCATCTTGGCCACATCTTCTTTTTTGGTGTACAGGGTGACCTGAACCTTGTCCACGATCTTGTTGAAATCCTGGTGGAATTTGGCATGGAGCACCACTCCGATATCCTTGAGCGTAAAGCCTTTTTCAATAGCGGCTTTAGAGATCCGGACCCAGGAGATATCCCGCTGACCGATATGCATGATCCCCTGGATATAGTTGATCAGATGATGGATCTGACGTTCCATGATGGGCTCGAAATCCTCCTGGAATTCCCGGCCCGCAATCTGGACGAAAATTCCCAGGTGGAAGGTCTCGCCTTCTTTGATACCGTCGATATCCGGTCCGACGATTTCGACCTTGCCGTCTTCGATCTTGTTCATGTCCGCCATTTTCACCAGCTCGGTGCATTGGGTCTTGCCGCCGCCGCACTGGGCGTAGAGATCAGCGCCGCGAACCCGCTCTCCTTCGTAGGCCGGACCGAATGCGCAGGGAATATCGATTTCAGACACCTGGACCTTGAGCCCTCTGACTTCCACGGATTTCTGGACCATGTCTTCATGGGCCACCGGGGCCACCACATGCTCATAGGTACAGATACCGGTGGGCAGAATTTCCGGGATTTCCGTGTCTGCAATGGTGGGGAATCCCCAGTTGACACAGCCGGCTGCGGCCACACCCCATTCGGTTCCCACATCCCCCAGGGCGTTGACAAAGGCGAAAACACGGTCTTTGTTGTATTTCAGGATCTTTTTGTAGTCACCGGGCTGAACCCCGCCGAATGCCATGGCCGCTCTGTTGGCGAACCCTAACGCAAACACGGCCGAGGAGATATCCGGACCGAACGGCACGATACGGGTGTTCCACCCGATCTGCATACCCGCATCCAGGCACTGCTGGATCAGGGTTTTGCCGTTGTGGTTGGCGGCACAGAAGATATACAGAGACCGTTTTTGATAGTCTTCCACGATCATCTTGGCGATCTCTTTGTTGGGGGCCGCGCCCACCATGGCGGCAAAACCGGGGGCGGAGCCGTCCACAAATTCCACCCCGCGTTTCCGCAGAATGGTGTCATCCGCCGCACCCACCCATATTTTGCCGTTTTCCACATCCGGGTCTTCCTGGGCAATGTAGAAATCCGGATCATTGAGATACCGCAGGGCCTCTTTCACTTCATAAGAGATGATACCGGCCATACCGGCATCCAGGAGGGGGCCCAGATACGGAAGCCAGTTTTTCAGCTTGATATGGGGCGGCAGCAGTTTTCTGGCAAATTCCATGGGTTTTTTCAGATCTTCTACGGTTTCACATTTCAACCCGGTCAGAGAATAGATGACCGGCAGAAAATACGCGGTGTTGGGAAATCCGATTTTGGTGCTGGCATCATAGGTCTGAAGGGCTTTTTCCAGTTCACCTTCCACCTGTGCAACCACTTTGTAGCCACCCTGAATGGCAGCAAATGCGATTAATTTAGACATATTCCTTCTTCCTCCTTCGTTGAGGATTTATTGTAATTACAGGTTCATTTGGCCGTATCAATTAAGCTTCCAGTTTTTGACGATCCGCCATATCCATGAGCACCCGTTCTCTCGCCTTGTCGATACCTAAAGCTTTTCTCTTTTTGTCGATATGGGCGATCATCAGATGGGCATGTTTGATGGGATCAGCTTCCACATCCCATTTGCCGCCATAGATTTTTTCCAGTTCCTTGGAAATGTAATCATGGAAAACCGGCGCACCGGACGTGGGCAGAGTGCCCCCAAATACGGTGTAAACACCGGAGGTGACAAAATACTGGCCAATGGAAATGGCTTTTTCACTCATCCATTCAGGCGCGGATCCCGCAACTGGCAGATCAGACAGATCATTGCCCAGACCGCCTGCCTTGACCACCTCGGTGGCTGCCAGCAGGATTCTGGAGTTGTCCACGCAGGAACCCAGATGCAGAACCGGTGGAATGCCCACGGTTTCACAGATTTCAGCCAGACCCGGACCGCAATAGACCTGTGCCGCTTCCGGGGTGAGCAGGCCGTGGATGGCGGCGGTGATGCCGTCGCAGCCTGTTGTAAGGACCAGAACATCGTTTTTGATCAGCTCTTTCAATACCTTGACATGCATTTCATTGTGACGGGACCGGGCGTTGTTGCACCCCACCACGCCAGCCACACCACGGATACGGCCGTTGATGATGTTGTCATTGAGGGTGTAGTAGGTGCCCCGGAAAGTGCCCCCCAGATGATACTGGATGGATTCCACGCCGAAACCTGCGATCTGGGTGGCTTTGTGCCGGGGAATCATGATATCGGATCCCCGATTCTTGAAGTTGTCGATGGCCATCTTCACGATGCGTTTGGCATCTTCCAGTGCATAGTGTTCATTGAATTCGATATGAACGACATTGTCCTGCTCCATCCTGGCAATGGGGTGGGTGGTGATGAGCTTGGTATGGAAGCATTTTGCCACATTGGCCAGATTCTGCATCACGCACTGGATGTCCACCACCATGGCATCGCAGGCCCCGGTGATGATGGCCAGTTCCTGCTGGAGGAAGTTGCCTGCCGGTGGAACGCCGTGTCTCTGGAGGATTTCGTTGGCCGTACAGCAGATACCGCCCAGCTGAATGCCGGCGGCGCCCTTTTCCTTGGCGTAATTGACCATCTCCTCGGACTGGGACACGGCCACGATCATCTCTGACAGGACCGGTTCATGACCGTGGACAATGATGTTGACATGGTCTTCTTTCATGATGCCCAGGTTGGCTTCAGACTGCAGCGGGGTGGGGGTGCCGAACAGCACGTCCTGCAGATCGGTGGCCAGCATGGAGCCGCCCCATCCGTCTGCCAGAGAACACCGGGTGCACTGCTTGATCAGGTTTTTATAGTCCTGGTCCACGCCCATGTGGGTGCGGTGCATGATTTCAACGATCTCTCTGTCAATGTTTCTGGGTTTAACCCCCTGCTTTTCCCATTTGTCCTGAAGCGGCTGGGGTGCACGTTTGAGATACAGCAGCTCGCCGTCCGCCTTGCCCCATTCATTGAGGGCCACTTCGGCCACTTCCAGGGCGATTTCATCGATATCTCTGTCTTTGGTTTCTCCGTCTTCCTCAACCGTGACCGCGACGCCCAGATGGGGTGCAATGGCCAGCAGTTTCTGGGTATCCTTGATCTTATATGCCTCGGTTTCTTTTTTGGCGGCAGACATGAACACTTCTGCCACGCAACGGCCATGGTCGGAGTGGGCTGCTGCGCCGGCCGCCACCATTCTGGCAAAGTTTCTGGCCGCAATGGTGTTGGGTGTGGCGCCGCACAGTCCTTTTCGGGTGTCTTCACCTTCGATGCCGCCCTTGGGCAACGGCAGCCGGCAGGGACCCATGGCGCAGTTTTTACAGCAGATGCCCTGGATACCGATGTTGCAGGGCTTCATGGCCACAGCCCGGTCAAAAATGGTCTCAACCCCCAATTTGTGAGAGCGCTCGATCATTTCCTGGGTGGATACTTCATATGATGCTTCAATGGGATCAGCCAGTTTTGGTTCTTTGGCTGCTTTCGCTTTCGTTACTTCTGCCATCAGAGGTTCCTCCTCTAGTTATAGTATGGTCTGTCAAATTATATTTAAGGTGTTCCGAATCCCTATTTTAAGTAAGGCCGGAAAAACACCGTAATTACGGATGAATTTACCGGCGGTGAATCCAGTTCAGGTTTTCAACAATGCTGTCAAGCATATTTTTCTGTTCCTTGGCAGCGGTCATGGGTACCGCTTCTTTCGGTGCGGCTTCTTTTTTGTGTTTGGCCATTTCAGCAGCCCGTTTGTCTCTCAATGCCTGCTCGTCCGCTTCCCGTTTGGAAGCGGCGTCTTTCAAGGCTTTTTTATCGGCTTCAATTTTGGCTTTTTCTTCGGCTTCGGCCTTTGCTTTGGCTTCCGCTTCCGCTTTGGCCTTGGCTTCGGCGTCTGCCTTGGCTTTGGCTTCAGCATCGGCTTTGGCCTTGGCTTCCGCTTCCGCTTTGGCCTTGGCATCGGCTTCCGGATCTGCAGCCGCCGGTTCAGGTTTGGCATCCGCTGCCGAGGCCGGTTTGGCCTCCGTCGCAGGGGCCGGTTTGGTCTCCGCCTTGGGAGCCGCGGCCGCCGGTTTGGGTGCTTCCTTTTTCTCAGGGGCGGCTTTTTTGGCCGGGGCTTTCTTTTCTTCTTCGGCAATTGTCAGATCCGGTTCAGGCGACATGGCTGCAAAATCGATTTCCACATCATCCAGCTGCTTGGTGACGGGACCGATCTCCATGGCAGATCCACCTGCATATACCAGATCGATGAACGCTTTGACCAGTCTGATGGATTCCGGGTGCCGCATGATCAGAATGCTGGAACCGGACATGAGATAGGATACCGCGCCCACCGCTTCCATGAGAATGGCCCGGCGTTCCGGATCACCCAGTTCGGGGGCTTCCTCCACCGGCTGCTTGGCTTCCTTGCATTTCCAGACTTCGTTGCCCAGATTGTTGATCATGGGGTTCTGAAGTTTGTCATCCCCCTGGGTCATGGCGGCCTGGGTCAGGCGCTCCATGACGGAGTAGGAGTATTCAAGGCCGTATCCCAGACCGCCGGTGGTGGGATCCACAATGACCTTGTCCAGGGACACGCCCAGGTTTTCCAGCAGAATGTTCACCTGTTTGGCCAGGTTGACGTCAATGGGAGAAGAGGAGATGATGGTGTGTCCGTACCCCATGGCCGCGGCTCCGATCGCCTTGTGGTTTTTTTCCTCCACAGGGCCCAGAACCAGGTTGTGACCATCACACACCTCGCTGATTTTTTTGAGGACATCCGAATCCTTGGCTGGTACGGCACAGCCCCAGACAATCAAAGGGACATCAATGGCTTCGCTGACTTTTTTGACAGTCTGCGCTGCATCATCCGCACTGGCATCCTTGTCGTTGGGATCCGTGCTTTTGAGCTGAAGCACAATGGCCTGGGCATTGTATTCATTCACACATTTTTTGGCCCAGGCCACGGGATCACCCAGGACCTCCTTGAAAGGTGCTTTGGCGGCTTCCGGCCAGTCTTCGGGTTCCATGTCCCAGATTTCCATGGCAATGATGGGCTTGTTGGGCATCTCCCCCTCGAACCGGTAAAACGGATAGCTGCTCTGGCCGCCGACAGTCACTGAACCGTCACCTTTTCCAATGGTGATGCTTTTAATGGCGCCGGCATAGGTTTCTTTGGTTATTTCGAATCCCACGTGTACCTCCTAAAATTTAAAGATGGTTATGAGTTGGAAGGAATTAAGCTTGAAACGGTGTGACAATATATGGAATGGAAACAGGTGAACGTCAGTGACAATTTCTTTTGATCGACTGACGTTTATGCATTGTCTCTTCATTCACCAGACCCCATGTTGCAAGGTTTGAAATATTGATAACAGCATATGATTTATAATTTGTACCCTTTTTTGTCAATAGATGAGTGAATTTATTGAACAGGGTCCTTATGGAATAAATCTTATTTTATTTCAAATGGTTGAGAGAAGAGCATATTTGACCAAATAAGATTGAATCGGATTTAATTATTAAATAGCAATTGTAGGAAACCGATGAAGAACTGTCTTGATTGTCTTACAAAAACAGGTATTTCATCATTCAATCAAATATTTTTAATGAAAAACAATGATTTATTATAAAAATATTGATTTTTTTTAAAAAAAACATATGATTTTTGTCCCAGGCATTTTGAAAAAGGGCGGTATATCGCGAAAACCTGTTGATTTTTTATGTTGATTTATATAGTTAGTTACATTGACAGACATACAGAATCGTCAGGTGAAGAGGACAAAAAGCATAACGCTTTGTTTTTATATCATTATTTTATCATCGGCTCGATCAGAGTCCAAATTCAACAAAGGAGTGAACCATGGCATTAGATCCAACCAAACACCAGGACTGGGAAATTGCACAGGATGCTGAAAAATCCATGCTGAAAATTTATGAAATCGCTGAAAAACTGGGATTGACTGAAGAAGAACTGTTGCCCCAGGGCCACTACATCGGCAAAATCGATTTCAAAAAAGTGATGGCGCGCCTGAAAGACAAACCCAACGGCAAATATATCGACGTCACAGCCATTTCCCCCACCCCCCTGGGAGAGGGAAAATCCACCTCTTCCATGGGGTTGGTCCAGGGTCTTGGAAAACTGGGTAAAAACGTATGTGCCGCCATCCGTCAGCCATCCGGCGGACCTACCATGAACATCAAGGGATCGGCCGCCGGTGGCGGGCTGGCCCAGTGCATTCCTTTGACCCCGTTTTCTTTAGGGTTCACCGGTGACATCAATGCCATCATGAATGCCCACAACCTGGCCATGGTGGCCCTGACCTCCCGGATGCAGCATGAAAGAAACTACACCGACGAGCAGCTGGAAAGACTGTCCGGCATGAAGCGCCTGGACATCGATCCCACCAACGTGGAGATGGGCTGGGTCATCGACTTCTGCTGCCAGGCCCTGAGAAACATTATCATCGGCATCGACGGCGTCAACGGCAAGGCTGACGGGTTCATGATGAAATCCAAGTTCGGCATTGCCGTATCTTCTGAAGTCATGGCCATTCTGTCCCTGGCCACGGATCTCAAGGACATGCGGGAAAGAATGGGTAAAATCGTTGTGGCGTATGACAAAAAAGGCAAACCCGTGACCACCGAAGACCTGCAGGTGGCCGGCGCCATGACCGCCTGGATGGTGGATGCCCTCAATCCGTCTCTCATGCAGACCCTGGAAGGCCAGCCGGTCATCGTTCATGCCGGACCGTTCGCCAATATCGCCATCGGCCAGAGCTCCATCATTGCCGACAAGGTCGGGTTGAAACTGGCGGATTACCATGTGACCGAATCCGGATTCGGTGCGGACATCGGGTTTGAGAAATTCTGGAACCTCAAATGCCGGTATTCAGGGCTCAAACCGGACTGCGCCGTGGTCGTGGCCACCATCCGGGCTCTGAAATGCCATGGCGGCGCCCCCGTGCCGGTACCGGGCAAACCCATGCCTGTAGAATATTCCACCGAAAACGTGGAATGGGTGGCCAAAGGGTGTGACAACCTGATCCATCACATCAGAAACGTCAGAAAAGCCGGTATCTCCCCGGTGGTCTGCATCAATGCATTTTACACCGACACGGATCCGGAAATCGCCAAGGTCCGGGAACTGTGTGAAGCCGAAGGTGCCAGAGTGGCCTTGTCCCGTCACTGGGAAAAAGGGGGCGAGGGTGCCATTGAATTTGCTGAAGCCGTCATCGAGGCATGTGAAGAAAAAACCGAATTCAAATTCCTGTATGAGCTGGACATGCCCATCAAACAGCGCATCGAACTCATTGCCAAGGAAGTGTACGGCGCGGACGGCGTGGATTATTCGGCTGATGCGGAAAGATCCCTTGCCAGAATCCAGGCGGATCCTGAGCTGGCCGGACTGGGTATGTGCATGGTGAAAACCCATCTGTCCCTGTCTGACAATCCGGCCCTCAAAGGCGTGCCCAAGGGATGGCGCCTGACCATCCGTGAGGTCCTGACCTATGGCGGTGCCGGATTTATCGTACCCGTGGCCGGTGCCATCAGTCTGATGCCGGGAACCGGATCCAACCCCGCGTTCAAACGGGTGGATGTGGATGTGGAAACCGGAAAAGTCGAGGGTGTATTCTAAATCCTTTTAAGTTCAGTCTGAATTCTGCAACCGGTGAGCTGCGCGCCTGTGCATGGTGATCCGGTTGCAGGCAAACTCAAACAAATTCCAGGAGAAAAAAATATGACTGCAGAAATTATCAGTGGAACCGAGATCAGGAAAACGATTCTTGCCGAGATCAAGGAAGAAGTGGACCAGATGAAAGAGAAACACGGCAAAGTTCCGGGACTTGTCACCATTCTGGTGGGATCGTCGCCGGCATCGGTGAGCTATGTGACCCTGAAAGTCAAAACCGCCATCAGCTGTGGATTCCACGAAATTCAGGATGATCAACCCGATGATATTTCCGAAAAAGACCTGCTCGCGCTGATCGACAAATACAACAATGACCCCGATATCCACGGGATTCTGGTGCAGCTGCCCTTGCCCAAGCACATCGATGACAAGAAAGTGCTCAACGCCATCAATCCGGACAAGGATGTGGATGCGTTCCATCCGGTGAACGTGGGTCGGCTCATGATCGGCGGGGATGAAGTCAAATTTCTGCCCTGCACCCCGGCCGGTATTCAGGAGATGATCGTGCGGTCCGGCACGGAAACCTCCGGCGCTGAAGTGGTGGTGGTGGGCCGTTCCAATATCGTGGGAAAACCCATTGCCATGATGATGGCCCAGAAGGGGGTGGGTGCCAACGCCACCGTGACCATCGTTCACACCCGGACCAAAGATCTGGCAGCCCACTGCAAACGGGCCGATATCCTGATTGTGGCGGCCGGTGTACCGGATCTGGTGAAACCGGAATGGATCAAACCCGGCTCCACGGTCATCGATGTGGGGGTCAACCGGGTGGGCATGAATGAAAAAACCGGCAAGGCCATTCTCAAAGGGGACGTGGATTTTGATGCGGCCAAGGAGATCGCGGGAAAGATCACCCCGGTTCCGGGCGGCGTCGGCCCCATGACCATTGCCATGCTCATGAAAAATACGCTCAGGTCCGCCAAGCTGAGTCTGGGAATGTCCTGATCACCCATTTGATTCAAACGGAATAAGCACGGGGCCAGGCTTGGCATTGCGATTCATTCAAGCCTGGCCCCGGATTTGCTTCTGCCGGGCCGAAAATAATATACGAAAAAGGGGGATCCGTGGATAAGCTGGATGCCATTTTTGCACCCGAAACCATCGCTGTAGTCGGTGCTTCCACCCAGAAGGGAAAGGTAGGGCACGATATTTTTGCCAATATTTTATCGAACGGATACAAAGGCACACTGTATCCGGTCAATCCCAAGGCCCGGTCCGTTCTCAGTGTGAAATGTTACACCAGTATCACCAATATTCCGGATCCCATCGACCTGGCCATGATCATCCTGCCGCCGAAAGCGGCACTGACATCGGTTCAGGAATGCATCGCCAAAGGAATCAAGGGCATCGTCATTGTTTCCGCCGGATTCAAGGAGGTCGGAGGCGGAGGCGCGGAGATTGAAAAACAGATCAAGGTCCTGTGCAAAAAAGCCGGTGTCCGTCTGGTGGGACCCAACTGTCTGGGAGTTATCAATCCGTCCCCCAAAGTGTCGTTGAATGCCAGTTTTTCCGCCCGCATGCCGGAACCGGGCAATGTGTCGTTCATCTCCCAGAGCGGGGCCCTGTGCACGGCGGTGCTTGATTATGCGGCGGACAAGGGATTCGGGTTCTCCAAATTCATCTCCATCGGCAACAAGGCGGATGTGGATGAGCTGGATCTGCTGCGGTACTATCACAAGGATCCGGACACGGATGTGGTGATGATCTACATGGAGGAACTGAGCCGCAGCGCCGACGAATTCATCACCGAAGTCCGAAAGATGACCTCCGGCACCAACCCGACCCATGTGATCGCCATCAAGTCCGGATCTTCGGCTGCCGGCGCCCGGGCCGCCGCCTCCCATACCGGGGCCCTGGCCGGCTCGGATGTGATCTATGACGGGCTGTTCAGCATGGCCGGCATTCTGCGGTGCAAGACCGTGAACCAGCTGTTTGACTACGCTCAGGCGTTTGCCGGCAACAAATATCCCACCGGTGATCATGTGGCCATTGTCACCAATGCCGGGGGGCCCGGCATTATCGCCACAGACATGAGTGAACAGTCCGGGTTGAAACTGGCCACTTTTTCCGAAGAGACCATCACGGAACTGAAAAAATACCTGCCGGCCACCGCCAATTTTCACAATCCTGTGGATGTGATCGGGGATGCCGCCAAAGACCGGTATGAAAACACCCTGGCCACGGTACTGGCCGACCGGGGGGTGGATGCCGTGTTGATCATCCTCACGCCCCAGTCCATGACCGATGCCATCGGCACGGCTGAATCCATTGTCAGAATCGCTGAAAATACCATCAAGCCGATTCTGTGCGCCTTCATGGGGATCGTGGATGTGTCTGACGGTGTCAAACTGCTTCAGAAGCACAAGGTCCCTGTCTACCAGTTTCCCGAAAGTGCGGCAAGATCCCTGGGCGCGTTGCGGGATGGGATGAAATGGCTGTTCAGAAAAATTCTGCCGCCGTATAACCTGATATATGATAAGGAAAAAGCAGGCAGGATCATAGAACAATATCTGTCCCAGGGCCGGTATGTCTTAGGCGAACTGGACGGAAACGAGATCCTCAAATGTTACGGCTTCAACATCCTTCCCATGGAACTGGCGAGAACAGCGGATGAGGCCTTGCAGATAGCTCAAAAATTGGGGTATCCGGTGGTGATGAAAATCGTCTCCTCCCAGATTCTGCACAAGTCTGATGCCGGGGGCGTCAAGGTCCGTCTGGAAAATGATAAGGCCGTTAAAGCCGCCTTTGAACAGATCATGGAAAATGTGAAAAAGTATAATCCGAAAGCCCATCTGGAAGGTGTGCTGGTGCAGCAGATGGCCCCTGCCGGCAAGGAGGTTATTTTGGGCGTGACATATGATCCGGTGTTCGGTCATGCCGTGATGTTCGGGCTGGGAGGCATTTTTGTGGAAGTCTATAAGGATGTGGCGTTCCGACTGTCTCCCATGGGACGGAACGTGGCACGGAGAATGGTAAAAAGCATCAGAGGATACCCTATCCTCAAGGGATTGCGCGGGGAAGCCCCGTCCGATATTGAAGAGATCGAAAAAAACATTGTATCATTGAAGGCCCTGGTGGATGATCATCCCGTGATCCGGGAGCTGGATATCAATCCGCTTTTTGTCCACGAGGCAGGAAAGAAAACAACCGTGGCCGATATCATAATCCGGCTGGATGACACACCCCAAAACCAATGTAATGGAGGATCGTCAGATGCCTGAAGAAAAAGGGTTTATCATGGAAGCGGCAAAGAAAGCGGCTGAGGCAAACCAAGAAGCCGCCCGTAAAAATGCATTGCCCAAAGTGGCATTTTCCAGTTTTATTCTGTCCATTTATTCATCCGGTCTGGTTCAGCTGGGAAAAGTGGAAGATCCTTCTTCGGGCGAGATCAAAAAGGATCTGACGATGGCCAAGTACACCATCGACATGATGGCCATGCTTTCGGAAAAAACAAAAGGCAATCTGAACAAGGATGAAGAAAACCTGATGCGGGCGCTTCTCAGTGAAATCCGGATGGCCTATGTAGAGGCAAAGGGGTGATCCAGTCTTCGACATCGTTTGCCAAGATCAATCTGTTTCTGTATGTCACCGGCAAACGGCCGGACGGGTATCATGACCTGTTTACCCTGATGACAACAATCCAGCTGGCCGATGTGATGACGTTCACGTTCCAGGGTGCCGGGGTTGAGGTCACCTGCAATCATCCCCTGGTCCCGGAGGACGAAACCAATCTCGCGTACCGGGCGGCCACACTGTTTTTCCGGGCCTGTGAAGATCAAAAAAAAAATATTTCTGTGCCGGGCGTCACCATTGATATCAAAAAGAACATTCCTGTGGGCGGAGGACTTGGCGGCGGCAGCAGCAATGCCGCCACAGTGCTGTCGACGTTGAATGCCCGGTGTCATGATCTGTTTTCCTGCAAGGAACTGATGGAAATGGGAAGGCAACTGGGCGCGGATGTGCCGTTTTTTCTGTATGGGAGACCCGCACTGGCCACCGGGGTGGGAGACCAGCTGACCCGGGTGCCGAGGCTGCACCCTCGACACGTGGTGCTGTGTGATCCAGGGATTGCTGCTTCCACTGCCAGCGTGTATCAGGACCATGATTTTTGTTTGACATCTCAGGGGAAATATACTATAGAATCGGCTTCAAATATTTTGTCCACGGGACAGGATGTTGATGTACGGCCTTATTTGCACAATGATCTGGAAGCAGCCTCTTTCAGATTGTATCCGGAAATAAAGGTTGCCAGGGATGAAATGGCATATCTGCTGCAGAAGCCGGTGACCATGTCAGGAAGCGGCGGATCGTTGTTTTCGCTTTTTTCGGATAAAAAAAATGCGGTCCAGGCGTATGAGCTGCTTCGTAAGCATCGGGCCTGGAAAAACAGGCAGGTGTTTCTGACTGTGTTTCAACATACGTGATACAGACAAGCCGTCCTGGGGCGTCGTCAAGTGGCAAGACACAGGGTTTTGATCCCTGCATTCAGAGGTTCGAATCCTCTCGCCCCAGCCAATTTAGGAATGATAGAAATTAAAGAGATTTGCTATGAGTGGGCTGTCAATATTTGCTGGTAATTCAAATCCGCTGCTGTGCGATCGGATTTCTGAATATCTTGCAAAACCTTTGGGAAAAATGAAAGTCAATCGCTTCAGTGACGGTGAAATCCAGGTTGAAATTCATGAAAATGTCAGGAAGCAGGAAATTTATGTGATTCAATCCACCTGCAATCCGGTGAATGATCATCTGGTGGAACTGCTTCTGTTGATTGACGCGTTCAAACGCTCGTCCGCCAGCCGGATCACTGCAGTGATTCCTTATTTCGGGTATGCCCGCCAGGACAAAAAAGTGGCGCCCCGGGTGCCGATTTCCGCTAAAATGGTGGCGGATCTTCTGGAAAACACCGGGGTGGACCGCGTGATCACCATGGACCTGCATGCCGGTCAGATTCAGGGGTTTTTCAGTGTGCCTGTGGACAATCTGTATGCGGCCCCCATCATCATCGATGATATCAAGACACGGTACCCTGAAAATTTGGTGGTGGTGTCTCCGGACGCCGGCGGTGTGGAACGTGCCCGGGCCTATGCCAAACGGCTCCATTGCAGCCTGGCGATCGTGGACAAGCGTCGGAGCGCACCCAATCAGGCCCGGGCTATGGCCATTATTGGTGATGTGAAAGATAAAATTGCCATTGTCATAGATGACATGGTGGATACGGCCGGCACTCTGACTGAAGCGGCCAGCGTGATACGTGAAAAAGGGGCCCGTCAGGTTCATGCCTACTGCACCCATCCAGTGCTGTCCGGGCCGGCCATCGACCGGATCACCCGATCATCACTCAATACCCTGGTTGCCACGGACACCGTCCCCCTGTCACCTGAAGCGCAGCAATGTGAAAAGATTAAAACCCTTTCCATTGCAAAACTGGTAGGTGAAGCCATCATGCGCTCCTACAGGGGAGACTCAGTGAATTCTTTGTTTATTTGAACCGTTTTATCATAATTGTTTATGGTTATTAACACGCTGTCTGTGACTGACGGTTACATCAGAAACAACGGCTATGGAGGGAAATACAGTGGAGCTAGTTAAATTGAACGCCACCCAGAGAAAGATCAGTGGCAAAGGTGCGGCCAGAAGAATCCGTCGGGAAAAAATGATTCCCGGGGTGGTCTACGGAACCAAAATGACCCCGATGATGGTCAGTCTGGACACCGCAGAATTCGATAAAATTGTTCGGGACCGAGGGATTTCCGGTCTTTTCCTGAACCTGAAAATTCAGGGCGACGACCCACAGACCCAGGTGGTCATGCTCAAGGAATTGCAGATGGATCCTTTCGGTATTGAATACCTGCATGCGGATTTTCAGCAGATCGATATGGATACCCAGGTAACGGTTCAAGTTCCGGTAGAGATAATCGGGACGAGTATAGGGGTCAAGGACGGCGGTGGAATGCTCCAGATCATCCGCAGGGAACTGGAAGTGATCTGCAAACCGGCCGATACGCCTGAAAAGATTGAAATCGATGTCTCTGATCTGGACATCGGGGATGCGATTCATGTGGAAGACATCGATCTGGGCGATGCCGTCCAGATTCCCCATGAAACCAATTTCACCATGATCACCGTGATTCCGCCGGATGCGGGTGAAGAGGAAGAAATCACCGAAGAAGACGAACTTCTGGATGAAGAGGAAATGGCAGAGACGGCAGAGGATACGCCTGCTGAACCCGCTGAATAGCGTGCTGGTGGATCATGTCATCCACGCATTTCAAATTATTGGCGGGTCTGGGAAACCCTGGGGAGACCTATTCCCGGACCCGTCACAACATCGGTTTTCTGGTAGTTGAGTTCATTGCCAAAAAAGCAAAAACCGATTTCAGCAAGACCCGTTTTGACGCAGCCTATACCCGAACAACCCTTTACGGCCGGGATGTGTTCCTGGTCAAACCCCTTTCCTATATGAACCGGAGCGGATTCCCTCTCCGGCAACTCACCGCCTATTTCAAAATTCCAGTCTCCGACATGATCGTGGTTCATGATGACATGGACCTTCCTTTTGGTGTCATTAAAATCGTACAGGACCGCGGATCCGGTGGACACAACGGGATCAGGTCCATTGAAGATGCCTTTGGCACCAGGAATTTTATCCGGGTTCGGGTTGGCGTCGGTCATCCCGGCACCCAGACCCGGGTCACCGGGCATGTTCTGGGGCGCTTTACCTCTGAAGAACAGGCCGGACTGGACAAAGTGATTCTGGATGCGGCACAGGCATGTGAGCTCATTATTTCACGCGGGGCGATCCGGGCCATGAATCAGGTGAATGCCCGATCCTGAAAGCGTTCGAAGCTGGATTCATGAAATTTATATTGACAATCTTGTTATATTGTGGGTATACATTAAAGAATAGGCAAATTGTAAATATATCGAGGTAAGTTATCCAATGGGTGAAAAATCCGGTAAATCAAAGGCTAAGGCGAGCATATCAACCAAAAAAGAATTTGTAAAAGGGGATCTGGCTGTTTATCCGGCACATGGCGTGGGCTGTATCGAGTCCATTGAAAGCAAGGAGATCAACGGTGATACCTTGAATTTTTACATGATGAAAATTGTGGAAAACGGCATGGTAATAATGATTCCGACCTCCAATGTTGAATCCGTGGGGTTGCGGGAGGTGATTCCGGAGAACGAGATTCCCCAGGTGTACAAAGTGATGCAGGAAAAGGCTCAGAATGGGGACAATCAGACCTGGAACCGCCGGTACAGGGAATACATGGACAAGATCAAGACCGGGTCCATATATGATGTTGCGGAAGTGTTCCGGGATCTGTTTCAGCTCAAGCTGGAAAAAGATTTGTCATTTGGTGAACGCAAGCTTTTAGATACGGCACAGAACCTGCTGGTGCAGGAATTGTCCACGGCAAAGGACATTGATGAAATGTCCATGATCAAGGAAATTGAAAACCTGTTTCAATAAGTTAAAAACCCATTTGTGAACTGAAGACCGACGGGCGGACGTTTCTCCCCGTCGGTTTTGTTTTTAGGTGCGCATGAAAATCGATTTTACCGTTTCTTCGTCTTTTGCGGGACAGCGTCTGGATGTGGTCGTTTCCCAGTCTGTGCCGGACTGTTCAAGATCCATGGCTGCCACGGCCGTCAGCAGGGGAGATGTCCGGATTTCCGGACTGCAAAAACGTCCGGGATACCGGACGAAAAAAGGGGATCAGGTAACAGGGGAAATTTTATCGGAGGATGGGGAAATAACGGTGAAATCCGATCCACGGTCTCTGGATGTGGTCCATGCGGATTCCCATATCGTGGTAGTGAACAAGCCACCCGGCCTGGTGGTTCATCCCGGGGCGGGTCGTTGTGAAAATACCCTGGTGAACCGTCTGGTCCACGGTTTTCCGGATATCCGACAGGTGGGTGACGATCCAACCCGCCCGGGCATCGTTCACCGGCTGGACAAGGACACCAGTGGACTGCTCCTGGCGGCCAGAACCGACCACAGCCTGAAATTTCTGCAAAAGGAATTCAAGTATCACCGGGTGGAGAAAATCTATCTGGCCCTGGTCACCGGATCGGATCTGGCCGTATCCGGGGAGATCGACCGTCCCATCAGCCGCCATCCTAAGGACCGAAAGCGGATGAGTGTCAACCCGGATGCCGGCAGGCCGGCAAGGACGGTCTGGCAGGTGATTCAGCGGTTCGAAAATGCCTGTCTGGTCCGAGTTCGTCTGTATACCGGCCGGACGCATCAGATCCGGGTGCATTTTTATGACATGGGTTTTCCGCTTTTAGGGGATCAGACCTATCAGTTCCGCAGAAACAGAAAAACAGCGCAGCGTTGCTCCCGGCAGATGCTCCATGCATGGCAAATCGGGTTCCGGCATCCCTTTTCCGGACTCAAAATGGGGTTTGCTGTCGATCCGCCCGGGGATTTTATTTCTGCCACAGGCAGGGAAGCCGGCATTGGACCGAATGACGGGAATCTGTTTTGGCGAAGCCTGACGATGATGGATCCGTTTATGGATATGGGGGCCACAAGATCGGCAGCAGCGCCACGCATACAGCCATAGAAAGAAGCGTGATCGGAACCCCGACTTTGACATAGTCCATGAACCGGTATCCGCCCGGGCCCATGACCAGCAGGTTGGCCGGGTGGGACAACGGGCTGGCAAAACTGGAGGATGCGGACATGGCCACGGTCATCATCAGCAGATGCGGGGAAATGCCCAGCGTGGCGGAAGCGCTCAGGGCCACCGGGGCCATGAGCACCACTAGGGCGGCTGTGGGGATGATCTGGGTGCCCAGCACGGTGATGGAGAACAGGGACGCCACCACCCACCGTGGCCCCATGTCACCCACGGCCGCAATCAGAGCGGATGCTCCCATCTGGGCGACCCCGGTGTTTTCAATGGCAGCACCTAAGGGCAGCATGGCGGCAATGAGAAACACCACTTTCCATTCAATGGCCCGGTAGGCTTCCTCCATGCTCAGGCATCCGGCAAGAACCATGAATGTGGCCCCGGCCATGGCGGCAATGGAAATGGGGATCAGACCTGAAATAGCGCTGAGAATGACCGCCAGCATGATGACGACGGCGATTTTCGCTTTTTCCAGGCGGGGGGCCTGGGCGGCGGTCTCATCCAGTACCAGAAAATCCGGGTCCCGGGCCAGGGCCTCCAGGTTCCGGCGCTGACCGTACACCAGCAGGGCGTCCCCGAACTGAAGCGGCAGGTCCTGAAGTCCGGAGCGAAATGCCCGGCCTTTTTGCCAGACCGCCAAAACGCTGATGCCGTAACGTTCTCTGAACATCAGGCTGGCAAGAGTTCTTCCGGCAAGGGTGGTGCGGGGTGAGAGCAGTACTTCGGTGGTTCCGATCTGCTGGGATTCCAGCTCCTCGGACAGCCGGCAGGACTGCTCGGTGATATACAGGTCCTGCAGCCCCTGCAAGACCTCCAGGTCATGGAAAGATCCCTGAAGCAGCAGCAGATCTCCCGGCTGGATTTTTTCATGGGGAGAGGGCATCCAGGTCATGTCCGAATCCCGGACAATGCCGGCAACGGTCAGGCCGAATGCGTTTCCCAGCCGGCTTTCGATCAGGTCATGACCCGCCAGGACCGATCCGTCCGGGACCCGTACCGGCAGCAGTTCCATTTGTTCATCTGTTGACAAACCTGACTTTTCAGATACCTGGAAACGCAGTTGAGCCACCACCTGTTTTTTGGACAAGGCTTCCAGGGACTGTTTTTCACCCTGCAATATCAGATAATCACCAGGAGTCAGCCGATGGTTGCGAAGGTCCTTGACCGGTTGTTGGTCCTGAGTGTACAGGGCCATCACATGAATCCGATGTTCCCGGCGCAGCCCGCTGTCCAAAAGACGGATACCGGCCAGGGGGGATGTCTCATGAATCACTGCCCCGGCGGTGAACAGATGCTGGGATGCCAGGTCCCGGATCTGATCGGACGATTCGATCTGCAAATGCTGGCTGGCATGGATACGCTGGAGATGATCCGGGCTCCCGTGGACGATCAGCACATCTTCCGGTTCCAGGATTTGATCGGGCCCCGGGGCAAGTATCATCACCCCTTTCCGCCGGATGGCCAGTACTGTCAGGTAAAGAGCGGAACCCAGGCGACTTTCCGTGAGGGTCCGGCCCTGAAGCGGGGAATCTTTCGGAATGCGGGTGGTGAAGATATGGGTATCCAGCTGATAAGAGGCCCCAATGGCTTTGTGCTTCCCCGCTTGGTCATCCCCGGACCGGCTGGGCAGCAGGTGCCGTCCTATCAGGATCATAAACACGATGCCGGTTGCCACAACAGCCCCGGTGATGGGTGTAAAATCGAATATGGCGAACGGTTCCAGGCCATGACCGCGCAGGGCATCGGTGGCCAGGATATTGGGTGGAGTTGAGATGCTGGTGAAGGGCCCGCCCAGCAGGCAACCCAAAGACAGCGGCATGAGCAGTCTGGAAGGCGGATATCCGCTGCGTCGGGCCAGCTCCATGGTGGAAGGAAGCAGAATGGCGGCTACCGTCACCGTATTGATCAGGGCGGACAGCAGGCTGGCAAAAATCATCAATGCCATCATGAGCGTAATTTCTTTGCCATGGGCCAGCTGCTGCAGCGGCTGGCCCAGCTGATGGGCGATGCCGGTGCGGGTCAGGCCGGCGGTAATGATGAACAATGCCCAGACAGTGACCACGGCAGGGCTGCTGAAACCGGCCATGGCTTCGGCAGGCGTGACCAGTCCGGTCAATGCCAGTGCGGACAGCACCAACAATCCCACCAGGTCTACCCGGAGCCAGCCGCCGATAAACAGGACAAATGCCCCGAGAACGATACCCAATAAGACAATGACGTCAAAACCCATGATTCACACACTCCATAATCCGCAGATCATACAAGACCGTTGAACACTTGTAAATTCAGATTTTTTCGCTTGACAGATCGACCCAGTTTGTTGGCATAGTAACTTTCTTTCAGAAAAACCGATGCAGCAACAAAGAGAGCCGGAGCGGCAAATGAAACGATCTTTGATCCACAACCCCATGTATATCTATCTGATGGTGCTCACCATCACGGTTTCCGGTGGGCTGCACGTGTGGCAGACCCTGTTTGACAATTTTGCGGTGAAAGTGGTTCACTTGGAAGGTCAGCATGTGGGGGTGATTCAGTCGGTCCGGGAAATTCCCGGATTTCTGGCCCTGCTGGTGGTCTACGTGCTTCTGGTGCTCAAGGAACACCGGCTTTCGGCCCTGTCGGTGCTGCTCCTGGGTGTCGGGCTGGCCGCCACAGGGATGCTCCCCAGCTTTGTCGGGCTGATCCTCACGACCCTGGTAATGAGTTTCGGGTTCCATTATTATGAGACCACCTACCAATCCCTGGGATTGCAGTATTTTGACAAATCCGTGGCCCCGGCGGTATTTGGAAAACTGAGAAGCTATGCAGCCCTCAGCAGTATGTTCACCGGGGTGCTGGTGTTCATTTTGGTGATGTTTCTTTCCTTTTCCCAGCTTTATTTGGTGTTTGGCGTTCTGGTGGCCGGAGTCGGCCTGTGGGCGTTTTCCAGAAACCCTGCATCAGCGGATATGATTCCCCAGCACAAAAAACTGATCTTCAAAAAGCGATACTGGCTGTACTATGCACTGACTTTTATGGCCGGAGCGCGCCGGCAGATCTTCATGGCCTTTGCCGTGTTTCTGCTGGTCAAAAAGTTTGAATACACGGTCCAGGGCATTGCCGTCCTGTTTTTTATCAATAACGGCATCAATTATTTTTTGAGCCCTTTTATCGGCAGATGCATCGTTCGTTTCGGGGAACGCAGGATGCTGAGCCTGGAGTATCTGTCACTGATTGCCATTTTCATCGCCTATGCTCTGGTGGATTCCCGGGTTCTGGCCGGAGGTCTATATATCCTGGACCATATGTTTTTCAATTTCGCCATTGCCATCAACACCTTTTTCCAGAAACTTGCAGACCCCCGGGATATTGCTCCCAGCATGGCCATGGGGTTCACCATCAACCATGTCGCCGCAGTGGTGCTGCCCGCGTTGGGCGGCCTTCTCTGGCTGGTGGACTACCGGATCCCTTTTCTGGCAGGGGCCGGGCTGAGTTTTGTTTCCTTGATGCTGGTGCAGTGCATCACCGGACAGTTGAAATCGGCATCCAATGGTGATTGAATGGTGGAAACCGGCTACAGACGGTTGTATGCACACCGGATCAACTGTTCGGTGGTCTGCCATGAAATGCATTCGTCGGTGATGGACACTCCGTATTTAAGCGCACACCCGTCCCCCGGGCAGTTCTGGCGGCCTTCAAACAGGTTGCTTTCCAGCATCAACCCCATGATGCCTGAATTGCCTTCAAGGCGTTGATCCAGCGCACTTTTGAACACAAAGGCCTGACCGGTGTGTCTCTGGCCCGAATTGTCATGGGAGCAATCGATGATGAGGCGGTCCGGCAGGTGCTTCTGCCTGAGAAAGGCCTGGGCACGTCCCACGGAAACCGGGTCGTAATTCGGGGTGGCGCCCCCCCGCAGAACCAGGTGGCAGTATGGGTTGCCCGTGGTGGAGACCACGGCGGACCGGCCGTCCGGGTCGATACCCAGAAAATGCTGGGGTGCCCCGGCCGCCTGTATGGCATTGACCGCCGCCGTAATACGGCCGTCTGTACTGTTTTTGAACCCCACGGGCATGGACAGCCCGGATGCCATTTCCCGGTGGGTCTGTGATTCCGTGGTGCGGGCCCCGACAGCCACCCAGGTCAGCAGTCCGGCAATGTACTGCGGGGTGATAGGATCCAGGATTTCCGTGGCTGTAGGCAGACCGGAGTCATTGATATCGATGAGCAGCTGTCTGGCGGTCTGCAGACCGGCATTGACATTGTAGGACGAATCCAGAAACGGATCATTGATCAGGCCCTTCCATCCCACGGTGGTCCGGGGTTTCTCAAAATATACCCGCATGATCAAATTGATTTTATCAGACACTTCCAGGCGCAGTGTCTTGAGTTTATCAGCGAACTCCAGGGCCGCTTCCGGGTCATGGATGGAACACGGCCCGGCTATGACCAGCAGTCGGTCATCTTTTCCCGACAGGATGTCCACTACCTGTTTTCTGCCGGAAACAACCGTGTGAACTGCCGCATCCGTCAATGGCAGGGACTGTTTCATGTCTGATGGTGAAATGAGGGGGTCGAATTTTTTTACATGGATGTCAAAGGTTTTTTTCATGGCGGTTTCCTTTGCAGGTCAAAAGGTGTGCCGCCCTCAGCTGAAAAATACCAAAGCCGCAGGCGGTATCTCTGCCTGCGGCTTTGGTTGGTTTTATGGAAAAACTGTTACAACGGCCCAGGCAGATCCGTATAAAAATACCAGAAATAAAAATAGGATCTGTCTGTGCTGCTGTAATTCATTTTTTGAGTCTCTCCGTTAATGTTTCTACAGCTAAACCATATTTCTGAGGGTTCGTCAAGAAAAATTAAAACCTTTATTGGAAGATGTCATCATTTGAACAAATCCGGCACTCCCGGCAGTTGATCATGGGACAGGCCGGGGATTGTTTTTCCATTTGAGCCCGGTGCCATTCCTTTGCCAGAAAATTTTGAGAAATTCCGGAATCCAGAAAGTGCCAGGGCAATGCTTCCCGGAAAAGACCGATGCCTGATTTATTGGGTTTGGAAATATCCGGCACCTTTTTTTCGGTGTAAATGATCTGCCGGCAGTGGTCGGCATGATGCCTGAACGCATAGGCCCATCCTTGGTCAACTGCCGTTTCGATCACATCCGCCGTGTTCCGGTCCCCTAAAGAGAGCAGGGTGCTGGTTTTGGCAGTTTTAAGCGACGGTGTGTTAAAAACAACGTTCGGGGTCTGTTTCAGACCCTGCCGGATGATCTCGATTCGGTGTTTCAATGTGCGGTCATCTGTCAGCGCAGCCCACTGAAAAGGTGTGGCCGGCTTGGGAATGAATATGTTGATACTCAGGGTGATGGTACCCATCCGGTTTTTTTTTCTTGAAACAGTCAGAAAACGTTCCTTGATTTCCCGGGTCAGATTGACAATGGCCTGGACATCGGCATCGGTTTCAAAAGGCAGGCCGATCATGAAATAAAGCCGCAGATTGAGGATGTTTTTTGCCACCAGTTTTTCCACGGCATAAAAAATATCGGTTTGCGTCATTTTCTTGTTAATAACACGCCGCATCCGTTCTGATCCGGCTTCCGGCGCGATGGTGGCGGTTTTGACCCCGGACCGGCTCAGCAGTTCGACCATGGCATCATCGAGTTTATCGGCTCTCAGGGAGGAAAACGACAGAGAAAACCCCTGTTGTGTCCCATATCGGCAGATGTCTGCAATATCCGGATGATCCAGGATGGCGGAACTCACCAGTCCGATTTTCCGGGTGTTTCCTTTCGCATTGTCCATGGATCGACAGACATTTTCTTTGGGATAGATGCGGGGCGGGCGGTAAATAAACCCGGCAGTGCAGAACCGGCAGCCATGGGGACAGCCTTTGAGGATTTCCACCAGATATTTGTCTCTGAACGCCGTCTGTGAACTCAACACACAGGTATGTGTCCGGACATGATCAAGGTTGTCTAAAAAGCGTATCGGTATTTTTTTTTTGGGAAAGGGCGGATGCCGGGCAGGCACATAGGCGCCCGTCAGATGGGTTTCCAGAGATGCCAGCAGATCGCCCCGTTCCGAGTATTGGTGAAACAGACGGAAAAAATCGGTTAACAGACATTCCGCTTCCCCCAGCAGAAAAAAATCCATAAATGGGGCAATGGGTTCCGGGTTGAGGAAACAGGCGATCCCGCCTGCGGCCACCAGCGGGTGGAGGTGGCTTCGATCTGATGACCGCGGCGGGATGGCTGCTTTTTTCAGCAAATGAACCAGATGAAAAAAATCGTTTTCAAAGGAAACGGAAAACACAATCATGTTAAACCGGTCCAGCGGCTGCCCGCTCTCACAGCTGACCACCGCTGAATCCTTCTGTCCGGGATCCGGCAGAAAGACCCGTTCACAGGCGATGCCCGGTTCCTGATTGATCAGGTGGTAAACCCGCTGGAATCCCAGGTTGGACATTCCGGCTTTATAGGTGTTGGGATAGACCAGGGCCACCCGGGTCAATCCCTTTCCCTGTTTTACAATCACGCCTCTTTCAGTCAGAGGATTTTGGAAATCCGGTCTGGATGTCTCCCGCAATGGATCAGTCCGCTTTTCTTCTCAAAAAAGTGGGCACTTCCAGGTTGTCATTGTCAAACGCTGTTTCATTCCAGGATGAAGGGATCTCTTCTCCGTTCACCACCCGCTTATGGGTGACCCGGACCGGATTGTCGAATTCGTTCCAGGTGGCCAGTTCCTCTTCGGTCGGGGTCCTCAGACGGCCTCTGGCGATGGGGATGCCGGTATTATACTCAGCAGCGGCCGTCCGGATCTGACCGGGTGCGGGATTCCGGGCAGCCTGGCTGTCAAATCCCGCTGCCAGGGGCTGTGATGCGGAAGGTTCCAGCCGGTGCATGTTTGGGGCCAGTTCCGGCTCCTTGGCACCGATGCCCGTGGCAATGACCGTGATCCGTATTTCATCCCCCAGGGTTTCATCAAAAGTCTGTCCCCAGATGATCTCAGCATCATCCCCTACTTCCTGATAGATTCTGTCAGAGGCCTCGGTCATCTCGTCTAAAGTCAGATCCGAAGAGGAGGTGATGTTCATGAGCACCCCTTTGGCACCGGAAATGGAGATATCCTCCAGCAGCGGATGGGAAATGGCTTTTTCCGCGGCTTCCGTGGCCCGGTTTTCACCGGAAGCAATGCCGATGCCCATCAGGGCCTTGCCCGCTTTCTGCATGGTGGTCTTGACATCGGCAAAGTCCAGGTTCACATGACCGGGCATCATGATCAGGTCGGTGATGCCCTTGACGGAATGGTGAAGAATTTCATCGGCTTTGATGAACATGTCCACCATTCTCGCTCCTTTCGGGGCGATTCCCCTGAGCCGGTCATTGGGAATGGTAATGACCGTATCGGTGATACCGTGCAGTTTGTCCAGCCCGTCCAGGGCCTGGCGTTCCCGTTTTTTCCCTTCAAAGGAAAACGGTTTGGATGCCACGGCAACGGTAAGAATTCCCAGTTCCTTGCATACTTCCGCGATCACCGGCGCCGCGCCGGTGCCGGTCCCACCCCCGAATCCGGCTGTGATGAACACCATATGGCTGCCTTCCAGGGCTTCCCGGATTTCATCGATGCTTTCCAGGGCCGCCTCTCTGCCGGTATTCGGATCTGCCCCGGCCCCCAGCCCTTCGGTCAGGGATTTGCCCAGCTGAATCTTGATTTCCGCATTGGATGTTTCAAGGGCCTGGGCGTCGGTATTTGCCACGATGAATTTCACGCCCTGCAGATTGGCGTTGATCATGTTGTTGACCGCGTTGCCGCCGGCACCACCCACACCGATTACCTTGATTTTTGCTGATGTCTTGTTTTCCACATAGGAAAAATTCATGTCCACCTCCCGATGTTGTTGTTTATATAATATCTTTAAACCATTGCTTCATTCGCGTGATAACGGGCCCCATACCGGCTTTTACCGGCGCTGATTCAGGCAGGTCGCAGGTGGCCGTGGATCCGAAGATGACCAGCCCCACACTGGTGGCATAGGCCGGTTTTTTGACGATGTCTTTCAACCCCCCGATTTTATCAGGTTCTCCGACCCTTACCGGCACATTGAATACTGATTCAGCTATCTCTGTGGTGCCGTCCATGACCACACTGCCGCCGGTGAGGACAAATCCGGCCGGAAACGCATTTTCCAGTCCATTGGAAAACAGTTCTTTTTTGAGAAGAGAAAAAATCTCTTCCACCCGGGGTTCCAGAATTTCCGCCAGGATTCCTCTGGACAGCCGTTTGGGAGAACGACCGCCGACGGCCGGCACTTCGATGGTGGCCCCGTTTTTGATATGTTCCGGAAGGCAGGTGCCGTGATCGATTTTGATCTTTTCCGCTTCCGGCAGCGGGGTTCTCAAGCCGATGGAGATATCATTGGTGAGATTGAGACCCCCGACGGTCAACTCATAAATAAACTTGAGATTGTTGTCTTTGAACAAAGCCAGATCGGTGATTCCTCCGCCGATATCCGCCACCAGACAGCCGAGTTCTTTTTCTTCGGCGCTCAGTACCGCCTGACCGGATGCCAGCGAAGAGAGCACGATATCACATACCTCCAGCCCGGCCTTGTTGCAGCATTTGACCAGATTTCTGGCGGAAGAGACCGCACCGGTGACGATATGTATCTTTGCTTCCAGACGGATCGCGGTCATGCCCACCGGGTTCTGGATGGAGGTCATGTCATCCACGATGAACTCCTGGGGGATTACATGGAGAATTTCCTGGTCCGCCGGGATGGCCACGGCTTTGGCGGCATCGACCACCCGGTCCACATCATTCTGGGTGATTTCACGGCCTTTGATGGCGATGATCCCGTGGCTGTTGAATCCTTTGACATGGTTGCCGGCAATCCCCACATAGACTGAGGAGATATCACATCCTGCCATGAGTTCCGCCTCCTGGACCGCTTTCTGGATCGCATCCACCGTGGATTCGATATTTACCACCGACCCTTTCCGCAGCCCGGTGGACGGATGGGAGCCGACACCGATAATATTGATTTCATCTTCCAAGACTTCTCCCACCACGGCACAGATTTTGGTGGTTCCGATATCCAGGCCCACGATTATTTTTTCATTCACCTGCAAAATCAGACCCCCTTTTCAATATTGGCTTGCATGGCAGCCATCGGTGCGGTTGTCACAAAGACCGTGTCCATTTCGAACAGGTCCATGGCACTTATGGTTTTTCCGGGAATATTGGCTTGAATGTACTGGCTGATCTGACGGGCCTTGACCAGTTTGTGTTCGTAGTCGTCAAATCCCAGACAGATGGGCAGTGCCGTGGTTTCAGGTACCAGGGACGGGTTAAACAGTCCGGTAGCCCGGATGGTAATGCCAATGAGATCATCTCCATGGATGGAAATGATGTTGTTTTGATACTGACTTTGTAGAAGGTCCAGCACCGCGTTGAACAATGGTCCTTCAAAGTGGTAGAAGTTTTCGCTGCCGGTCAGGTCCAGACCCGTGATCACCGGAAGTGTGACATCCTGATCCGTTTCCGGTTCATAGGCTTTGAACGGCACCCCCTGGCGGTTGATGATCATGTCGGGAAAATTCCCAATCCGGACGATGGCCAGTGGGTGCTGTTCTTCCACGACAATTTTCAGTGTGGAGAACAGAGACCGGTGGACCGTGGCAGCCGCAATCCAGGGGTGGGAGGCGATCTTTTTTTCCATGGCCGGCACATTGACCCGGAAAATATTGGCCGGCCGGGAAAGATCCGCCAGGTCCAAGATCTCCTGTTTTTTCACCCGGTTTTCTCCCTGGATGGTAATCTCACGAACCGTGAAAAACGGGCTTTGCACGACAAGATCATGGACAAACAAGACAGACACGCTGAAAACGGAGAGAATCAAAACGAGTTTCAGCACACTGGAAAAAAATGACGTTTCAGCGGCTTTTTCCGAGGACGGTGTTTTTTCGTCCGGTTCCTTGTGCCGGTTGGACAGAGTTTTCTCATTCATTTTTCATTCCATCTCCTGTTGATATGACTTCAGTTTCAAGAACGATGCTGTATCGGTCCCAGACCTGCTTTTGAATATGTTCTTTGAGTGCCAGAATATCCTTGCAGGTGGCATGGCCGAGATTAACGATATAGTTGGCATGAACAGGGGATACCTGTGCGCCCCGGATCGTTTTGCCCTTGAGCCCCGCGTCTTGTATCAGCTTCCCGGCCGGATGATCCGGATCGGGATTTTTGAAAAAACAGCCCGCACTGGGCAGATCCATGGGCTGGGTATTCTGCTTGCGGGTGAGAATATCGTTGTAAGTCTGCATGATTTGGGAGGGTTCTCCCGGCGCAAGGGCCAGTGTGATTCCCAGGATCAGACGGTTTTTCAGATTCAGGCGGCGGTAGCAAAAGTCAAGCGCTTCCTTTTTCAGGGTGCAGACATCCAGGGTGGTCAGGTTCAGTACGTCCAGGCTGTGAACCCGTCTGCCGATTCCCTGATCGCCTGTGCCTGCATTCATGATCACGGCGCCGCCCATTGTTCCTGGGATTCCGGCACAGAATTCCAGACCGGTCAGGCCCTGACGGACCGCATGACTGCAGACCGTGGAGAGTCGTTCCCCCGCTTCCATGAAAAGACGAACCTCTTTGTCAGAGATGGTTTCAACCCGGATACCGGATTTCAGCCGTGTGGTCACCACGACCAGCCCCCGGACACCCTGATCCGATACCAGCAGGTTGCACCCGCCCCCCACGATGGTAACGGGCACGGACGCGCTGCGGGCAGCCTTGATCAGGTCAATCAGCTCTTCCCGGGTTCCGGGTTGCGCCAGAAGATCCGCTGGTCCCCCCACCTTCAGACGCGTATGGATTGCCATGGGAACGTCAGCGGCCAGATCAAAGGTCTGCAGCAGCTTGTTTATGCCGGGATGGGGTGTCATGGGAATTTACAGAATCTCCAGCAGTTGTTCACCCAGGATGTGGATATCCCCGGCTCCCAGGGTAAGCACCAGATCATTGGGTTTGAGTTTGTGGGTGACCATGGACAATGCCTGGGTAAAATCCGGGGCAAAGGACACATCTTTATGGCCGTGATTCTGAATGCCCCGGCACAGTTGCCGGGAATCCACCTGTGGAATGGGGATTTCACTGGCCGCATAGATGGGAACCAGGATCAGGACATCCGACTGGTAGAAGGCCCGGGTAAATTCATTGAACAACGCCCGGGTCCGGGTATACCGATGGGGCTGGAACACCACCACCAGGCGCCGGCCAACAAAACTCTCACGCACGGCATTCAATGTGGCCGTAATCTCTGTGGGATGATGTCCGTAATCATCCATGACCAGGATCTGTTTTTTCTCCCCCTTGATTTCCAGGCGGCGCCGGACCCCCTTGATTTCTTCCAGGGCCTGCTTGACCACCTCAAAGGGAAGTTGGAGTTCCAGGCCTGTGGCAATTCCGGCAAGGGCATTCAGAATATTGTGCTGGCCGGCCAGATTGAGAACGATTTCTCCGAGTTCCCGGTTTCCCCGGTTGACAGTGAACCGGCTTCGACCGTTTTCAAACCGGATCTTTCGGGCCTGGAGATCGGCCTGGGCAGACAGACCGAAGGTCGTATGCCGGACCCTGATCCGGGGCAGAATGTCCTGGATATGTTCATTGTCTAAGCAGAGAATGGCCACCCCGTAAAACGGCACGGAATTGATGAACTGAACGAATTTGTTTTTGATGTCCTCGATGTCTTTGTAAAAATCCAGATGTTCCAGATCAATGTTGGTCACAGCAGCTATGGCGGGTGTGTACTGAAGAAACGAGCCGTCGCTTTCGTCGGCTTCCGCCACAATGAAATCTCCCTGCCCGTGGAGGGCATTGGTGTCCAGGCCCATGAGCAGCCCTCCGATGATCACGGTGGGGTCCAGTCCGCCGGTGTTGAGAATCTGGGCGATCATGGCCGTGGTGGAGGTTTTGCCGTGGGCACCGGACACGGCAATGGCATATTTGATGCGCATGAGTTCCGCCAGCATGGCCGCCCTGGGAATGATGGGAATCCCCTGGATCTTTGCCTGAATCACTTCCGGATTTTCATCGGAAATGGCGGAAGAGGTCACAAGGACATCGGCGCCTTCCACCTGTTTCTTGCTGTGCCCCTTGAAGATGGTTGCACCTTTGTCCGCCAGCCGCCGGGTGATGGGGGACAGTTTCAGGTCGGATCCGGATACGGTATAGCCTAAATTGATGAGCAGTTCGGCAATACCGCTCATGCCGATGCCGCCGATCCCCACAAAATGGATGTGATAATCAGTCTGATACACGGGTCATGACTCCTTTGCCTGTAAAATATGGACCGCAATCCGATCCGCGGCATCTGGTTTTGCCAGCTTCGCCATGGCCTCGGCCATCCGGTTCAGCTGTTGAGGATCTGATTTCAGATCCATGACCATCCGATAAAGACCGTTGCCGGACAATTGCGTGTCGGCAATGACCAGGGCCGCACCGTGATCGGCCACGGATCTGGCGTTGTGCGTCTGGTGGTCATCCGCTGCATGGGGATAGGGAACCAGGATGGCCGGCACCCCTTTGACCGCCAGTTCGGACAATGTACCGGCGCCGGCCCGGCATATCACCAGGTCCGAGCGTTCCATCAGTGCAGGCATGTCGGGAAAAAAAGGCTGAACCCTTGCCCGGATCCCCAGAGACTGCAATGTGTCTCTGATTGCGGCGTCATGTCCGGTGCCGGTCTGAAACAGGATGAACAGGTCCTCAAGGTCGGTCATGCGGGCGGCCATGTCCACCACGGCCCGGTTGATGCTGGATGCCCCCTGGCTGCCGCCGGTGACCAGAAGAACAAAATCGGCTGAACTAATGTCTGATTCACCGGTTTCCTGAGTTTGAAACACGGGTCCCTGTTCCCGGACCGGGTTTCCGGTCAGGTGTGTTTTGGGGTTTTCGCTGAACCCACGGGTGGTATCGAAGGCCGTAAAGATGACGGTACTCAATCGTGCCAGCATGCGGTTGGTTATTCCGGGAAATGCGTTCTGTTCCTGAATGGCGGTGGGTATTCGGAGCATCCAGGCGGATAGAACCACGGCAAAGGAAGAATATCCGCCCACACCGAGGACGAAATCCGGTTTGAACCGCCATACGATCCAGAGCGACTGAATCAGAGACACCAGAATGGCTGCGGTTCCGGTCAGTTTTTGAAACAGGGACCGGCCTTTGAGTGGCCGGGAAAAGATGGGGGTATGATCAAACCCGTAGGCGTTCAATGTCTTTTTTTCAAACGGGGTGTTCGTGCCCACAAACAGAATCCGGACCGATGGATCCCTCCGTCGAAGGGCCTGGGCCACGGCAATACCGGGGAACAGGTGCCCCCCTGTTTTCCCGCCGGCGATAATCACCTGGAAGCGGTCGGTCATGATCGGACCCCCTTTTCGGACGGGGCGGAACAAGTCGCACCGATATTCATCAGTATGCCCATCACCGCCATGTTGATGATCAGAGAGGTGCCGCCGTAACTGATGAAGGGCAGGGTAAGTCCTTTGGTGGGAAACACGCTCAATGACACGCCCGTATTGATAATGATCTGGATTCCCAGGTACAGGGTGAGACCGGCAGCGGTAATGGCTCCGAACACGGAGTCGGCATTTCTGGCGATGCGGCAGCCCCGGGCCAGAATGATACCGTACAGGGTCAATATGGCCAGAACGCCGATCAAACCCAGCTCTTCGCCGATGATGGAGAAAATAAAGTCAGTGTGAGGTTCGGGCAGGTAATGCATCTTCTGCATGCCCAGACCGATGCCCTGTCCGAACAGGCCGCCGGACCCGAAGGCTTTCAGAGAATGGGTGATCTGGTATCCGGCATTGTAAGGATCTTCCCAGGGGTCCAGGAAGGTCATAATCCGGGTGAGCCGGTATTCCACTTTGAAAACCAGAAAGTAAATCAATGGAATGATTACGGGCAGCGGGGTCAGCAGATGCCAGATTCTGACCCCGGCCACAAACATCATGCCCCAGCAGATCAGTCCCAACACCACGATGGTGCCGAAATCGGGTTGAAAAATTATCAGTACTGAAAACAGGGCCAAAATCAGGAGATGGGGCATGAATCCCACGGAGAAATCGGTGATCATGGGCTGTTTTTTGGCCAGGCTGTAGCCTAAAAACAGAATCAGGGCCAGTTTGGCAAATTCCGCGGGCTGGAACCGGATCATGCCCAGATCCAACCACCGGTGGGCTCCGTTGGCTTCAATACCCACACCCGGGATGAGAACCGCGGTCAGACAGATCAGGGCGATGAACAGAATGATATATGCCAGTTTGTTATAAAACCGGTAAGGAAACGAGGCCGCCACGAGCAGCACGCCTAAGCTGATGCAAAAAAATATGATCTGGCGTTGAAGGAAATAGAACAGGGTGTTGTGAGTCTGCATTGAAATGGCGGACGATGCGGAATAAACCATTACAATACCGATGCCGCACAGCATCAGTGCCGGAAACAGCAGAAGCCGTTCCTTTAAAATCGGATGCACAGACCGGGGGTTATCCATGGTGTCTCATCTCCAGTTCCCTTACATGGCGAGTAAAAGCATCTCCCCGGGCCGCGTAATTCTCAAACATGTCAAAACTGGCACAGGCCGGAGACAGCAGCACTATGTCGCCGGGCTGCGCTGCGGCATGGGCCTGGGTTACGGCGGTTTTCATGTCTGGGACCCGTTTCAACCGGAAGTTTTGGGAAAACAGGTCATGAATGTGATCAGCTGCCTCGCCCATGGCAATGATCTGTCTGACCGGTTCGAGGGCCGGTCGCAGCAGGGTGAAATCCGTATCTTTTTCCCGGCCCCCCAGAATCAGAACCACCGGTTTTGTGAAGCAGTTCAATGCCCGAATCACCGCATCCGTGTTGGTGGCTTTGGAATCATTGTAAAATTGAATCCCATCGATTTCCGCGACAAACGTCAGGCGGTGAGGCAGTCCGTCAAATGTCCTGACCGCCTGAATAATTCCTGTGACATTTCCGCCGGCGCACAAGGCGGCCAACGCTGCGGCGGCAATATTTTCCAGGTTATGGATGCCGGGGATTCTGACCAGGGTTTGACAGTCGATGGATGTGGAATGGCCGGCGGGCGATTCCGGCAAATTCAGAAAAATGGTCTGGTCTATTATTCTGGCACCCTGATGAATCCGGGCGTCGGGGTCAGCGGAAAATTCCAAAACCCGGGACGCCGGTCGAAACGGGATTTGACAGTCGCCAATCAGGTTCGCATTGACAATGGCGGTATGGACCGATGTCTGGTTTTTGAAAATCGACCATTTGGACCGGCAGTAATCATCCATCCCTACATACCGGTCCAGGTGATCCGGAGATATGTTGAGCAGCACGGCGATCTCGGGTTTGAAATGACGGGCCAGATCCAGCTGGAAACTGGAGATTTCCGCCACCACCACCTGTGTCGTTGATCCGGTCATCAGGCAGTCCACCAGGGGGGTGCCGATGTTGCCGCCCATGAACGTGGATATGCCGGAAGCCTCGAGCATGTCCCGGATCAAGGTGGTGACCGTGGTTTTGCCGTTGGTGCCGGTGATGGCCACCACCGGGGTCTTGTTGTAAAAGGTAAAGATATCCAGGTCTCCGACCAGGGGCACGCCCGCGGCCTTTGCCTGCATCAGATACGGCATGGTCAGGGGAATGCCCGGACTCACCACAATAGCTCCGGCCCGGACAAAGGTTTCGGTATCGTGATATCCGATCTGGGTGTCGATACCCAGATGATGCAGTTCAGGTTCATGAACTTTTCTGGCGGCATCTTTGTCCGTGGCTTTGATCTGATATCCCTCGGCCGCCAGAAACCGGGCCGTGGAGAGCCCGGATCTCCCCAGGCCGCAGATCAGTATGTAAGATGTCCGGGGTAAGTGCATGGTTTCGTCACCTTATTTTCAGTGTGCCCAGAGATAAAACGGCCAGGGTGATGGCAATGATCCAGAACCGGACAATGACCTTGGATTCATGCCAGCCTTTGAGTTCAAAATGGTGGTGCAGCGGCGCCATTCTGAAGATCCGCTTTCCTTTGCTCAGCTTGAAATAACCCACCTGGATGATCACGGACAACGCTTCGATCACAAACAGCCCCCCCACAATGAGCAGCAGAATTTCCTGTTTCACCACCACGGCAATGGCGCCCAGGATCGCACCTAAAGGCAGGGATCCGGAATCCCCCATGAAGATCTGGGCCGGATGGGCATTGAACCATAAAAATCCCATGCCCGCACCTGCCAGAACACCACAGATCACGGAAATCTCACCGGCGGATGTGATATGGCGGACATGCAGGTATTCGGCAATCTGGATATGTCCGGCCACATAGGCAAAAAACATATAGGTGACCGATGCCACGATCACCGGGCCGATGGCCAGTCCATCCAGCCCGTCGGTCAGGTTCACGGCGTTGGAGGCCCCCACGATGACCAGGCAGGCGAACGGAATATACCAGATGCCCAGATCCGGTGAAAAATCCTTGAAAAACGGTACGGTCAGGGTAGTGGTAAAATCCGGGCTTAGAAAAATGAGCAGGCTGATCAGCAGTCCGAAGACGATCTGGATAATGAATTTGCCTTTGGCCGTGAATCCCATGTTTCTTTTTTTGATCTGCATGAGAAAATCATCCACAAATCCGATGGCCCCGAACAGCAGGAGAGTGAGCATTAAAATAAAAATATAGTGGTTGGTCAGGTTGCCCCAGAGAAGGGTGGCCGTGAACACGGAAAACAGAATCAGAATGCCTCCCATGGTGGGAGTCCCCTGCTTGCCCAGATGGGTCTGGGGACCGTCCGTCTGGATCACCTGGCCGATCTGCAGGGCGGCCAGCTTCCGGATCACCCGGGGTCCCAGAAAAAAACAGATCAGAAACGCGGTCAACCCGCCGTAAATTGTCCGGAAAGTGATATACCGGAAGATATTGAGAAAGGACAACTGGTCATGCAGCGGATACAAAAATTCATAAAACATGTATCAATCCCTTCCCGTTTCCTGCAAAGAGCCTGTTATCTCAGTTTTCCATTGTTCAACAATGGTTTCCATGGCCATGCTCCGTGAGCCTTTCACCAGGACCCAGTCGCCGGGACGAACATCCCCCGGAATCTGGTCGGCGATTTCCTGTTTGGTGCCGTGAAACAAACAATCTTCGGCCATGCCTCCCTCCAGGGCGCCCGCCATGGTGTGGCGGCTCAGCGGGCCGAACAGATACAGCCGGGTAATTCCCAGCGTTGCTGCGGTTTTGCCCACCTGCCGGTGGTGCTGTTTACTGTCGGGACCCAGTTCCAGCATGTCTCCAAGAATTGCCAGGGTGCGGCCGGTTCCAAAATTTTCCGGTGCGGCCGCCAGCTCGGCCAGGGTTTTCAATGCCTGCGTTACTGACGCGGGGTTGGCGTTATAGGTGTCGTTGATCAGATGAACGCCGCTGGGCAATGTCTGGATCTGCATCCGTCCTGACACCGGAGTAAATGCGGCCAGGCCCGCCTGCATGGCGGGAATGGGGATGCCGGCGGCAGCGGCAGCGGTCAGCGCGGCCAGGGCGTTGACCACCATGAACCGGGCTGGAGAATGCAGATGAAAACGGGCCGTTTGTCCTTGAATGTGGCCCAGAAAACGAATCATGCCGCCTTCAGGCCGGATCTCGGAGGCATATACGTCTGCCGAATCATCATTTCCAAAAGTGAGGATACGGTCGATGCCGGGGGTGTTCTTTGCCCGGTCCCTTAGAATATGGGCCCTGGGGTCGTCCTTGAAAATGACGGCCACGCCCCCCCGGACGGCATGGTCGAATATGCAGGCCTTCTCCCGGGCCACATTTTCTGCGGTTTTCAATCCTTCCAAATGGGCCCCGGTGGTGTTGGTGACAATGGCGATATCCGGACAGGCAATGCGGGATAACCGCGCCATTTCACCGGGCTGGTTCATGCCCATCTCGACCACGGCCCATTCATGGGCATTTGACAGTGTCAGCAGGGTTTTGGGGACCCCGATCTCGTTGTTGAAGTTTTTTTGGGTGGCCAGAGTGTCAAACTTGGTCTGAAAAATGGTCTGCGCCATGCGCCGGGTGGACGTTTTTCCGTTGGAGCCGGTAATGGCCAGCACTTTGGCGCCCGATCGCATCCGTTGATGATGACCCAGAAGGCCCAGCGCTGTCAGGGTATCAAAGACTTCAAATACCACCCGTCCCGGTTCTGAGACAGGGCCGGTGGTTTCCTCTTTTAAGCTGACACAGGTGCCGGATTTCACCACAAACCCCTGAATACCCCGTTCTGCCAGATTCGGAACAAACCGGTGGCCGTCAAAGGTTTCTCCAACCAGCGCCACAAAAAGGTCATCGGCCTGAATGGTCCTGGAATCGGTGCTGACACCTTTGAACACCCGGGAAGCGTTCAGGGTATCCATGACCGGAGAGACGCCGATGGCTGCGGTGATATCGCTTTGGATCCAGGGGATGGGAACACGTTGTGCAGCCATGTTTTTGCAGGCACCCGATAAATGTTCTCTGTCATCGAAATGACGGGTGCCGTCTCGGGTGATCTGGTAGGTTTCATGACCTTTTCCGGCTGCCAGAATGATATCCCCGGGTCTGGAAATCCGGACGGCCAGGGACAGGGCGCGGTTTCGGTCCGTATGATGGATCACTCCGGTAAAGTCTGCATATCCAGGGGTTTTGTCGCTGTCGAATATTTCAGGCCATGGATTTACCGGCGCATTGGTTTCACGGATGCCTGCCAGAATATCCCGGATGATCTGATCCGGATCTTCAGACCTTGGGTTGTCTGATGTGACAATGGTCACATCACTGTAACGACAGGCGATTTTTCCCATCAAGGGACGTTTGGTGCGGTCCCGGTCTCCGCCGCATCCGAATACCGTGATCAACCGGCGGGTAGCCCGCTGTTTCAGAGTTTTGAGTACTGATTCCAGGGCGTTGGGTGTGTGGGCGTAATCCACAAACAGATACCGGTTCATGGCATTGGCCACTTTTTCCAGACGGCCGGGGACGCCGGTGCAGGATGCCAGTCCCTGTCGAATATGAATCGAAGCGATGCCTGAACCATGGGCCGCACCGGCTGCGCACAGAATGTTTTCCAGATTGAACCGGCCGGTAAGGGGGGAGGAAAAAGCGATGGTGTCCCTTCCCAGACAGATACGGCCGGCAATCCCCTGGATGGAATCCATGATATCCCGGGCAAAAACGTCAGGATTGCTGCCGTCTTTCAGATTTACGGCGCTGACGCGGATGACCGGAAAATCCAGTTCTTCTGCCAGCCGGACACCCCAGGGATCATCAATGTTGATGACGGCTGAAGCGGATTTTTGATGGACCGAAGGCATCAAGAAGTCGGTAAAAAACCGTTTTTTACACTGGTAATAGGCGGCCATGTCCGGGTGATAATCCAGGTGGTCCTGGGTCAGGTTGGTGAAAATTCCCAGATCGAAACGGCATCCGTCTACCCGGAACTGATCCAGACCATGGGAGGACACCTCCATGATGACATGGGTGATACCGGCCTGTTTCATTCGAGCCAGTGTTTTCTGGATTGTAAGGGCGTCCGGTGTGGTGGTGGGCGTATCTACAATTCTTCCGTCGTATCGGATATTGATGGTGCCCATGACCCCGCAGCGATGACCGGCAGCCAGAAACATCTGTTCGAGTAGATAGGTGATCGTGGTTTTTCCGTTGGTGCCGGTCACGCCCATCAGAAAAAGGTCTTCGGACGGATTGCCGTAGAACCTGGCCGCAATGATTCCGGCGGACCGGCGGGAATTGTCCACCAGAATGACCCGGTCCAGATCTTCCGGGTTATACTGGGCCACCACGGCAGCAGCCCCTCTGTCCAAGGCTGTGCGGATAAAGTCGTGACCATCGGCCGTATTCCCCTTGATGGCCAAAAACAGCTGCCCGGTCCGGATGTTCTGGGCACGGGTCTGGATGCCGGTGATCTCTCCGTCTGTCTGCGGCGGGACAAGAGCGATGTTGCGCAGCAATTCGGAAAGTTTCATAGGGCCTCTCCCTTATCCGTGACTGCGGCCACCATATTGCCGTCGGCCGGGGGGATACTCAGATAGTTGAAGGACTGAGCCAGAATGGATTTGAATGCCGGTGCCGCCACATCTCCGCCGTAATATTTGTTCCGGGGTTCGTCCACCACCACCAGCACGGCCAGCTGGGGGTTCTGAAGGGGAGCGAAACCGGCAAACACCGATGTATAGATATTCTTGGCATATCCTTTTTGTCCTGGGATCACTTTCTGGGCGGTCCCGGTTTTCCCGCACACGTCGTATCCTGCCAGAGCGGCCTTGGTGCCGGTCCCTTTCTCCTGGACCGCCAGAGCCATCATATGTTTGATCCGGGCCGCCGTCCGAGGGGTGATTGCCTGGCGCACCGCGGTGGGATGAAACACCTGGAGATCTTCCCCTGTGTTGGAAACAATCTGTTTCACCAGCATGGGTTTCATGACCAGACCGTTGTTGGCGATGGCGCTGATGCCGGTGATTAGCTGGATGGCGGATACGGAGATGCCCTGGCCAAAGGAAATGGCACCGGTGTCGATCCTGGTCCATCGTTGCGGCGGCATCAGACTTCCCGTGATTTCACCCGGGCATTCCACCAGTGTTCTGTCTCCGAATCCAAACCGAGTCAAACAGTCATGCAAGGCATTTTTGCCTAATGTTTCTGCGATTTTGGCCGCACCGATATTGCTGGAATAGGCAATGATATGGTCGATGGTGAGCCAGTCATGGGGATGGGTATCCCGGATCGTATATCTGCCGATGCGGTACCGGCCATTTTCACAAAAAAAGATGGAATTCGGTGTCATCCCCTGTTCCAGAGCTGCCGCTGCCGTGAACACCTTCATGGTGGAGCCCGGTTCGAAGGCATCCGTGACCGCCCGGTTGCGAAACAGAGTCGGGTTGAATTCATTGTAATTGTTGGGGTTGAACCGGGGGAAATGGGCCATGGCCAGCAGTTCGCCGGTGGCAGGGTGCATGACCAGAGCCATGCCGGATTTTGCCTGATGTTTCCGGACTGTTTCCTCCAGTGCGGTTTCAGTGAAAAGCTGAATCTTCTTGTCCAGCGTCAATACAATATCGTTGCCCCGCAGTTCCGCCTGCTTTTTTCTGTCGATGTCCAGGATCCGGCCGGTGCCGTCCCGGCGGACCCGGACAGTGACGGAGTGGCCTTCCAGAACTTCATTGTATTTTAATTCCAGACCTTCCAGTCCGACATCCTCTTTTCCGGTAAACCCGATGACCTGGGCCGCCAGCTCCCGGTTGGGATAAAACCGTTTGAAACTTTTCTGGAAATAGATGCCTGGCATTTTCAGCATCCGCACCTGCCGTGCCATATCCGGAGAGATGTTTTCCGCAATCAGGGCGTATCGACTTTTTCTGGAAAAATTTTCGATCAGGTCTTCCGGGGTCTTTTCCAGAAGGGGTGCCAGTGCCCGGGCGGTTTTCACCGGGGCTTCGATGCGGGACGGGTCTGCGGTGACGTTCACGGCGTCCAGGGTGGCCCCCAGTTTGTTCCAGTGCCGATCCAAGATCCGGCCGCGTTCCCCCTTGATGGTCAGATGCCGGGAATACCCGTTTTCCGCCCGTTTGGCATATTCTCCGGCCTTGAGAATCTGAATATCAAAGGATTTGACCCCCAGCCCCGTCAGAATGAGCACCAGAACAATCTGGACAAACCGGATCCGGCGGGTGATTTTGTCGGGGGTTCGGGAAGCCATCAATCCATATCCTTTCCAAGAAAAATGGTCTGGTTGAACACTTCTTCGGTCAGACCCAGCTGGGAGCGGCCAATGGCAATGATTCGGTTGTCCGATTTCAGACGGTCCCGTTCCAGGGTGAGTTCTTTTTGATAGGACAAAAGGTCTGACAACCGGGATTGGGCCTGAGATATTTCCAGGGTTGACTGGGTGGCCCCGGTGCGGACCCAGGTATGGAGCAGCAGTTCTCCGAACAGAACAGAGAGGATCAGCATCCATTTTAACGCGGAGTTATTCATGTCACAGCCTTTCCGCCACTCGGAGCCGGGCGCTTCGGGCCATGGGGTTGGCGACCACCTCCCGGGGTGTGGGTGTCACGGGTTTTTTTACAAGTGATCTCATGACCGGTTTTTTGTGGCACACGCACTGGGGCAGGGTTTTGGGACAGGTGCATCCGGATTCAAAGGTTTTCAGATGCTGTTTGACAATGCGGTCCTCCAGAGAGTGAAAGCTGATGATACAGACCCGGCCGCCTTTGACCAACAGATCCGGTAGCTGTTCCATGAACCGGGTGAGATGATCCAGTTCCCTGTTCACGGCAATGCGCAACGCCTGGAAAATCCTAGTGGCTGGATGGATTTTTGATCCGGCCGCCTGTGATCCGGGGATGGTATCCAGAACGATGTCAGTCAATTGCCGGGTGGTCTTCAAAGGCTGCACAATCCGTTCCCGGACAATGGCTTTGGCAATCCGGCGGGAAAATCTCTCTTCCCCAAAGGAGAAAAACAGGTCGGCCAGAGCGTTCTGGGAAAAGGTGTTCACAATAATGTCAGCGGTCATGTTCTGTCTGGTATCCATCCGCATGTCCAAAGGTTCGTCCCGGTTGAAACTGAATCCGCGGTGTGCCCGGGTGATCTGGTTGAAAGAAAATCCCAGATCCAGCACAATGGTGTTGACATGGTCGATATCATACTCATCTAAAATGGCCGGCAGATTCGAAAAATTGTCATGGACCAGGATGATGTGTTGTTTGAACGGATCCAGCAGATCTCGTGCGTGGGAAATGGCATCCGGATCCTGATCGATCCCGATGAGCAGTCCGCCCGGGAGAATCGCCTTCAAGGTCGACCGGGCATGGCCGGCTCCGCCCAGAGTGCCGTCCACACAGATGTCTCCGGGTTTCAGGTTCTGGTACGCTAAGATCTCCGCCGGCATTACGCTCGTGTGATCAAATCCCATGGCTACAGCCCTAAAGAAGCGATTTCCTCTCTTACGTCCTCTTTCTCAAGTTCCTGCTCCATTTTCAGGTTTTCCTGATCCCACCGTTCCCGGGCCCAGATTTCGAACCGGTCCAAAACCCCCACCAGGACAATGTCCTTTTCAATTCCTGCATAGGTGCGCAGGCTGGGGGGAATCAAAATTCGGTCCTGTTTGTCACATTTCAACGGGCAGGCATTGCCCAGGAAAAACCGTTTGAATTTTTCCATGGCCGCACTTTTGGCGGCCAGGATTTTTTTCTCCAGCTGCTTCCATTCACCGAAGGTGTAAGCATACAGGCATTTGTCCTTGATGGACACCACCACCCCGTATTCTTCCTCATCAGCCTTGAGAACGTCCCGGAACCTTGCTGGAACGATAATTCTGCCCTTAGGGTCGATGGTATGAAAGGAGCTTGATCGAAACACGTGTTTTGCCTACTCCCCTGATTTGGGTAAAAAATCCACTTTCCTCCACCATTTGGCACAATCTTGCGAAAAATTGGACAGAAGTCAAGTAAAAAATGGATCAATTGCAAAAAAAATAACAGGTGTATTAAAACAGATGTATTTTATTTTCAATAAAATAGAGATAAAAAGACGATGAAAAGGAAAGTGGGTTCAGAAGTGGAGAGAGGTGGAGGCTATGTGGCGGGCCTGACGCTATCCGGTGGAAAGGGGGGCGGCAATGGTGGAACGGACGGCGTTGATGGTGTCTTCCAGTGGAGCGGCTTCACCGGGTAGGATGTATACGGGTCGGTGCACGATAATTTCCACCGGGCCGGGAACCAGGTCCAGGGAGTCCGGCGGCAACACTTCGTGGGTTTTTTTGATGGTGACCGGCAGCACCGGCAGCCCGGTTTCCCTGGCAAACACGAACGCGCCTTTTTTGAAAGGTTGCACCTGTCCGTCCCGGCTCCGGGTGCCTTCGGCAAAAAATAGAACAGATGCTTTTGAAGACATCCGTTTCCGGGCTTTGCGGATGGAGTCAATGGCCGCCTGGTGATGAGACCGGTCAACGAATATACACCCCAGATAATGGCAGGCAATACCGAAAACCGGAATTTTTCTCAATTCCTGTTTCATGACCCATTTGATATGAAGCCCGATAAACCCGTGAACAACCGGGATGTCCACCATGGACAGGTGGTTGGCCACCACCACGTAGGACCGTCCCGGCGTGTAATTCTTTCTGCCGGTCAGTGTCACTTTGACAGGAACAATACCGCAGGCCAGACGGGACCACAGGACGGCGAGGGTATTGGTGGCATCCTGGGGAAAAAAAGCGCCCACAAAAATGCAGATCAGTCCCAGAACCAGGGTGATGGTCACCATGAAAGGAATGACCACCAGCCATTTATAAGGTTGATATATCCATTTGAAAATCCGGTTCACGGGCTGGCCGGGTCCTTTGTTTCCTCAGGGGTGAGTCCGGCCAGGTCATGGGCATAGGATATAATATCTTCAGCCACATAGCTTTCCAGGAGAAAAACCTGGTCATTCATGGAGGAAGTGGCCGGCACCGGTTCGTCCCCGTTTTGCTCGAACAGTTTCAGCACCTTTGTGGAATCGTTTTCAAGGAGGATGATCAGAATCGGGGACGATGATTCCATGCCGGCGGCATCCATATCCGGCAAGAACCGCTCACAGGTAAGGTCGGACAGGGAATTCAGCAGGTCTAATAAGGTTTTCGGGTCCGGAGAGGTGCCGTCCGTGTAACTGAAAACCGGTTCTGGGTCCCGGGTATCATCGTCTGCCGGCTCCCGGGCGGTGAGAACCACCTCCTTTTCAGGGGTTTTAATGGTGATGGCCTTGATATGGTCTTCCTGGAATGTCAGCACCCGCCGGTCTCTGAATTCATCCAGGGATTTGTTGAAATGGGACCGGAAACTGTCATTTGCCTGATATATGTTGGGGTCATTTTCCAGCATCACATAGGTATGGTTGAAAGTGGGGGCGGTTTTGCCGATTTTAAACGACAGAACCGGGGTCTCTCCCTTAAAGGCGGTCACGGCCAGACGATGGGCATCGTCGAGTTCATACCGGATGACATCCTGTTTTTCGGAGACCAGCGCGGACAGGGTCAGCCCGGAAATGACATCCAGCATCTGCCGTACGGCGGTGCTGTCTGCCGGATACGATTGTGTTGTCACTACCCACCCGGATTCCGTACGAATGAAATCCAGTGTCTGCTCTGTTTTTTTCACGGTCAGACGGTTGATTTCTTCCGTGTCCACGGTCGGCGGGTCCGGCAGGGTATAATGATTCCGGTTTTCTTTGTTCAGAGCCAGATAACCGGCCAGAGCCGCAATGATCAATATCAGAATAAGATATTCTTTTTTCATGGCAGCATGTCCTTTATGATTTGAACTGATTGGCAATTCTTTTCCGCCGGGCGTTTCCGGCCGCCCAGACGATCAGGCCGAACACAAATACCAGTAAGGGCAATCCAGCGATGTTCAGGGACTTGATCACGCCCCGGATCATGGGGGAGGTGTCGGCAAGTGGGTTGAGCGTCTGCTGTTTGCTCCGCATGGCGGCAATCTCGTCATTGCCGTTCAAATGGTCGATGGCGTTTAAAATAAATGTCGCATTGGTGGTCCGGCCTTCCGGGTCCAGCATGTTGTCCATCAGCATCTGGGAACACCCCAGCACGAATATTTTGGCCGGACGGGAGGTTTCCAGCATCCGGTTTTCCGCAATCACTTCCGGGGAGTCTGCCGGGGGTACCGGATCGGAGGCATTTTGATCTGTTTTCACGGGCGCGGCTGTTTCAGAACCATCAACTGCGGTCTCAACGGATTTTTCAATATCGGTCTCCCCGGTTTCTTTTTCAGGAATGGGCTTGTCTTTGAAATAGCTGGTAAAGGTTCCTTCCAGCAGCCAGGCGAGATCATAACTGTCCATTTCATGGGCTGATTCAGGCGGTGAGATGAACATGGGATTCAGGTTGATATTGCCTTCCATGAGCCAGGATTCCTTTGAACTGCTTAAGAGCCGGGTGGCGGTCACATCGCCGGATGCCGTGCTGTCCGTCACCAGGGACAGCGGAGAGGCCTGCATGGTGATGATGCCTTTGATATTGTGCATGAAAGAGGGCGAGTTGTTGATGGTATCTTCCTTGAGCATGGGTGCGAAATAGATCACCTGCTCCCCCCCTTCCCGGGGCTGGTGTTTGTAGGCGGATTTGTCCATCACATATGCCGGTGTCATGGTGATGCCGTAATGGGCCAGCAGTTTTTCCAGCCCCGTATCCAGGGGGATGTACTGGGGCATGCCCATGCCGCCCCGGGGGGCTATTTCATTGAACGCATCACTGAAAAATGCGATATTGGTCCCTTTCATCAACGCCTGATCGATCTGGAACAGCGCATAATCGGAAAACGGTTCCGTGGGTTTGGCAATAATGAGGCAGTTGAGACCGTCGGGAATCGTCTGGTCTTTGAGAGCGATCTGTCGGATGTTGTACCGGTCGGACACCAGGTCGTTGAACACCTCCATACCGCCCCCGGATCCGCCCTGCATCATGGCCATGCGGTCCGGACCCAGGGTCGGGGTGCCGTGATCCGCCAGATAACCGATGTCCTGGTTGATGCCGATCATTTTTTCCATGATGTCCAGGATATCCTGTTCCAGTGTTTCCGGATCCGCCATCTGATAGGTGGTGCCGATGATGGGCAGATCAACAGCACTGATGAGCGGCAGGCTGGCCGACTGCTCCTGATAGGTCAGCACCAGTCCGGCCGCCCCTTGACCGGCTTGAATGCCGTTTTTCGGAATATCCGGCCAGGAGAGGGCCATCAGGTCGTATTTTTTTCCGATGTCGGTCAGGGTCTGTTTGTCGGTGATGTCCCGGTGGGTGAACGACAGTATGTTCCGGCTTTTGGCGTTGATGCCGTCAATGGTCTTTTTCACGGTATTTTTCAGATCCGGCAGGTCATTGAGTCCGATCAGCGGGGCGATGTCGTCCAGGGAAGAAGATAAATACAGGGTGGCCTCGATGGGGTCTTCCAGACGCAGCAGGGCCGAGACCTTGTTGTTGAGTTTCTGGATGGCGGTGGTCAACCGGTATTCCAGACCATCCGTGGAGGTGACGGCATTGATTTTCTCGATGAGATCCCCATGGATGAGCACCATGCCCATGTAGACATTCTGAAATTTAAGCTCATCATTTTCCATGATTCGTATCTGGATGGGAGAGATGCCGTAACTTTTGGCCAGTTCCCGGTTCTCCACGGCCTTGGCGCTCAAATCCCCTTCTTCGGAGGAAACATTGTAGAACTGGTAGTTGAACAGGCGGCCGGCCCTGGCTGCGTATTCATCCAGCAGATCCTTGAGGTACCGTTCTGTATTGTTGTGGGGGGCTGGCAGGTTTTTGGAAAAAAACACCTTGATGCTCAAGGGTTCAGACAGGGTGGCGGCCGCTTTTTTACTGGCTTCGGACAGAGAAAAGATTTTGTTGACTGTCAAATCGGCTCTGAAAAAAAGCGTCAGTCCGGCCAGGTTCACCAGAATGATGACAGCCATATATAATATAAATTTGATATAATTTTCTTTGAAAACTCCCATGACGTCTCCTTAGTTTTTTTCCTGCATCACCAGATGGGTGGAAAAGAGAAAAATGGATATCAGGCTGAGGAAATAGATGATGTCCCGGGTATCCAGGACCCCTTTTGAAAAATTGGCAAAATGGGAATTGGCCCCGAGATATTCGATGAGTGCCACAATTTTGGGAGGCATGAAAAACAGCATCCGGTTGATGATGGTCAGCGTGAAGCACAGTGCACATCCGATAATGAATGCGATGATCTGGTTGCGGGTCAATGCTGATGCAAACAACCCTATGGCGCAGTAGGCACCCGCCAGAAACATGGCCCCGATATATCCCCCGGCCACCGGACCCCAGTCCAGATCCCCGATAAAGGAGATGAACACCGGATAGGACACCGTGGGCACCAGCATGGTACAGGTGAACATCGTGGCGGCAATAAATTTCCCCAAAGCGATGTGGCCAAATGATATCGGCAGGGTCAACAGGGTTTCATAGGACCCCACGTTCTTTTCTTCCGCAAAGAGGCGCATGGTGATGGCAGGGACAAAAAATGAGAACGTCATGGGCAAAAGTGCGAAAAAATCCCGCAGGTCCGCCCGGCTGTATATGAAAAAGGTGGAGAAGAAAAACCATCCGGTCACGATGAGAAACAGGGCGATCACAATGTAGGCAATGGGGGATATGAAATAATCCTTGAACTCTTTCAATGCAATGATTTTGATTTGTGACATGATCAGGCGTCCTCCCGGGTCAGTTTCTGAAATATGTGTTCAAGTGCCTGGGTCTCTTTGGCTAGTTCCATGATAATCCAGTCGGTTTCCCTGATTTTTAGATAGATGTCCGGCCGAACATCCCGGTCAGGCGGGCTCTGGATTTCAAAGCGTACCAGGTTTTCCGAGTCAGGGGGCAGGGCGTTGACGGACAGGGTCGGATCCATATCCGCCAGAAGCTGACGGGCGGTTTTCATATCCGGCCCTTTCAGGGCCAGGCGGATCAGATTTTCCTGAAGCGCACCCTGCTTGAGCCGGGCCGTGGTATCATCCGCCACCACTTTACCGTTGTTGATGATCACGATGCGGTCGCAGGTGGCTTCCGCCTCGCTGAGAATATGGGTAGAAAAGATGATGGTTTTTTCCCTGCCGATCCGTCTGATGATCGTTCGTATCTCTGCGATTTGGTTGGGGTCCAGACCGGAGGTGGGTTCATCCAGTACCAGGATTTCCGGATCCGTCATCATGGCATGGGCCAGTCCCACCCGTTGTTTGAGTCCTTTGGACAGGGTGGCGATGGGTTTGTGCATGATGTCGGACAACCCGCATAGATCCGCTAAGGTATGAAACTGTTCGTTTTGCCGTGCCGGGTCGGTCAATCCTTTGAGCCGGGCCACATAGGTCAGGTAATCATACACCAGCATGTTGTGGTACAATGGGGCGGATTCCGGCAGATATCCTATCATGGATTTAATTTTCAGGGTATCTTCGGGCATGTGAAGGTCCTTAACCGATATATGTCCGGACGTAGGCTTGAAAAATCCGGTGAGCATTCGGAGCGTGGTGGTTTTGCCCGCACCGTTAGGACCCAGGAGTCCTAAAATTTCTCCGGGCCGGACCGACAGACTGATGTGGTCCACCGCACACAAATCATTGTAGTATTTGGTCAGGTCTTGAATCTCAATCAATGCAACAACCTCCTTGGTTAAAAATCTTCCAGAACCCGGCTTTTATTCAGAAATGCCTGGAGATCTTCCGCTGTTTTTCGGGCCGCTAGAACCGATTTGCGCAGATGCCGGCTGAACGGGTCATCCTTGCCCAGGTTCCGGGTGACGGACCGGTACAGCTGTTCTCCTCTGTCAAAATGGGCCATCACATCGGCGGCCAGTTTCTTGCGCTCTTCATGGCGGTGTTTTTCACTTTGAATCACGGATTCCAGTTTATGGACTGCATATTCCACCAGGGCATCCCGGGGCATGTCAAAGGCCTTGGACACTTCACTGAGGGCATCCACGGTCCGGCGGCTCATGACATAGGTTTTCTGGCGGCGGGGGATTTTTTCAAACTGGGGCAGCCGGATGGATCGGGCCAGCTTTTCCATGGCATCCATATCTTCTATGATATGGTCAAACAGAGATTTCTGCTTGATGCCCATGTGAACCGCCACAAGTCCGATGGCATCGATGGCTTTCTGGGACAGCTTGAATGTCGCCCGGACAGACTGTCTTCCCCGCAGATCCAGCACGGTTGGGCCGCTAGCGGGTGATCTGTTGGGTGTCATGATCATAAGGAATGCCTCCTTTATACTGCCCGCATTATTAAATCAGGTCATTCATAAAAGTAATGATAATTTATCGTAGCCGTTGACTCTACAACAAATCATTGACCGGATCAACCACAAATTTCACAGATGACCAAAATATCATCCAGAAGGACTCCCGGGACAAAAGGATCATTCCCAGGCAGAGGCCGGCTCCGGCCATCAGGAAAATCCGTTCTTTTCCGCCGGGCTCGAATTCGGGATCCGTCCTTTTTTCGGTGTAACAGCGGGCAGTCATGGCCAGGCTCAGGTGGTCTGCGGCCATGACGGTTTTTCTCAGCAAAGGCAGCGAGAGAAACCGAATCCGGCGCACCGGGTTTTTTCGAAAACTGCCGCACCGGGAATTGACGGCATCCGCGGTTTGTCCGGCCTGTGACAGAATCAGGGGGAAAAAACGCAGAAACAGGCTGATCATGAGGCCTACCCGTTTTTCCGGGATAAAGGGAACCGGAGCCAAGAACCATTGGGCTGCGCTTTTGAGATCAGCCGGCCGTGTGGTGACGGCAAAGAGCATACCGATCACCATGACCAGAAAAAACCTGGTTGCCACCAGGCTTCCCTGGGCCAGTCCCTGCCGGGTGATCTCAATATCGAAAAAGGACCATATCGGATCACCAGGCACGGTAACCGCCCTGGCGGCAGCCATGAGGGATAAAAGCAAAACAAATCCTTTCAACCGGATCAACAGGGTAAAAAGCGTCATGTCCTGGCTGCGGATCAGAGGATAGACCACCAGAAAACAGGCCAGGCAGGCACTGAATTCGGCAAAAAACAATGTCATGCTCAGCATGCAGACCAGAACGGTCTTGATCCGAACATCCAGGGCATGCAGGGGTGTGGCGCCGGCCCGGAAGGAAAACAGGGTCAGGTCTGCCATGGGGGAAAGGTATATCCCATGCGGGAAAAACAAGGTTCTCTGATGCCGAACCTTTCCAGGCATCCCAGCAGGTCGCCGGGACGGCTGTCCTGAATCAGACAGCCTTGAAGGTCCATGATGAGCATTCGGGAGGCCAGAAAGATGACATCTTCCACGTCATGGGTCGCCAAGATGATGGTATGTCCCTCCCGGTTGAGCCGGCAGATGGTTTTGATCAGGTCCTGGGAGGCGGGGTGGTCCAGGTTGGCGAAAGGTTCGTCCAGTATGATGATTTTCGGATCCATGACCAGGATGCCGGCAATGGCCAGCCGGCGTTTTTCACCGCCGGACAGGGTGGCAGGGTTCCGGTCTTTGAGATGGGACAGCGTCAAGCGTGTCAGGGCCTGATCCACTTTTTCACGGATTTGTGGCCGGGGCGTGTTCAGGTTTTCCAGTCCGAATGCCACCTCATCTGACACGGTATCGCCCACGATCTGGGTGTCGGCATCCTGGAACACCATGCCGATGGTTTTACGGGTGAGTATCAGGTTTTCTGTGACCGGCCGGCCGTTGAGCCGTATATTTCCTGAAGACGGGCGTTCCAGGGCATTGAGATGACGGATGAGCGTGGTTTTCCCGGATCCGTTGGGACCGGCCAGGAGGATGAACTCCCCGGGAAAAATCTGGAAGCTGATATCATGAATCCCCGCACCGCCGGCAAATTCATGGGTCAGGTGATCGATTTCCAGAATCGGGTCCGGCATGATGGATCATTCCTTGATTAACGGGCGGATTTTTCCGGCAATGACCACGGCAGCCGCGATTTTGAGGGCATCCCCCAAAAGAAACGGGGCCATCCCCATGGCCACGGCCTGGCCCCAGGACAGGGAAAAAGCCAGCTTCAGCCACGGCACCCCGATGCCGTAAAGGACGATGGAACCGGCGAGCATGGCCAGAACGTCCCGGAACACTGTTTTCCCCAGAAACCGGGACACCGCCCCGGTCACCAGGACGGCGGGCAGGTATCCCAGCAGATAACCACCCGTGGGGCCAAACAGTTTGCCGATACCGGATGTGCCGCCGGCAAACACCGGCAGTCCGGCCATGCCCACCAGCAGATACACCGCCACACACCCCGTGCCCCAGGCAGGCCCCAGAATCAGGCCCGCCAGCAGGACGAACATGTTCTGAAGCACAATGGGGACCGGTCCGATGGGAATGGCGATGAACGCACCCATGGATATCAAGGCCACGAACAGTGCCGCATGAACCATGGGCCGCAAAGTGTCCATCTGATCCATCATCAAATTCCTTTCAGGTGTGAAAACAGTCGCCGTAAATAATGGCATGGATCTGATTGCCTGCATCCTTCACCCACAGGGTGCCGGCCTCATCCACATTTGTGGCCAGGCCTTCAATGATCTGATGCCGGGTTTCCACCCGGACCCGGGTGCCGATGGTGCTGGTGCGCTGTTTCCATGCTGTCATGATGCCGGTGGCATCCAGGTGACGGATCCTGTCGGCAAATTGCTGCATAAACTGTGTCAGAATTTCTTTTCTGGATACCGGCCTGCCCAGTACCCTTTGAAGGGAGGTGGCTGCAAAAGATTCAGAAGACGGATCATTGTTGACATTGAGTCCGATCCCCACCAGCAGGTACCGGATCATGTCGGCCCGGGTTTCCATTTCCGACAACAGGCCTGCCAGCTTTTTTCCCTGCAGCAGCAGATCATTGGGCCATTTGACCCGGACATCCAGTCCGAAAAGGCCTTCCAGTGTCAAGGACAGGGTCAGGGAAGCGGCAAAATTGTACAGATAGGCCAGGGCCGCCGGGATGTCCGGGGTCAGAATCAGGGTAATCCACAGACCGCCCGGGCCTGATTCCCATTTCCGATTGAGCCGTCCCCGCCCGTTTGTCTGGTGTTCCGCCAGCACACAGCTGAAATGGGGTGCACCTTTTCGGGCCAGTTCCCTGGCTTTGTCCATGGTGGTGGTCACCTGTGGAAAATAATGGAGCCTTTCGGATAAAGGGGCCTCAAAACAGGTGGGCAACAGCAGGTTGTCCGGATCTGCCAGAAAATACCCTTTCGGGCTGGACTGGATGTTGAATCCCTCTTTTTTCAGGGCCTGAATGTGCTTCCAGACCGCCACCCGGGAGATTCCGGTCTCTTCACTGAGCTGAACCCCGGAAACGGTGACGTGTTTCGCTCTGTAGAACCGTTCCAGAATGATCTGTCGGGTATGGGATGCCTGGTTAACCATGATAGGATTGAATGGTTAACAGAAAACCGGTTGCCGGTCAAGAGAATATATGTGTGGATATCGTTTTTTTATGCGGTTTTTCTTGAATCGGAACCTTATCTGGTTTATAAGCGGAAGACCATGATCAAGCAAAAAACAGATATGTCGGTGATCAGACGAATTCTGCCCCATTCATCAGATTTCAAGCGGTTCTGGAAAGAAAGCGGACCATTTGAATTCGCGTTGACCAGTGCGGAATATCCCCCGGTCCTTCTGGCGCCCGAGGAATGGATATTCGGGCATACGGCCCGGGATGTGCTCGAGGAATTGACGGGATTTTCTTCGGGAAAAACAAAGATTGTCCGGTCGGAGTTCAACCCCAAAAACCCCCGGGTTCTGCGGCCCGAGCACCTGATTCCATGGAAAATCCAGCCGTTTCCCGAGGAATGGAACCATGTGAAGTGTGATTTTTTTGTTCCTGAAGGACACCTGACCCGGATGGTGACGGACCGGATGAATGCGTTTCCGGTTCCCGGAGATGACGTTCAGCAGGTGGCTGCCGCATTCTTCGATCTTCTGGAGAATCATCTGGATGCGATGGGGTATGTGCTGTTGAAACCCCGGGGAAATGCCAGGTATGCCGCTGTTCACGACTATGTGTCTGAATGGGAGAAGGACGAGGCAGATGCCGGGTTGCTGTAGCTGAGCCCGGATAACCCGGCCAACCGGAATTCTGAACAAAAGATCTCTCTTACCGGCAGGTCAGATTTCGCCGGTGAGAATCTTGTCACACAGCATCTGTTTGTAGTTGATTCCCGCTTTCTGAAAACCTTTGGTGCCGTATTTCATGTTTCCTTCCAGCACCAGAAACCGGCCCCGGAATTCCACAATATCGATGCCCACATCATCCCAGCCGCATTTGTCGGCGGTTGACAGTGCCAGTTCCAGGGCCTTTGCCGGTACCGGATCAAAACAGATCCGCCCACCCTGGGAAATGTTGGTCATGAACCTTCCTTTCGGGGCTATCCGCCAGTATGCCAGCGCCACGTTTTTCCCGATGATGATCACTCGGATGTCGCGGTCTATGGGCAGGTATTCCTGGATATAGGCCGGGTGTTTTCGGGCCAGATACGCAGACAACTCCGCCTGATCACGGATAAGAAAAACCCCGTTGCCCCGGGCGGATCCCCGGGGAATCTTGGCGACAAACGGAAAAGGAAACAGGGCCCCGATGTTCTGTTTCTGGCGGGGGCCGTAAAAAATCCGGGTGATAGGGTGTGGAATGCCCTGCATCTGAAATATAGCGGTTTGCCGGATTTTGTCCATGGCAAAGGTGTAGGTGTGAAAACTGGGGAATGTGGGTTTTCCCATGGCATTGAACAAACCGGCATAGAAAGCGGTGGGATAGAGGATTCGAGGGGCTGATAAGAGCCGCTGCTGCTGGTCGAAAGTATAATCGGAAAAATTGGGCCGGAATCCCATCGTATCGATCCGGGGGCAGTTTCTGAGCCGGGCACCGATGGCCACCTGGACGGGATCTTGCGGGGCGAGGCTATAACCGGTCATAACCATGTGGGTTTTTCCGCTGCCATCGCCAGGTGTCTGCGCACATGTCGTCCAAAGATCTTTTTGCATGCCATCCCAGTTCTTTTCTCGCCCTGTCCGGGTCTGCCCAGCAGGCCCCGATGTCCCCGGGCCGCCGGGAAACGATTTGATAGGGGATGGGACGGCCGCAGGCGCGTTCAAATCCCTGGATCATTTCAAGCACGGAATATCCTCTGCCGGTGCCCAGGTTGTAGATCAGAACACCGGGCTCGGCCGTCAGTTTGGGCAGGGTTTTCACATGGCCTTCCGCCAGATCGGACACATGAATGTAATCCCGGATGCCGGTGCCGTCCGGAGTGTCATAATCATTGCCGAACACCTGAACCGAATCAAGTGCACCAATGGCCACCCGGGCGATGTAGGGAACCAGATTGTTGGGAATCCCCAGAGGGTCCTCTCCAATCAGGCCGCTGGGATGGGCCCCCACCGGATTGAAATAACGCAGCAGGGCTATGTGCCATGTTGGATCAGACAAGAAGAGATCCTGAAGGATCTGCTCGATCATCAGTTTGGTCCGGCCGTATGGGTTGGTAACGGACAGAGGGAAATCTTCCTTGATGGGCAGGGTGTCTGGTTCTCCATACACCGTGGCGGAGGAGGAAAAAAGGATTTTTTTTACGCCGGATTCAGCCATGACCGACAGCAGATTCAATGTGCCGGTGACATTGTTGTGAAAATACGTCAGCGGAATGGCTGTGGATTCTCCCACTGCTTTGAGTCCGGCAAAATGGATCACTGCATCTGGCCGGTGCCGGGAAAAAATCCGGGTGAGCCCCTCGTTGTCCAGCAGGGACACTTTGAAAAAATCAAGGGGTCTGCCGGTGATTTCCCTTACCCGGTTTATAGAAACCTCGGAGCTGTTGCACAGATTGTCCACCACCACCACGTCATGGCCCTGGTTCAGAAGCGCCACACAGGTGTGGCTGCCAATATATCCGGCCCCGCCGGTGACAAGTATTTTCATTGCGTCATTCCCGCCGGCATGTTAAAATTATAATTTTAAATTATTCTTTGCAGAAATCCCTGTAATTTGCAAGGGGATTCAGAAAAACGGGAAAACAAACACGTCTAAACATTGACAGGCCCGGACACGGTGATTAAAATAATAACTATTCAGGCAGGCATAACCTGAATTCATCAAACCATAAGGAGAGATTAGCAATGATTGAACTTACAGATCCTGCAAAAGAGCAGATCGACAATTATTTTCAGGGGAAAGAACCGACTCCGATTCGAATTTTTCTAAATTCCGGCGGCTGAGGGGGACCTTCTCTGGCCATGGCTCTGGATGAGCCTAAAAATTCGGATGACAGCTTTGACGTGAAAGGACACAAATTTGTTGTGGACAAAGATTTCATGGAGAAAGCGGAACGGATCAAAATTGACTTTACGGGCATGGGGTTTCACCTGGATTCCAACATGGATCTCGGCGCACCCGGGTGCGGCGGATGTTCCGGGTCGTGCGATTAATCCTAGATATATAAGGATACCAAAAAGGTGTGCGGGTAACCGCACACCTTTTTTGTTTCAATCCATGGATCGTACCACAAGGAGTGTGCCAGACCGGATAAAAATTTGTGCACAAGAGGCTGAAAAAAAATTGCTGATCCCCAGAGTGGTTCCCATTTTCAGGGTATGATTTTCGAGTGGATAGGACAGCCCTTTGAGGGTGACCCCCTGGACCGTGGGGGTCAAGGGAATCAGAGACACCAGATCTCCGGGGTTTCCAGTCAGCTCCACCCGATCTTTCACCACACAAATCTCATTTTTTTCATCTATGATTCTGGCTGCAATACCCGCATCCGCCAGAGGCATCAGCAGCAGAATATTTGCCAGTGTATGATCCAGCCGGGTGCCGGTGGCGGCCAGCATGGTCATGTGGGTGGCACCTTGGGACATTGCGTAGTCCACGCAAAGTGCCATATCGGTCCTGTTCTTTCGGCTGGGGTGGGACTGAACCGGTACCTGGTTTTTCCGGAAAAAAGCCAGCGTGTCCGGGTCGATGGAATCCAGATCCCCGACAATCACATGGGGCAGGAATCCGGTTTTTTTCATGTGCCCGGCACCGCTGTCAGCGGCGATAATCAGATCCGCTGTTTTCAGCAGGGTCTGGATCTGACGGGACCAGGACCGGGTCCGGACCGGATTCAGTCTGCCGCCGGCAATGATGATGCAGTTCATGACCGGTTTCATACCATGAAAAACCGGGTTTGAAAACCCGAAACTGCATCTTGCCTTGACACCGGAAAACCAAACTTATAATTACAGTGCATATGCGTGCCTCTACCACTATAAACCGGTATATCTTCAGAGAATTTTTTCCGCCGTTCGGAATCAGTCTGTGTTTTCTGACCTTTGTGTTTCTGATGACCCGGATTCCGGAAATCATGAATCTGGTGGTCAATTACAATGCAGATGTGATTGCCGTGCTGCTGATGATCTTATATACCCTGCCCCGGTTTCTGGAATTCACCATTCCCATGTCCGTGATGATTGCCGTGCTGCTGATTTTTGTGCGCATGTCCGTGGAAAATGAAATGACCGCAGTCAAAGGCGCGGGCCTGTCCCTTTACCGGCTGCTTCCCCCGGTACTGATTTTCTGTTTGCTGGGCACCGGGGTGACTCTTTTCATTACCGTGTTCGCCGTACCCTGGGGAAAGCTGTCCGTCACAGAGAAAACGCTGGAACTGGCCCGTTCCAGTATGGATCTGGCCCTGGAGGAACGGCAGTTCAACACCCGGCTGGAAGATATCATGATCTATGTGTCCCAGGTGGATCTGAAAACCAGAGATCTGACCGATGTATTCATCGAAGACAGAACCGTCAAGGGCATGACCCGGATCTCAATTGCCCCGCAAGGCCGCCTGATTCTGTCACAGAACAGAAACATGTATACCATCCGGCTATACAACGGCATGATCAACCAGGTGGACATCGAAAAAAAAGAGGTGTCCAATATCCGGTTCGGACATTATGATATCAATATCGATCTGGCCCGGATTCAGCAGGGTGGAGACAAAAATATCCAAAAGGATCTTGATGAATACAGCCTCCGGGAACTGATGAATTTTATCCGTGCCGGTAAGGCGGATGATAAAAAAATGAGCGAGGCAAAGATGGTGCTGCATGAAAAATTTTCCGTACCGTTTGCCTGCCTTTTCCTGGGATTGCTGGCCTTTCCTCTCGGGGCTCAGTCTCTGGTGACAGGTCGATCTTCCGGACTGGGCCTGGGTGTTTTTTTTCTGGTGGTTTATTATATGTTTCTGGCTGCCGGGTGGTCTGCCGGAGAAACCGGCCGGTTTCCTCCGGTTTTCGGCATGTGGATTCCCAACCTGGTCATGGCCGGGACAGGAGGGTATCTGCTCAAACGCAATGCCGATGAAAATCCGGTCAGGTTGCCGAAATTTTTGGCAAAGGCCGGGGTTTGGCTCAAATATTTGTATACAAAACTGATGCGCCATGACCTGCCTGCATAGATACTGGCTCAGGGAGTTTTTCAAGTTTTTCGGCGTGATCCAGGCCCTGATCATGGCGTTGTTCGTGGTCATCGACTATTTGTCGCGTATGGACAAGTTTCTTGAGTCCGATATTTCGCTGATCCATGCTTTCTGGTATGTGGTTCTCAAGCTGCCGTTCATGTTTGTCCAGCTGACCCCGGCCGCCATTCTTCTGGCTGCCATCACCGTGTTTGGACTGATGAACCGGAACAATGAGCTCACCGCGGTGAAATCATCGGGGATCTCCGTGTACTTTCTGGTGAAACCTGCTGTGGGAGTCAGTCTGGTACTGGCCGGAGTGATGTTTATCCTGGGAGAATCTTTGGTACCGCTGTCCATGGCCAAATCCAATGATATTCGTCAGTATGAGATCCGGAAACAGAATCAGATGACCCAGAACCGAAATAATCTCTGGATTCGGTCTGCCAACCGACTGGTACATATCCGTTTTTTTGACCCGGTCCGGAAAACCGTGGCCGGCGTTTGCGCCACCACACTGGACGATGATTTTTTTCTGATATCCCGCATCGATGCCCGTTCCGGCAGATATGAATTGGACCAGTGGCTACTGGAGGAGGTGGTCGTCCAAACCTATAACCCGGAGACTGATGACTATGATGTGACCCAGTCGGACATGACGCTGGCCGATCTGGGGGTAGTGCCCGAAGACCTGGGTCAATGGGTGAAAAAATCCGATGAAATGGGGTTCTTCGAATTAAAGGACTATGTAGACAAGGTCCGGGGTGAAGGGTATGATGCCACCACTTATGAGGTGGACATGTACGGCAAGATAGCGTTTCCATTCATCTGTGTCATCATGGCCCTGACCGGTGCCGCTGCCGGAATGCGTTCGTTTGCCGGAACGAACCTGCCCGCCGCTGTGGGCTTGGGGGTAGTGATTTCCTTTTTTTACTGGGTGATTTACGGCATCTGTTTGTCCATGGGGTATGCCGGGGTGCTGCCGGCACAGTTGGCACCCTGGGTGGCCAATGCGTTTTTCCTGGCCGGCGGCATTATTTTTCTGATCAACACGGAATGAGCCTCATGATATGGTGTTATTACATTCTGATTACGACCGGATTCATTCTGGTGCTGCCACTGCTGCCGTTTCTCTGGCTGGTTTCCGAAAAAAGACGGGCCAATCTGTTGCAGCGTCTGGGATGGTGTACCGGGATTAAACAGCGGACCGGTCCCCGAAAACCGATCTGGATTCATGCCCTTTCCCTGGGAGAGGTCCAATCCGCCCTGCCGCTGGTTACGGCCGTGCATGCGCTTTTTCCGGAGACACCGATCGTTTTCACGGCATCTACACGGACCGGGTACGATATGGCCCGCACCCTGTTTTATCGGGCTGATTCGCCCCTGGTCTCCCAACTGGCCTATTTCCCCTTTGATCTGCCCTGGGCCGTGGCCAGGGTCCGGCGCCGGATTGATCCGGCATGGGTCTGCCTGGTGGAAACTGACCTCTGGCCCGGATTTCTCTATGCCATGGCCCGGAAGAATATTCCCGTGGTTCTGGTCAATGCCCGGTTGTCGCGCCGGGCGTTTGACGGGTACCGCCGGCTGGGGCCGGCAACGGCCCTGTTTTTTTCCAGGCTGACCCATGTCCTGGTGCAGACCCGTCGGGATCTGGAACGGTTTAATGCCCTGGGGGTCCCTGAATTCCGGCTGGTTGTGGCCGGAAATATTAAGTTTGATCAGCCGTTAAAAACCCTGAATGACACGGAGAGAAGCGACCTTGAAAAATGGTTTCACATTACAGAAATCCACCGGCTGTGGATCGCCGGATCCACCCATCCAGGCGAAGAATCCCTGTTGTGGGAGGTTTTTCAGCAGGTACGAAAGCGGGTGCCTGACCTGAAACTGCTGATTGCGCCCAGAGATCCGTCCCGGTGTGCCCGGGTGGCTGAAGAAATTTTCAAAAAAGGGGGGAGATCTGTATTGCTTTCCACCACCCGGAATCGGCCCAAAGATGCAGAAGTCATGCTCCTGGATTGCCTTGGTGTATTGGCAAAAGCCTATGCCGTTTGTGACGTGGCCTTTATCGGTGGGTCTCTGGTCCCGTGCGGTGGGCACAATCCCCTGGAGCCGGTCATGTTTGAAAAACCCGTTCTGTTTGGTCCTCATATGGAAGATTTTGCGGAAGTGGCCGCCCTGCTGACGGCCCGGAAAGGGGCCTGCCAAGTGAAGGATACCGGATCACTGACCCGTCATCTGACGGATCTGCTCACCCGGCCGGACCGGGCTGCGGATATGGGACACAATGCCTTTGCCGTGTTTCAGGAAAATGCCGGGGCTGTGGGGCGCACCCTGTCAGTTCTGTCGCAGCTTGAAATCGGAAAAAGATGATGCTCAAATCACTTGAAAAAAAAATCATCCAGGCATCCCAACGGCAGGGACCTGTTCCGTTTCTCTCTTTTGACACCCTTCTCAAGGCGGTGTCCCTGGGATATGGGGCCGGGGTGGCATTTAGAAACAAAGGGTATGACACGGGGCGGTTTCGCCGGAAAACGCTTCCCTGTCCGGTGATTTCCATCGGTAATATCACGGCCGGCGGCACCGGAAAAACCCCTATGGCTGTATACCTGGCAGACCTGTTGCATCAAATGGGAAAACATCCGGTGGTCATTAGCCGGGGATACAAGGGAACGCTTGAGAAGACGGCTGCCGTTGTGGGCGATGGCTCCCGTCTGTTTCTGGATGCCCGGCAGGCCGGCGATGAGCCGTATATGATGGCGTCCCTGAAACGGTTTCCCGTGGTGGTGGGCAGGGACCGATACCAGGCCGGATGCCTGGCCCTGGAACGGTTGAAGGTGGATGTGGTGATACTGGATGACGGGTTCCAGCATGTGCGGTTGAAAAGGGACCTGGATCTGGTTTTGATGGATCATGACTCTCCTCTGGGAAACGGCCGGCTTCTGCCGGCAGGCCGCCTAAGGGAACCCCCAATACCGGCCCTGGCCCGGGCCGATGCAGTGATTCTGACAAGGTGTCCTGAAAACGCCATGAAAAAATCTCACTGGGTTTCTGGTGCTTCGCCGGATCTGCCGGTGTTCTTCGCCCGGCATCACCCGTTTCTGGCCGGGATCGACCCGTCGGGCTCCCGGAAGGAAACCAGGCATGGTCTGATCTGGGGAAATTCCAAGAAAACGACAGCGCTTGACTGGTTTCAAGGTGTTTCCGTGGTCCTTTTTTCCGGTATCGCAGACAATCGAACGTTTTACCGCACGATCCGGCATCTTGGGGCCAATATCCTGGATCATCTTGAATTTTCGGATCATTACCGGTATAAGAGGGCGGATGTTTTACAGATACAGCAAAGGGCACTGGCCCTGAACGCGGACATGCTGGTGACCACAGAGAAAGACCGGGTCAGGCTGGAAAAAACAATTGTCTGGCCCATGGACCTGGCGGTTGTCGGGATCAGCCTGTCACTTGACAGTGAATCCGGGTTTCGCCGGTTGGTTGAAACCGTTATTCAGATATGAAACGTCAGAAGCGATGAGAGATGAACAGATATACCGGCTGTTGACGCAGCTGGTTTTTTTGATGGGGAAAATACCGGTTCCGCTGGCAGATCTTCTTGCCAACGCACTTGGACAAATCTGGTTTCGGATGGACAAACGCCATCGTGAGATCACCCTTGACAATCTGACCTATGCCTTTGGCCGGGAATGGCCTGAAGAGAAGATTGAACAAACAGCCCGGCAGGCATTCGTAAATATCGCGGCCATGCTGTTTGAAGTGGCCTGGTCGACCCGGCTCTCCAAATCCCGGTTCCTGTCTCATTTTTCGATTGAAGGCCTGGCGCATGTGAAAGCCGCCCATGCAAAAGGAAAAGGCGTCCTGGTGATCACCTGTCATATGGGCAATTTTGAGATGTTGATTCCTGCCATTGAAGGTACCGGGTTGAAAGGATACGCCATCTACAGGAAGCTGGACTTTGTTCCTTTGGAACGGCTGATAAGAAAAATCAGACAGCGGTTCGGGGTGATCATGATCCCGATGCGGGGCGCGTCAAAAAAACTGGAAGAGATCCTGGCCCGGGGCGGGGTGGTGGGCACCCTGATCGATCAGAACGTTGACTGGTACAAAGGTGTGTTTGTCCGTTTTTTCGGACGGCCGGCCTGTACCAACAGCGGCCTGGCTAAACTGGCCATGAAAACAGGGGCCCCGGTGGTGCCCATGTATACCATCCGGTATGGCCGCCGGTTTATCATCCGGTTTCTGCCGGAGGTGCCTGTGACGGTCACAGGGGATGTCATCACGGACATCGAAACCAATACCCAGCGGTTCACCACGGCGGTGGAAACCATGGTCCGCCAGTGTCCGGACCAGTATTTCTGGGTGCACAACCGGTGGAAGACCAAACCCTGGTGTGTGTGGCCCGAAACCAAAGCCCGGTCCTGAACTGAAAATAATGAAGAAACAGATATCCAATCAATCCTGCCGACGGATTCTGATCCGGGCCGCCAACTGGGTGGGAGACGCCGTCATGACCACGCCGGTGATCCGGGCCGTACGCAAAAATTTTCCGGAAGCGCATATCACGGTGCTGGCCAAACCCTGGGTGATCCCGGTATATGCATCCAATCCCCATGTGGACGAGATCATGGTGTATGACCATGCGGGACGCCATAAAATGGGGATGGGAACCCTGCGTCTGGCAAAGGATATCCGGCGCCGGCGGTTCGATCTGGCCATTCTCATGCAGAATGCCTTTGAAGCGGCCCTGCTGGTGTTTCTGGCAAAAGTCCCCTTACGGGTGGGGTACAACACCGATGCCAGAACCCTGCTGCTCAGGCCGGCCATCCCTCTGGATCCGGCGCTGAAAAAGACCCATCTCATCGATTATTATCTGGGGATTCTGAGAGGTGCCGGGATGGCAATTGATGGCCGGGACATGGATCTGTATATTTCCCGGGCCGATCAGAAAAGGGCCGATGTTCTGCTGTCGGGCATCAAACAAAACCGGAGGGATCGGGTGCTGGGTATCAACCCCGGCGCCACCGGCGGCACTGCCAAACGCTGGTTCCCCGATCGATATGCGGCCCTGTGCCGTCGCCTGGCAGATACCTTTGACACAAAGATTCTGATTTTCGGTGGACCTGGCGATCATGATCTGGGTGAACAGATCGCTGCCATGGCACCGGGCTGTTGTGTGAATCTGGCAGGCAATACCGGACTGGGTCAGGCGTTTGCACTGATACACCGGTGTGATCTGTTTGTGACCAATGATTCGGGCCTCATGCACGCGGCTGCGGCGCTCCATATTCCCCAGGTGGCGGTGATCGGCTCCACCGATCCGGTGGCTACCTCCCCGGACAGCCCGGTCAGCCGCATGATCCGGGTACCGGTCTCCTGTGCCCCCTGCTTAAAGGACGAGTGCCCCACCGACCATGCATGTATGGACCGCATCACCGTGGACATGGTTTTTGACACCTGCTGCCGGCTGCTGAATACAAGGGCCGGGTCCTGAAATTCAAGGAGAAATAAACCTGTTTTCATCCATTCAAAAAATTCTGATCGTCAAACCCAGTGCGTTTGGAGACATCATTCATTCCCTGCCGTTTCTTTACGCTGTCAAAACAACGTTTCCCCACGCTCAGGTGGACTGGGTGGTGGCCCACGGACTGCATACCTTTCTGGAAGACCATCCCATGATTCATACCCTGTGGGTCATTAACAAAGATCAGTGGAAAAAATGGTCCTGCCTGGGAGACACGGTCAAGGAAATCGTGGCGCTCAGAAAAAACCTGAAACAGGCGGGATATGATGTGGCGATTGACCTGTCCGGGCTGTTCCGGTCCGGGGTGATCACCTGGTTTTCCCAGGCACCGATCCGACTGGGGTTCAAAGAATCAGATGAAGGCAGTCCATTTTTTTATACCCACAAGATTCACGGCAGCATGGATATCCATGCCATTGACCGGTATCTGGAGATCGCCCGCTTCATGGGATGTGCCAGGCAGGAAATTGCATATCCACTGCCCCCCCATGATCCGGATCCGGAAATTTTACAGACCCTTCCTGAAAAATATGTGGTCATGGCCCCGGCTGCCGGTAAGCCGGCCAATCAGTGGCCGGCGGAAAAATTCGGGGAACTGGCGTCCCGCCTGCGCCTGCCCAGCGTGATCATCGCATCGGCCAATGAAGCGGGTGTTGCCGATATTGTGGTGGCCCATTCAAAGGGAAGCGCCTGCTCCATTGCCGGGAAGACCCGGCTCAAGGAACTGATTCCCGTGATCAGGCGGGCTGCATTTTTTGTTTGCAACGACACCGGTCCCATGCACCTGGCCGCTGCATTGAACATTCCGGTGTTTGCCATATTCGGCCCGGCCAATCCGGTTCGTACCGGACCCTACGGGGATATTCACACCGTGATTCAGCTGGCGCTGTCCTGTGCCCCCTGCTATGCAAAACATCCCTGTACCCGGTATGATTTCAGATGCATGAAAGACCTGTCAGTGGACCAGGTGCATGACGCCATCCGAAAAAAAACGGGGGAAAAATGAAACTGTCCGTGATCGTCACCACCTATAACCGTCCGGATGCATTGAAAAAAGTGCTGGAGGCGCTCTATGCCCAGACCCGGCTGCCCGATGAGATCCTGGTGGCGGATGACGGGTCCGGTCCAAAGACCCGGACCCTTTTGGGAAGCTTTGAAAACCGGTCCGGTCCGGCATTTTTTCATATCTGGCAGAAGGATCTGGGGTTTCGTGCGGCCCGGGCGAGGAACAGGGCGGTTGCAGCCTCCGCGGGTGATTACCTGGTATTTCTGGATGGTGATTGTATTCCGGACAGGTATTTTGTCTCGGATCACCTGGATCTGGCGGAATCAGGCTGTTTTTTTCAGGGGAAACGGGTATTGGTGGACGGGAAGTCGACTCCGGCGTTTGACAAAACAGATTGCTTTTCTTTCGGCCGTCTAGTGTGTCAAACCCTGGCCGGCCGCCTCGGTAATGCCCACCATATTTTTCGGATCCCGTTTTTCCCGAGTCTGAAAAAAGGCCATCGGTTGTCAGGCATCCGAAGCTGCAATATGGGGATTTTCAAGGCGGATGTGATTGCGGTGAACGGATTCAACCACGATTTCACGGGCTGGGGCCGGGAAGATTCCGAATTTGTCGTCCGCCTGTTCAAATATGGCCTGGTCCGTAAGGAGCACCCTTTCCGGGCGGTATGCTATCATCTGTGGCACCCGGAAAATCCCCGGACCCGTCTGGCTGACAATGACCGGTTGCTGGAACAATCCATGGCGGCAGGTTCTCACGTGTGCAAAAACGGGCTGAACAGTCTGGAGATGAACACCACACCCTCTCATTTGAATTCATCTGAAAACAGGACCGGGTGATTTATGCCAAAACTGTCTGTTTACATTATCGCGTATAACGAGGAAGATAAAATCAAGGATGCCATTCAGAGTGTGGCATGGGCGGATGAGATCGTGGTGGCCGATTCATTCAGCACCGATGCAACGGCCGCCATTGCCGAGAATCTCGGAGCACGGCTAGTGCAGATTGCGTTTTCAGGATTCGGGGATCTGCGGAACAAGGCCATGGCCGCCTGTACCCATGACTGGATTTTTAGTCTGGATTCGGATGAACGCTGCACCCGTTCCGCTGAAGAGGAAATCCGCCAGATCATCATGGATCCGGACAGCAAGGATGCCTATTATGTGCCCCGGCGCAACTATTTCATGGGAAAATGGATCCGATATGGAGGGTTTTATCCGGATTTCCGCCAGCCCCAGCTGTTCCGTAAAAGGGCTCTGACATTCATGAATGATGCGGTTCACGAGCGTTACGAAGTGATCAGTGAAAAACCCTGCGGGACGTTAACTTCCTATATTTATCAGGTACCGTTCAAAAATCTGGAGGAGGTCATTCACAAAGCCAACCGATATTCCACTCTGGGGGCCCGAAAGATGTATGAATCCGGCCGTCGACCGGGCATGTTCGGCGCCCTGATGCACGGCCTGTGGTCTGCATTTTCTCTGTATGTGCTCAAACTGGGCTTTTTGGACGGATGGCCGGGCTTTATCATAGCCCTGGGAAATTTTGAAGGCACGTTTTACAAGTATGCCAAATGTCATTTCAAATCAAAAGGTCTGGAATCCTTGACAGGTATCCGGCCGCCGGAAAATTGACCTGTCATGAAAACGCAAAAATGTCTGGATCATTGTCCCATCGGTCGGTTGATGAAAACAGATGTTCCGCAGCTTAAACTGCCGGATGTTCCAGCGGTGCGTTTGTCTTTTTATGGCTGGCAGGAAGGGAGTGGAACCTGCAAATCAGCCAGCATTGACGGCACAGAAACCCGGGCAGAACGGCCATCATGGATTTCAGGAAATGCAGGTGTTCTTGCAAAAACCATGAGATGTCCGGCAAAGACGAACACCGTCAGTCACCGGCAAAGACATTGCCATGCCACAGGTGATGAAGGTGGTATATCTTTAGAATTTTTTTGCCCATGGCGTCGATGGTATGATCTTTTTCAACCGTTTCTTTGGCGGTTTTTGCCCGCTTTTGTGCGGCATCAGTGTCACGTAGCGTCTGTAAAATCATCTCGGAGAGTTCATTCGCATCATTGTCGCTGAAAAGAAGTCCGGTTGTGTCATGGTCTATGATATCGGGTATGCCCCCGGTTCTCGAGCCGATGACCGGACACTCACAATACATGGCTTCCAGCAACGCCTGGGGCACCCCTTCAAATGGGATGCCGTTGATGTTTTCAGAGGCCAGCACCTTGCAGTCCAGAGCCCGGTAAACAGACCAGACATCATCCATGAATCCTGTAAAATGTATCCGGGAGCGGGTATCTGAATCCCGGCCCATTTTTTCCAGCCGGTCCCGGTAAGCATCCGGGCCGTCTCCCACCAGTACGAGGTGATGGGGAAGATGACGCGATAGCTGTTGGAATGCCTGGACCAGGGTGGCTACACCCTTGTCTTCGGATAGGCGGCCCACAAATCCCAAAAACCTTGTATCTGAGGGGCATCCAAGCGCTTCAGCCAGATTTTTTCTGGCGGATTCCCTGGAAGGCAGGGTGTCTGGCGGAAGAATTCCGCTGGGAATGGAAAAAACCTGTGTGTCTTTGAGATTGAAAAGCGTTTGCAAATGCCGTGTGGTATAATCCGCGGTGGTAAACACATAGTGGCACAATCGTTTGTATAACAGGCGGTTGTACCAGGAATTTTTCACATGCGCACTGATGTGGCGGGATATTATCCGGCAGGGAACCTTTGTTTTTTCGGCTGCCGGTAGCGCAATTTTGGTATCGCTGTTGCCATGGGTGTTGACGATATCGGGCAGTTCATTTTGAAAGATTCGGACCAGAGTCCGGTAATCAGCGATAAATCCAATTCGGGAAAACGAAATGGCATAGACATGGAATCCTTGTTTTTTGGCTCGTTTGAACAGTGGAGATTCTCTGGGGGCAATGATGATAATCTGATGACCCTGGTTCCTCATCCATACCGCTTCGTTGAAAATGCGTTTTTCCAGTCCGCCCCACTGGGTGTGACAAGTGGTATGAATGATTTTATAATGGGAGTGAGACGGATTCAGCATTGCCGCAGCGCCTTTTCCACCCGTTGGATGTCATCGGGCACATCGATTTCCGGGGAATCAAATGCCGTGATCACCACATGGATGGGGAATCCGTGCTCGAGTGCCCGCAGCTGCTCCAGTTTTTCAACGGCTTCGCACCGGCTTGTGGGCAAGGAGACGAACCGGTCTAGAAACGATTTTTTATAGGCGTAAAAACCCAGGTGTTTGTAATAATCGGTGCGGGTTTCCGCATCCCTGGGAAACGGGATCCGGGCCCGGGAGAAATACAGGGCCTGTCCCCGGTTGTCAAAAACCACTTTGACATCCTTGGGGTCGGTGATTTCCCTGGGGTCCCGGATTTTGAATGCCAGGGTGGTCATCTCTACTCCCGGGTTCCGGTTAAACGGGGCGATCAGGTCATCCATGGACCGGGGGTCGAACACGGGCTGGTCTCCCTGGATATTGATGACGATTTCATCCGGTTCGAGTTTGAGGATGGTGGCGGTCTCCGCCACCCGGTCGGTGCCGGACCGGCAGGTGTCAGACGTCATGACCGCATTGCCCCCGAACGCCTGCACGGCGGCAACAATGCGCTCATCATCCGTGGCCACCCACACGCCGGTCACCACCGGGGATTTTTGGGCCTGCTCATACACCCGCTGGATCATGGGTTTGCCGGCAATGGGCATCAGCGGTTTTCCCTGAAGACGGCTGGAGCCAAAACGGGAAGGGATAACGGCAATGGGCATGGACACAACCCCTTACATTTTCAGAAACAGGGACCGTGCCCTGTCCCTGGTCATAAGGGTCTGCCAGTCTTTGCCCAGACAGTTTTCCCACAGCGGGGCCAATCCCAGGGCCACGTTGATCATGGTGTCCATCTGACTATCGTCCAGGCCTTTGACCACCTGTCTGGGGATGTCCACACCGGTTTTTTCCATCATCTCGCGGAATTCCCTGACCCCGTCAGGATAGAATTCTTCCAGCGCATCAAATGCAATGCAGCACCCCACCCCGTGGTGGATGCCCAGCAGATAGGACAACCCGTAGGACAGGGCGTGGCAGGCCCCCACCTGGGAGTAGGCAATACTCATACCCCCGAAAAACGAGGCCATCATCAGCTTATCCGCGGAATCCGGGTGATCTTCCAGAAACACCTGGCGGCAAAGCTCCAGGGATTTTTCTCCGTAGGCCTTGGAAAATTCGTTCAGATAGGTGCCGGCCAAAGATTCGATGCAGTGAATATAGCAGTCCATGCCGGTGTAGAAATGCTGGTCTTTCGGGACTCCGGCCGTCAGTTCCGGGTCCAGGACCACCTGGTCGAACACGGTGTAGTCTGAATTCAGCCCTAGTTTTTTTTCCGGCCCGGTGAGCACGGTGGTGCGGGACACCTCGGCGCCGGTACCGGACAGGGTGGGCACGGCGGCATGATAGACGGCCGGATGCCGGATCAGATCCCAGCCCTGGTACTGGGTGGAAGAGCCTGGATTGGTGAGCATCAATGAGACGGCCTTGGCCAGGTCCATGGTGGACCCGCCGCCGATGCCCACAACAGAGCAGGGCAGGGTGGGGCGAGCTGTTTTCACCTGTTGGGTGAGCTGGTCCACATACCCGGTTTTTGGCTCGTCATCCACGTTTACATACAGCAGCAGGTCATTGTCATGCAGCGGGATGCGGGATGCCAGGGGCGTTCCGGTAAATACGTCATCCGTGACAAATACCGCCCAGTCTTCCGGAGTGATGCGTTGCGGCGAGAGGATCTCATCGAGCTGTGCAAAACAGCCCCGGCCGAAGATCACCCGGGGCACCAGTTTGAAGTTTCTGAACATGGGGTTCCTTTAGTTTGTCTGTATCAGAGGTTTTTGAGGGATGTTTCAACGGCTGCCACGCGCCGCTCCAGATCCGTATCAGTCCAGGAGAGCATGATCTGCATCGACAGGGTGCGTTTCATGACCGCATCGGATTCCGGCAGTTCCACCCGGGCGTAGTCCGGCAGGTGGCTGCATAACTGGGCGGCCAGGGGGGCGGCACTGGTCATTTTTTTCAAATGATCCCATTTTCTGAAATAATGCCAGTTGTTGTCATACCAGTACGGGCAAGGCGCCTGGTTTTGGGCCAGCGCTCTGGCCGCCTGCCGGGTCTTATCCTCGGTTGGCAGCATGAAGCTTAAAAATGTCGCGGAATCCCCGGCAGGATCGGGCAGGTGTCTGAACGAGATGCCGGGCATTTCAGCCATGGCATCCTTGAGCACCTGTTTGTGTTTGCGCTGTATGTCAAGAATCTGATCCAGCTTTCTGAGCTGGGCCAGCCCCACGGCGGCATTGAGTTCCGAGATGCGGTAGTTGATGCCTAAAATGGGATGGTCGTCCGCGCCCCGGTCCGGTCCGCCCAGATGATCATGACCGTGATCCGCGTATTGATGGCAGATGTCATAGACGGCCGGATCATCGGTGATCACGGCACCCCCTTCCCCGCAGGTTACGGTTTTGACCGCATCAAAGGAAAAGCATCCCGCCTTGCCGAAGGTGCCCAGATGTTTCCCCTGAAAGGTGGCTCCCAGGGACTGGCAGGCATCTTCCAGCAGGATCAGGCCGTTTCGGTCACAGAACTCTTTGATTTCATCGATGCGGGCCATGGCCCCGCACATGTGAACCGGAACGACCGCCTTTGTTTTCGGGGTCAGCACGGCACTCAACCGGTCCGGGTTCAGGCACAGGGTCTCGTCGATCTCCCCGAACACCGGGACGGCCCCGGCCTGAAGCACGGCCTCAAATGTGGCCACAAAAGTGAATGGCGGCACAATGACCTCGTCTCCGGCGCCGACGCCGCAGGCGGCCATGGCGGTGGACAGGGCTGCCGTGCC